>NZ_JANUEB010000019.1:0-2129 GCF_024810095.1 Sphingobacterium sp. BIGb0165 | reverse complement strand
GCAAAATAATACTTTGTTTAAACTGGCCCGCAATTACCGATACAAGTGGACCTATATCGCCGATACAAGTGGCCCGTTATGCACCGATATATACACCCTATTCAATAGATCAAAAGGAGGGATCTCTAAAACCGAAACGGATAAGAAAACTTGAGATGGTCGGCTGGGACAGTATTGAGGATATTCCACATGATTTTCGTGTGACAGGAAAATATGGGCTTAAAACACTCAGGGCTAGACATTTTTTTGCCGGTCTTTACCTGAAATATAGGGATGTTTTTAATTATACTATAGGAATTAATATTACCAATAGCTTCAGGCAAGATCATATTTCATTAAATTGGGCGGATTTAAAAACAATACTCAATGAAATTTATAAAGAAAAGATGACATATGATAAGGAAAAAACATTTTTAATAAATAAAGGCTTGTGTAGGATAAATTCAACTATCACACTTTCTAAACGATATATGCCAAGTGGGGAGCTTAGCCGTTTTCTTGGAAAATATGATTCTTTTGCTAAAATTAACCAAGAGGACTTGAACGCTCTTTCGTCAATACTTGATCTTATCCCACCCAGTATCATTAAGACAACATCTAATTTTATCAATAGTAAGGAACAGATCAATAAGGTCTATATTGAAGATGTTATTAAACAATTTGAGAAATTATCTTCTTCAAATAAAGACAATGAAAAACAATGGCAAGCATTTTTTGAGAAAAATGCTTGGATATTGTCTCACCTTTTTCCCTATGAGGTTATCTTGCGTAAAAAAGAAGCATATGTCGGGGGAAAAACTATAGATAATGATCAAGGACGGATTCTTGATTTCTTATTCGAAAACGGTTTCAAAGATAATTATGCGTTACTAGAAACCAAAACACATAAAAAAGATCTTTTTAAAAAGATTGCTTACCGAAAACCGGATGTCTTTCCAATGTCTGACGAATTATCCGCTGGGATAGCACAATGTCTAGATCAAAAAGATAATTTTATAAAAGATTTCGGCAGAAACAATCCATCATTTGACCCCAAATGCATACTTGTCATTGGTACAAAAAGCATGCTCACTGATTCTCAGCGACGTTGCTTTGAGTTATTAAGATCGAGTCAAAAAAATGTTGAAATAGTGACCTTTGATGAAATATTAATGAAATTAAAAGGTTTGCTTAAAGTTCTAAGTATTGATAATATGTCGTAATTATAACACCTAAATACCAAAAACTAAATGATGATGGCACAATTGTAATATTTATAACTAATGCATCTTTTAACTTAGCTTGACATTATGAATAAACTTATCATTGTTGGAAATGGTTTCGACATCCATAATAAATTGCCTACAAAATATACAGATTTTCTGATCTGGTACCTATGTAATTGTTTCGAAAGCTCCTCAAAAGATGATGGAAAGTATAGAGAATTAATTGAAATATCTCATGATAGAATTTTTCAAGGTAACAACTGCAGGGAAATAACCGATTATAAACAGCTAGCTATGTGGTTGATCACGGAATTTAATTCTGGATCGGATGGGTATAGTCCGGATTTTATCTCTAATGATATTATGTATAGATTTTATTTAACTTCAAAATCAGAATTGTTTTTGCGTTTAATGAGTCATCAACGTGAACGAAACTGGGTTGATATTGAAATGACATATTACAAATTATTGAAAGAGTGTTTATCACTATTTAATACTATTGGGAAGGAAGAGGAGGCAGAGAAAAAATTAAAGAAAATT
This sequence comes from Sphingobacterium sp. BIGb0165, assembly GCF_024810095.1. Lineage (NCBI taxonomy): Bacteria > Pseudomonadati > Bacteroidota > Sphingobacteriia > Sphingobacteriales > Sphingobacteriaceae > Sphingobacterium > Sphingobacterium sp. BIGb0165. The sequence continues at coordinate 384 of NZ_JANUEB010000019.1, read as the reverse complement.
AATGTAGATTTTGAAATAATAAAGGCTAATTTGTATGAATATCTTAAGTTGGTCAGCAACTCAGCGAATGTAGATTATAATTTCGATTATTGTGCAGAGGATCCGATTGATTCCAAAATTATCATCGATAAACACCACTTAAAAAACATTCCAGAAGATCAATATGTAGACGGCAGATATATAGAACCGAAAGATGTAACCATATTAAATTTCAATTACACGGGCTTACCTTACAAATTAAATAGGAGGAAGTACAATCATATTGATATACATGGATCTGTTATACGTCTGTATATATCGGTGCATAACGGGCCACTTGTATCGGCGATATAGGTCCACTTGTATCGGTAATTGCGGGCCAGTTTAAACAAAGTATTATTTTGC
>NZ_JANUEB010000018.1:0-2487 GCF_024810095.1 Sphingobacterium sp. BIGb0165 | reverse complement strand
TGTGTATATCGGTTATTCCGGGCCAAGCCTATCGCTTGAATATGGGCCACCCGTATCGGTGATTACGGGCCAACAATTATAAGATTATTTTTTCACTTTTCTCATAGACTCGCCAGATAAAGACAATCTGTGCGCACCATGCACGAGTCTGTCCAGTATCGCGTCCGCTATTGTTCCTTCGCCAATAACTTCGTACCATGCACTAACAGGCAATTGAGAGGCGATTATTGTAGACTTTTTATTGTGTCTATCCTCAATGATCTCCATGAGTAGATCTCTCTGTGGCTTGTCCAAGCTCTGCAGGCCAAAGTCATCCAATATCAAAAGATCCTGTTTTTCGATTCGTGCGATTTCTTTGAAAAGCGAGTTGTCCGCTCTGGCCGAATGGAGTCTGGCGAATAGTTTAGCAGTATTATAATAAGCCACCCGATACCCCATAGCACAAGCCTGATGGCCTAGAGCAGACGCCACATAGCTCTTACCCACACCAGTTGGCCCCACTATAAGAATATTCTCCTTCTGCTGGATGAACTGGCAACAGGAGAGCCTTGTCAGCAGATCCCGGTCCAGTTCTCGAGAGGCCTGATAATCAATATCAGAAAGATTTGACTGATAACGGAAAGCTGCCGCCTGAGTCAGCCGGGTGACTTTTTTGTTGGAACGGTCCTGCCACTCGGCGTCGACCAGGATGGTAAGTAGCTCATCAGGAGTCAACTGTAGATGTCCCTGTGATTCGATACTGCTGCGATAGGCCAGTAACATGCCATGCAGTCGCAGCTCTTTCATTTTTTCAATGGTTTGTTGTACGTTCATATATCTGTTTATGTTAAGAATAATAAGTTGCTCCCCGTAGGTTTTCATGAACTGGCATCGCAGCAGGTTCGTCCGCTAAGTCCTGCTTATCGAGTCCCTGTTTAAGGATGGATTCCAGTATTTTGTAACCATACTGATCAAATGCCATGGCACGGTGACAAGCTTTCTTTAGTCGTTCGATTCCGTATATCTTTCCCAGACGTTGTATACCCCAGCAGGATCGAAATGCCTGTTCAGGATGGGGACGCCTGGCGAATACTTCTTCCAGATAACGGTGGATCATCGTATCCTGGGACTTCCCCCAGTAAAGAAAGCTCTCTACACTGCATTCCTGCATGAAGCGATGGTTATCGGGCATGTGGCTCTTATGGGTGGTATAACCGCCACTTTTACGGCTTCTGATATGTGAGGCTATCCGTTTGCTCTGGTGATAGACCTCTACGGAGATCTCATTGTAGCGTACATCAACTTTTTTACCGATATACTGATATGGTACGCTGTAGTAATGGCGATCATCACTGAGAAAGATATGATAGTTCTTCTGTACAGTAGCAGACTTGTGTACCAATAATGTAAAAGGTTGTGCCGGCAATGGAGATAGAAGAAGTTTTTCGTGCTCTAGGAACAACTGTTCACGACTAGTTTGCTTTAGTTGGTACTTTCGCTGGTTATATGCCTCCAGCAAAGGACGGATCGCCACGTTGAGGGAATGCAGGTCGAAGAACACCCGGTCTTTCAGATGAAAACAAATACGTTGATAAACCAGCCTGACGGCATGTTCAACCAATGCCTTGTCTTTGGGTTTATAGGCACGTGTGGCTATTACCGCTGTTCCGTAATGCAACGCAAATAACTTAAAGTCACGATTCAGTTCCGGTTCATAACGATGGGAACGGGTAACCGCAGACTTTAGATTGTCGGTGATGATCAGCTTTGGGACACCCCCTATGAACTCTAGAGCGCGCCTCATACTGCCTAGAAAAGATGCTTTTCCCTGACTTTCGCTAGCCTCAACATAGGTGTACCCCGTACCAGCAAGAACGCAAACAAAAAGTTCTACCGGATGCAATTCGCCCGACGCTCTATCTGTCAGGTTGAGACGGTCGCCAGCATAATCAACAAGGAGCTTTTCGCCCATCTTATGATCAATATGCATAGTGGCGTGCTGCACTGCAAAAGCTTTCTGAACATGTTCCTTGAATTGTGTGTAACCGTAACCCTGCGGATAACGCTCACGGTACTGTTCCCAAATGTTGAGGTAAGTAAATCCAGAACTTTGCATAGAGCGCTTGAATTCTGGAAACATATCTGAGAGTTCCTGGTACGCATCCGGTTTAATGAATACTTTCGGCTGAGGCAATACAGACGCAAGCGACGTTTCATCTAGATCTTCCAGTTCGAAAAAATCTTTTCCCGTTGTCTTCAGGTGAAGTACATATTCATTGACTGTCTTTCGGTTGATGCCCAGCAACCTGGCGACGGAGCGATTACTCTCCCCACGGGCTTTTAATTGAATTATACGTTGAATATCTAACATATCTATGCGGTGACCAGCCATATCTTACAGAGTTAGTGCTCTGCAAAATAATACTTTGTTTAAACTGGCCCGCAATTACCGATACAAGTGGACCTATATCGCCGATACAAGTGGCCCGTTATGCACCGATATATACA
>NZ_JANUEB010000017.1:0-3075 GCF_024810095.1 Sphingobacterium sp. BIGb0165 | reverse complement strand
TTGCCGTAACAGGTGGGAGAGTAGGTCGGTGCCTTTTTTTACACGGAAGCCCTTGCTGGAAACAGTCAAGGGCTTCTTTCGTTTACATACTGCCCAAAAGATCCCAAAGATCAATGGCTCCGGTACAGAAGCCCACTTCGGTAACGCTCCGGAATAGCACTGTCAGGTACAGATTTATATGGCCATGATCTAAAGTACTGCGCTAGTACCTTGTAGTATATTTCCCAGCGATTACTGGCCCCGCCAAGAAGAAAATGACAGAAGAATGGACGATGCTATAGCGCTTTGTTCCTGAGTAGTAATCTATTTATGGTTTTTATTGAGTAACTTTGCGGCGCAATGGGTACATTATTGGATAACGGAATTAAGCCGTATAATCATTACGGCGCTTATTTAAAGCAAAAATATAACGGGCAGAAAGTATTTAAAGTGATTGTCGATGGCAATTTCACTTGTCCCAATAGAGATGGCAGCAAGGGCTATGGTGGCTGTACTTACTGTAATGTGGATTCGTTTACACCCGATACTGCGCGAAAAATTCCCTCTATACGTGAACAGGTGGAGTCAGGCATTGAACGCGCGCGTAACAGTTATGGTGCAGAAAAATTTATTATTTACTTCCAACCCAATACCAATACGTATGCGCCAACACATTTGCTGAAAATGATGTATGATGAAGCGTTAAGCATAGATCCCGAAAATACACTAGGTCTTTCTGTGGGTACACGTCCAGATTGTTTGGACTTTGAAAAAATTGCATTATTGGAATCTTATACCGATCGTTATGATGTAGATTTGGAAATGGGAATGGAATCGATTTATAATGACACCTTGGAAAGGATCAATAGAGGTTGCTCGCACGATGAATTCATTAAGGCTATGGATATGTTAAAGGATACACCTTTAGAGCTTTGTGTGCATACTATTTTCGGATTTCCATGGGAGACGGAGGAGATGATGTTAAAATACGCTGATGAGATTAATCGGTTTCCACAGATTAAGTTCGTTAAATTGCACCATTTGCATATTGTAGAGGGCTCTATTATGGGCGTAAAATATAAGCGTGAACCTTTTGACTTATTCTCTATGGAAGGCTATACGGACTTCCTGTCGAAATTTATACCACGTCTACGTCCTGATTTGATTATTCAACGTATTTTCGGTATTGCCGATAAGGAATTGTTGATCGCACCAAACTGGGGATTACCCAAGTCTGGTATCCAGACTTATATTGACAAAGGTCTGGAAGCACGGAAAGTCTTGCAAGGTAGTCTCTTTTAATTTTATTATAGACTTACGATTGCAAAAGAGATAATTCATATAACCAATTCAATAAGAAGAATCGAATTGGTCAACCATAAAATAAATAAGGCTTCCAAACGGAAGCCCTATTTATTTTATGCTATACTGTAAGTCAAATTATCCTTCGACAATGGATTTCAGATCTGCTGGAGAATAATTGATAGACTTTAGTGTTTTATTGTCAGCCGTTCTAAAAACCAGAAATTTTCCATCAACTTCTTTATAGTAAGATTCCACTCCTTTAAGTTTGTAATGCTCATGAGTAGCGACTGCCTCTGCTTCGTCATTGCAAGCTTTACTCATATTAGAACGTTGCACTTCATCAAAAAGTGCTGAAAATTTATCTTTTAAACCAAATTCAAGAACCGCTCCAGCGAGGACGTATTGAATGTCACATAAGGCATCTGCAATTTCCACAAGATCTTTATCTTGGATAGCTTCTTCTAGTTCTTTTAATTCCTCAGCTATCAACGAAACCCGTAATGCGCATCTTTGCTCAGAAGGAATTGTGGGTGTATCCAGGATCGGATGTTGGAATGTTTTATGGAATTCCGCTACGGATGAAAGTGTTTTTGGATCAGTCATATTCTTTTATTTTTTATACTCTTCTTATCTCAGGTGCAAATATAAAAAATAAAGGACGGTTAACTGAATGACCGTCCTTTATTTTATTTATCAAATGAGATTTGATTAGATCAAATGTTTCAATTGAACAATTTCTCTTTCTTCTAAATATCTCCAACGTCCACGTGGTAAATCCTTTTTCGTCAAGTTAGCATATACAACACGATCTAACTTCACAACTTCATAACCAAGAGACTCGAAAATACGACGTACTATACGATTTTTGCCAGAGTGGATCTGAATCCCTATCTCTCTTTTAGAACCGCCTTGTACATAGCTTAAATCATCCGGTTTGATTACGCCGTCTTCTAATTCAATACCAAAATTAATCTTGTTGAAATCTCCTTGCGTAAGACTCTTGTTAAGTTCTATATTGTATATTTTGCTGATGCTATTACGGGGGTGAGAAAGTTTTTCCGCAAGGTTGCCATCGTTTGTCATCAAAAGTAATCCGGTCGTGTTTCTGTCAAGACGTCCTACTGGATAGATTCGTTCTTTGGTTGCTTTGGATACAAGTTCCATTACCGTATGACGTTCCTGAGGATCATCTGTCGTTGTAATGTAGTCTTTTGGTTTATTAAGTAAAACATAAACCATCTTCTCACGCTTTAAACGCTCGTTGTTGTAACGGATTTCGTCTGTAGCTGGATCAACTTTGGTACCTAATTCAGTAACAGCTTCACCATTTACCCATATTACACCTGCAGCAATTAATTCGTCTGCTTTACGTCTTGAGCAAATACCTGCATTGGCAATATAACGGTTTAAACGTATTAAGCCGTCATCTTCTGCTGACGTTTCGGCTTTCTTCTTAGGACGTTTGGTGTATTGTTTATCGTCAAAACTCTTGTTTTCATCAAAGCTTCTGCTGCGATTGTTTGAGGAACGGTCATCCTTATCGAAACGTTTGAAGCTATCTCTTTTATCAAAAGAACCTTCTTTTCTGTCAAAAGATCGTGATGAATCATTTCTGTCAGAGCGTTTGAAGCTATCTCTTTTATCAAAAGAACCTTCTTTTCTGTCGAATGATCTTGATGAATCATTTCTGTCAGAGCGTTTGAAGCTATCTCTTTTATCAAAAGAACCTTCTTTTCTGTCAAAAGATCGTGATGAATCATTTCTGTCAGAGCGTTTGAAGCTATCTCTTTT
>NZ_JANUEB010000016.1:0-5309 GCF_024810095.1 Sphingobacterium sp. BIGb0165 | reverse complement strand
TTTGTTTCAAAAATTAAAGAGGAAGACAACAGTGTGTCTCTGCATGAGAAAGCTTCGGGCTATTAGTACCACTTGGCTTTGGTCTCTCAACCTTTACACCTATGGCCTATCAACGTAGTCATCTTCTACGACCCTATAAGGAAGTCTCATCTCGTGGCTAGTTTCGCACTTAGATGCTTTCAGCGCTTATCTATTCCAGACGTAGCTACCCTGCCGTACACCTGGCGGCATAACAGGTTCACCAGAGGTCTGTCCAACCCGGTCCTCTCGTACTAAGGTCAGATCCACTCAAACTTCCAACGCCCACAACAGATAGGGACCGAACTGTCTCGCGACGTTCTGAACCCAGCTCGCGTGCCACTTTAATGGGCGAACAGCCCAACCCTTGGGACCTTCTCCAGCCCCAGGATGTGACGAGCCGACATCGAGGTGCCAAACCTCCCCGTCGATATGAGCTCTTGGGGGAGATCAGCCTGTTATCCCCAGCGTACCTTTTATCCTTTGAGCGATGGCCCTTCCATACAGAACCACCGGATCACTATGTCCGTCTTTCGACCCTGTTCGACTTGTCGGTCTCACAGTCAAGCAAGCTTATGCCATTGCACTCCACGTACGGTTACCAAGCGTACTGAGCTTACCTTTGAAAGCCTCCGTTACCTTTTTGGAGGCGACCACCCCAGTCAAACTACCCACCAAACAATGTCCTCCCCATTAGGGAGTTAGAAACCGAATACAGAAAGGGCGGTATTTCAAGGTTGATTCCACGCATCCTGGCGAACACGCTTCAACATCTCCCGCCTATCCTACACATCCTGTACCCAATCTCAATGTTAAGCTATAGTGAAGGTGCATGGGGTCTTTCCGTCCCGTTGCGGGTAATCGGCGTCTTCACCGATACCACAATTTCACCGAGCTCATGGCTGAGACAGCGCCCAGATCGTTACACCATTCGTGCAGGTCGGAACTTACCCGACAAGGAATTTCGCTACCTTAGGACCGTTATAGTTACGGCCGCCGTTTACTGGGGCTTCGATTCAATGCTTCTCTTACGATGACATCCCCTCTTAACCTTCCAGCACCGGGCAGGTGTCAGGCCTTATACCTCATCTTGCGATTTTGCAAAGCCATATGTTTTTGTTAAACAGTCGCCTGGGCCTTTTCACTGCGGCTGCTCTTACGAGACAGCGCCCCTTCTCCCGAAGTTACAGGGCCATTTTGCCGAGTTCCTTAGCCATGACTCACTCGAGCACCTTAGGATTCTCTCCTCGACCACCTGTGTCGGTTTGCGGTACGGGTCTTCATAACCTGAAGCTTAGCGGGTTTTCTTGGAAGTCTGTTTACCTGCTCTATCAGCGCCACCGAAGCTTTGCTGTACTATTGGGTTTCAGCAGGAGCGGCGGATTTGCCTACCGTTCCTATACCTACGCCTTTCAACGAACTATTCCGTCAGTTCGCGGCAGTGTCACTACTCCGTCACCACATCGCAGTTATGAAGAGTACTGGAATATTAACCAGTTGTCCATCGGCTTGCCCCCTTCGGGTGCGCCTTAGGTCCCGACTGACCCTGATCCGATTAACGTTGATCAGGAAACCTTGGTCTTTCGGTGGGCGGGTTTCCCACCCGCCTTATCGTTACTTATGCCTACATTTGCTTTTCCATACGGTCCAACACCCATTACCAGATATCTTCGCCCCATATGGAATGCTCCCCTACCAGATGCATATATTTCAATGCAAATCCATAGCTTCGGTACCGTTCTTGATGCCCGTTTATTATCCACGCCCGGCCGCTCGACTAGTGAGCTGTTACGCACTCTTTAAATGAATGGCTGCTTCCAAGCCAACATCCTAGCTGTCTGGGCAACCGGACCTCGTTAGTTCAACTTAGAACGAATTTGGGGACCTTAGCTGATGGTCTGGGTTCTTTCCCTCTCGGCCTTGGACCTTAGCACCCAAAGCCTCACTGCCGGCCATATTTAATAGCATTCGGAGTTCGTCTGGATTTGGTAGGATTTGACTCCCCCGCACCCAATCGGTAGCTCTACCTCTATTAAACTCGATGCCGACGCTGTTCCTAAAAACATTTCGGGGAGTACGAGCTATTTCCCAGTTTGATTGGCCTTTCACCCCTACCCTCAGGTCATCCGGAAACTTTTCAACGTTTATCGGTTCGGTCCTCCATTACATGTTACTGCAACTTCAACCTGCCCAAGGGTAGATCACAAGGTTTCGCGTCTACCTCATCTGACTATGCGCCCTATTAAGACTCGCTTTCGCTTCGGCTGCGTCCCTGAAGGACTTAACCTTGCCAGACAAGAGTAACTCGTAGGCTCATTATGCAAAAGGCACGCTGTCACAGAACTTGTCTGCTCCAACCGCTTGTAAGCACACGGTTTCAGGTTCTTTTCACTCCCCTGTTCGGGGTTCTTTTCACCTTTCCCTCACGGTACTGGTTCACTATCGGTCTCTCAGGAGTATTTAGCCTTACCAGATGGTGCTGGTGGATTCCCACAGGATTTCTCCGGTCCCGCGGTACTCAGGATACCACTATGTCAACATTCTTTACCTGTACGGGGCTCTCACCCTTATTGCGCAGTTTCCCACCTGCTTCCAGTTCATAGCATTGTACAATATCGTGGTCCTACAACCCCGACTATGCCGTAACATAATCGGTTTGGGCTCTTTCCCGTTCGCTCGCCACTACTTGGGAAATCATTGTTATTTTCTTCTCCTACGCCTACTTAGATGTTTCAGTTCAGCGCGTTCGCGTATCATACGACTATTCTTCAAATAGTCAGGTTGCCCCATTCGGAAATCTTTGGATCAATTCGCATTTGCCAATCCCCAAAGCTTATCGCAGCTTATCACGTCCTTCTTCGCCTCTGAGAGCCTAGGCATCCCCCGTGTGCCCTTATTTACTTTCTTCACCGACATAGCCTTTTGCTACTATGCGGCTGCTTTTGATATATATACCGATATGCTAGGTGACGGTTCGTTCGGCCTGGACCGAGGGTCTCCCCGTTACTTCAAACACATACCAGCATTGTCTCTATACTGTTGTCTTCTCTTGTAATTTTTTTTCTCTTTCAATATGTCAAAGAACTCTTTTTTTAGTAACCAGTAGCTAGATATTAGTATTTAGACTTCTATATATCGCTATACAGTCATCTTCATACCAGGTACTTGATACTTGGTACTAAGAACGTGGAGAATAACGGATTCGAACCGTTGACCCCCTGCGTGCAAGGCAGGTGCTCTAGCCAGCTGAGCTAATTCCCCTTTTTCTTTCGTAGTCCCGAGCAGATTTGAACTGCTGACCCCTACATTATCAGTGTAGTGCTCTAACCAACTGAGCTACGGGACTAGCTATTCTGTTCATCTATCTTCTCAGGGACCGCTCCATCCGGGGCGGGCACTTTCTTCTGATGTTTTTCTTCTTATTCAATCATATATACGTGACGAGCACCGATCCGCGATACTCTAGAAAGGAGGTATTCCAGCCGCACCTTCCGGTACGGCTACCTTGTTACGACTTAGCCCCAATTATCGGTTTTACCCTAACACGCTCCTTGCGGTCACATGCTTTAGGTACCCCCAACTTTCATGGCTTGACGGGCGGTGTGTACAAGGCCCGGGAACGTATTCACCGCGTCATTGCTGATACGCGATTACTAGCGAATCCAACTTCATGGGGTCGAGTTGCAGACCCCAATCCGAACTGTGAATGGCTTTTAGAGATTAGCATCATATTGCTATGTAGCTGCCCGCTGTACCATCCATTGTAGCACGTGTGTAGCCCCGGACGTAAGGGCCATGATGACTTGACGTCGTCCCCACCTTCCTCACTGTTTGCACAGGCAGTCTGTTTAGAGTCCCCATCATTACATGCTGGCAACTAAACATAGGGGTTGCGCTCGTTGCGGGACTTAACCCAACACCTCACGGCACGAGCTGACGACAGCCATGCAGCACCTAGTTTCGTGTCCCGAAGGACGAGACCGTCTCTGGTCTCTTCACTAACTTTCAAGCCCGGGTAAGGTTCCTCGCGTATCATCGAATTAAACCACATGCTCCTCCGCTTGTGCGGGCCCCCGTCAATTCCTTTGAGTTTCACCCTTGCGGGCGTACTCCCCAGGTGGATAACTTAACGCTTTCGCTAAGACGCTGGCTGTCTATCGCCAACATCGAGTTATCATCGTTTAGGGCGTGGACTACCAGGGTATCTAATCCTGTTCGATCCCCACGCTTTCGTGCATCAGCGTCAATACCAGCTTAGTGAGCTGCCTTCGCAATCGGAGTTCTAAGACATATCTATGCATTTCACCGCTACTTGTCTTATTCCGCCCACTTCAAATGGATTCAAGCCTGTCAGTATCAAAGGCACTGCGATGGTTGAGCCACCGTATTTCACCCCTGACTTAATAGGCCGCCTACGCACCCTTTAAACCCAATAAATCCGGATAACGCTCGGATCCTCCGTATTACCGCGGCTGCTGGCACGGAGTTAGCCGATCCTTATTCTTCCAGTACATTCAGCTCTCTACACGTAGAAAGGTTTATTCCTGGACAAAAGCAGTTTACAACCCATAGGGCAGTCATCCTGCACGCGGCATGGCTGGTTCAGGCTTCCGCCCATTGACCAATATTCCTTACTGCTGCCTCCCGTAGGAGTCTGGTCCGTGTCTCAGTACCAGTGTGGGGGATTCTCCTCTCAGAGCCCCTAGACATCGTCGCCTTGGTAAGCCGTTACCCTACCAACTAGCTAATGTCACGCGAGCCCATCTCTATCCTATAAATATTTAATAATCCCCCGATGCCGGTAGATTATATTATGCGGTGTTAATCTCTCTTTCGAGAGGCTATCCCCCTGATAGAGGTAGGTTGCTCACGCGTTACGCACCCGTGCGCCACTCTCACCATCTTCGAGCAAGCTCTCCGATGGATCCCGTCCGACTTGCATGTATTAGGCCTGCCGCTAGCGTTCATCCTGAGCCAGGATCAAACTCTCCATTGTAAAATGAAGTTTTTGATTCCAACTATTTACATAATCAGAATTCTTTTTTTATATCTCTGATCTTGGATCGAATTGAACTAATTCTTGAATTTGTTCATGACTTTCGTTTTGTCTACTCGTCACGCTTACATGATTGTGTTTTCTTAAAGAACTTATCTCGCTTCAACTTCCGTATCCGCTATATTCCGATGAGCATTGCGCTCCTCTTTATCTTTTTCTGTTTCCCTCCGTTTCCGTTGGGACTGCAAAGGTAGAAATCTTTTTTGAAATTCCAAAAAACTTTTGAAGTTTTTTT
>NZ_JANUEB010000015.1:0-12689 GCF_024810095.1 Sphingobacterium sp. BIGb0165 | reverse complement strand
TAAAAATACTTTTGGCAGTCCAAAATTCAATAGTTCTTTTATACGTTCTTCTTTTGCAATAATGTCGGTCATAATATTGTAGCTAACGTTTCGGGCTTTGCGATGGCGGGCAAACCTAAGCCTAAACCTTCAACTAATATAAAAGATTGCACGATTTTAAATTTTCACATTTCTGCCAACGCTATTAAAAATGAAACAAACTTTCACCTATACGAGCACTTTGATTTAAGATGTATTGGCAATTGTTCAAATGTAAAAGTATTAATTTTTGCAGAGTAGACCATTTACAATTCGCGGAGGATCGTTTAAAATTCGTTAAAAAGAATGTGATTCAATTAGTTTGGATACCCCAGCACCGATTATCTACCACTACATTGATCTATTAATTGAGCCCGATCCTGGCCCAGATGATGGTGGTAGTATCGTTGAAATTAGCGGTGTAAAACTCGACCATCGTTTTGGCGGGATGGTTTCATTGAAATACTTTGGTATCCATGATGAAAGCGCTAAATGATACCGTTAAAAATGCAGTATCAGCTGCTGAGCGGTATAAGGCAGAAAGATATATCGTGCCCAACACGACAAACCCTATCAACCTACCTGTTTTGCCAACTCTTGATAATACCATGCGGTTGAGTTTTTAGAAGCATTTTTCATATTGGTCATTGTATTTATCATAGATTTTTTAGACTCCTCCCTGATTATTATACATTGTAAAAGGCTCGACCAATTTTGATCTAGCCCAAAAGCTATTGCCTAAAGTCACTATGACTTCTCATTGTTATTTTATACATATCGTCGTGTTATCAGCAGCTTATATAGTCTGCATCAAAACCCCATGAATTTAAAGGGTTCGGCTTTTTTAGGTGCGCATTGCCCAATACTGTATATGTTTTGTTTTGCTCTAAATCAAGTTTAAGACATACCGCTTACATACACCTTGTTTTCTTCAGATAGCACCCTCGTCAACTATACTTTTGCTAAACACATGAAAACAAAAAATATGGCAAATCAATTTTTAGTTAAGGAAATAATGGCGGATATGAAGGATCTATCTGCTGCTGAAATCACAGCATTAGGGAACGGAACTTATAACGGTGTCCAACTATTGGGCTATTACGAAAAACGGGATATTCCGGCACCGATTATTTAGTAGATATCTTGTATTTGCGTTATATTTTGAATCATGTACTACACAAATGTGTAGATTTGATTAATCTTATTTCATTTAGGTGTATTTATTTTAGTTTTGTTTATAAGTTTTTTTAATTACAGCCATTGATATTTTAACATGCATCTGGGAAACAACCAGAGTTCTTAATTAATCTTTCTTTTGTCGAGATAAATATGCGAGGGGATTTTTAGTTTAATTGTTTGATTAATTAGTGGTTATTCCTGGTTTAGGTGTGTGAAGATCACATTGCTGGAACAGTACTTTTTTGATTATGTTTTTTTAATTGATAGTAAACTTAAAATAGAAATGAGAAAAATTTATACTGTGGTAGTACTTGCTCTACTAGCTTTGGGCTGTTCGAAGGAATCTGAAGATCTGCAGCAAAAAGACAGAGAGACCTCTGCGCAATTATCCTTATCCGAAGAGGAAATACGTGTGTTGTCCATTGAGAGCGAAAGCTCTAAAATGAGAAATATTGATGATATCTATAAGGAGGTAGAGAATGCATCCACTATATTGAGCCGGAATAATTCGCCATTTGCATTTAAGCTTAATGCAAGGAGAGTGGAGCGGATCCGTATGTTAACAGATGCGGGAAGTATTACTCGAAAGAGTGCTAGAACATCAAAAAAAACAGCGACGTTTAATGATACGCTGGCCTATGTGGTTAACTTTGCGAATGAAGACGGCTTTCTCCTCATTGCTGCGGACAAGCGGGTAAAAGTACCTTTACTAGCTATTGTTGAATCCGGGAATCTTGGTGATACAACTTATAATGGCGGTCTTGGAGCTTTCCTAGGTATGGCGGAAATGGGTATTAAGCAATCTATTTTAGATTATGAAAAGCTGAAAGATTCAGTAACAGTCGAATTTAAGAAAAAAGGATTGTTATTGCCAAAATCGGGAGCCAATTCTATAGCAACTGACGTTAAGAAAAAGGGAATACGATTGCCTAAAGCAAGCTCAACTGCAGGATTCTCTGGGGGTGATGAGGATTATGACTATGAGGGTGAAATATATTATGAGACTACGCTCGTCTATAAAGAGCGGGTGGTTGAAAAAAAAGGTCCATTGCTAGCTACGAAATGGTCACAGAGTACACCTTTTAATGATAATGTTAGATACAAAAAGTGCGGTTCAGGTACTTCGCCGGCGGGTTGCGTCCCAGTGGCTGTAGGCCAGTTGATGGCATTTTGGAAATATCCTGCGATGTTATATACTGATAGCTATAATTGGTCACAAATCAATCTATATCCAAGGGAGCTGGATATGGTTAATCTTGCACCTGCGAACGTAAAGTCTCAAGTTGCCAACCTAATGGATAATTTAGGAAAAAAAATGGATTCATCTTATGCATGTGATGCTACAGGGACGAACTCAGATAAAGTGCCGGGACTACTATCAGCATCTGGATTTCTTCATGGCGGAATGCAAGATTACAACTACAATACTGTTGTCACCTCCATCAATAATGGACAACCTCTCTTTGCTGGTGGTTACTCTTCACAGGTAAAAGTTCTTGGTGTAGTTGTTGGCTATGAAGGTGGGCATGCGTGGATTATTGACGGGTATTTAACTACAGAAACTAAATACAATTATATTGCTGAAAGAAGATCAAGAACTGATGGCGCAATTATAGACCGTTGGACAGGAAGTGACATTTCTCGGTATGATTATCATCACGTAAATTGGGGATGGGGTGGATCACGGGATGGTTTTTATTCAGCATATTACTTCGATGCTGTCAATTATCCAGATTTCAGCTCTAATGTCCCCTTATATGGAGGGCTAGAGGGGCAGCCATATAACTATGAATATAAGCTGGAGATATTGCCTTTTATCAGGAAATAATTTAGTAAGTTTAAAATAAAAAATACAATAAATATGAAAGATTTATTAATGTTGTTATCCGCATTTTTTCTGGCTTCCGTTAGCGGATGCGGGAAAAGTGATATTAATTCTCCTCCTTATCCGCCGGGCAAAAAAAAATCTTATATCCAAAATTTTATTTCAACGGATACATTGACAATATTGGAGCGAGTGAATACTAAAATTATTAAAAATGAGCTGGATTTCAACGGATCATCACTGGTTAACCATGCGGAAAATAATGGAAAAGTTTTTTCATTGGAAAATAATATTATGCTGTTTGCTTCCTTAGAGTGGAAGAAGGGTTTTAAAGATGGAAATTTCGATTATGCGATTATTAGTCCACCCAATGAAAAGTATGTTCAGCTTTCAGGGGATACACATTACAATGCGGAGCCTATTTTTGGGCTGCACTCAGCACCAATAGCAATAATTGATACCCTGGAATCTATCAAGATCACTAGTGACAGAGCTTTCGGAGACGACCTTCCAGCAGGAGCAAATCTAAATCGTCTTTTCAAGGTCTATTTTGAGGATCCATATCTGGTAATAGCGAATAATTACAAACAACCGGAGGGCGGATATAGGCTTGCGGGAATCAATTACAATATATTTCCGCATATTATCACCGGAGGGAGATTGGATGAAATCAATTTCGTTAATAAGCCATTTATTGGCAACACCTATATGTGTATTCTATCTCAATTACCTAAAGAGCAAGGTAATTATAGATTTAAGATTAGTATAAAGACTAAAAATGGTAAAATAATTGAAAATACCAGTCGTCCTATTTCAATTTATGGTAGCTAAATTCTTATATCTAAGAATACCATCCATTATTAATAGACGCTTTCTATCCCTATATTTAAAGGGGGCCGTATCAAAATAACTATTTTGATACGGCCCTTTTCTGTTTTGGGCCACTTCCTCAAACCTCAAAGCATACTTTGTAAGATCGACTTTTCGGTATCTCCCGCATACCGCTTACATATACCTTGTTTTCCTCAGAGAGCCATCGCAACAGCCATACTTTTGCTATATACATAAAAACAAAAGAATATGGCAAATCAATTTTTAATTAAAGAGACGATGGAAGCTATGCGCAAACTGTCCGCAACTGAAATCGCTGGACTGCAGGGAACCAATCCAATCTATGCAGGTGTAGAGTTACTAGGCTATCACGAAAAAGGCGATACCCTTGTACCGATTATTTATTATCTAGCTCCACTTACTCCAGATCCCGGGCCAGATGATGGGGGGAGCGTGATTGCAGTGAGTGGAGTTAAACTGGTTCACGAATTTTGTGATCGGGTAGATGTCAGCTATTTTGGTGCGATTGGTGGTGTCGCCGATTGTCTCGAAAGAATCAATCGCGCCATAGCATACGCGGAAAGTAGCAATGTAAACATTGTAGAAGTCAGTCAAAATGTTCTTTTGAGTCTGCCCGTTAGCTACGATGCTTTTGGTATAATTATGAAGTCACATGTTTATCTGGAACTGAATGCTACGATTGCTATTCGCGCTAACGATTACGAGCGATACGCAATTATTCTATTCTCAAACGTTACCGATAGTGGTGTTTTTGGTAGAGGTCGGATCGTGGGCGATATCGAGACGCACACTGGGACGTTGGGAGAATGGGGGAACGGTATCAGTATTTCCGATGGCTGTAAGGACATCAGCGTCCAAGATATCTCGATTGAGCAATGCTGGGGAGATGGCATATGGATAGGTGGTCTTCATACCTTATCCAATGCCAGCAGTAATATTTCCGTCAATCATATTATAGTAGACAAAAATGGACGTCAGGGTATCACCGTAACTAAAGGAAGTAATATCAGTATTTCAAAGTCTACGATCAGTAATACAGGTACAATTAAGGGCAAATTGCCAATGGATGGAATTGATATCGAACCGAATGAAAATAATCGCGTGTCCAATGTAAATATTTATGACAATACTTTTATGAATAATGTTGGTCATGATTTCGAAACCAATTGTATGAAAGCAAATACCGAGATCAAGAATGTGAATTTTTATAATAACACGATCCTGTCTACCGCGGAAAAAGCTTCAACAGTAAGTGCGTTGATTAAGGTGAATGCTGAAAGATTTAAGGAGGATATGGTGGTGAAAAATATCAATATTAAAAATAATCATCTATCCTTTGAAACTAAAGGAACGCATAAAATAACAACATTTATCTATTGCTATGGATCCGCAAAGGTTATTGATATAAGCGGCAATACATTTGCTACTAGCCTCGACCTCACTTCGATTAAACTCGACACAGTCTTCGATGTTGTCATTGCTTCTAATTTCTCCTGGCGATCATTCCATTTTGTACTATGTCAGACCGAAGTTCAGGGACTAACTGTTCATGCGAATACTGTTGACACATTGATGCATGCAATGGTATCTGCGGGCAATAGTTCCAGAATTAAGGTTTATTCCAATACGGTTAATAAGCAGATAGGTACCTCGGTCATGGCCTATAATTATAGCAATTGCAGCGATTTGTTCATTTACAATAATAGCTGTTCAAACCTAAGTATGGGCTTTTTCTCCAATAGTGGGATGTTGTCCAATTGCATTGTGAAAGGCAATATCATTAATAATTTCAACACTTCCGGTCGGGCAAATGGTCCCTGTATTTATGTCACGGGAGTTGCTGCCAGCACAAATATTGTAATAGAAGATAATACAATATTACAATCAGCAAATGCTTTGTCTGTAGGTATTAGAGCCTCCCTGTCGCTGTCCGAAACCTATATTAAAAATAATATTCTGATTGGACAGTTTGCGCAGAGGATATCCAATGAAACGGGGGCTTCTGTGAAAGTATTGGATCAAAATATTACTTTGGAGGCAAATAATTCTGAAATCGGGTTAGTGAAGAAGTCTGTAGGTGTGGCAGGTTCGGCAAGTCCTTTGCCAGGTACAGTGGCAGATTCGGTAGCGAATACGTTGCCTGAAGTAGTTGCTAATTTGAACACCCTGATTGATAAATACAATGATCTACGTAATTTGACCAGTGAGATCCGAGGATCGTTGAATGCAAAATTGATTGCCGATAGAGCGAGTGGCCAACAAGCTTAATCTATCTTTCGATACACCAAAAAGCTTCCCTCTAATCGGCAGAGGGAAGCTTTTTTATTTAGAGCATCTGCATAGGATTTAAAAGAATGAAATAGACTTTTCGGTACCTCCCCGATACCGCTTACATACCTCTTCTTTTCCTCAGATAGCCTCTGCAACAGCTATACTTTTGCTATACACATAAAAACAAAAGAATATGGCAAATCAATTTTTAGTTAAGGAAACTATGGCAGCTATGCAAGGCTTATCAGCTGCTGAAATCAACGCACTACAGAGTAACACTTATGCCGGTGTACAACTATTGGGCTACTATGAAAAAGGGGATACCCCAGCGCCGATTATTTATTATCTAGCTCCACTTACTCCTGATCCCGGGTCCGATGACGGAGGTAGTATCATTGCTGTAAGCGGAATAAAATTAATACACACGTTTCCGGAAAAAGTAGATGTTGGTTATTTTGGCGCATACAAAACAGGTGATGTAACCCAAATTATTCAAAAGGTGATCGACAAATATAAATCTGTCGTCATCTCCAAAGATTGTCTAATAAATCCAGTAGATAGCAATTATCCAGCTTCTAAATTCGGTGGTGGAATTAAATTGCGAACCAACAGTACATTGAGCTTTATTAATCAAGCTACCCTAAAAATGGAGCCAACAGCAGCCGACGCATATACTTTTATAAGCTGTGTCAATGTCTCCAATGTTTCTATTTATGCTCCAAAGATAATCGGAGATGTGGGGGAACACCTTAACATTGTAGGGGAGGATGGCTATGGTATTTATATCGTGGATTGTGAAAATATCAATGTATATGAAGGCTATATCTCCAAATGTTGGGGGGATGGTTACTATGTAGGTTCTGATAGTAAAGGGACAAAAGGAGGAGGATTATTTAATTGTATCGCTGATGATAATCGTCGACAGGGGTTGAGCATTGTTAGCTGGGAAGAAGGGGTAGTCAACGGAGGTGCATATATCAATACAGGGAAAACGTTGTTCAAAGCACCAGGCTACGGTATTGATATCGAACCAAATGCAAAAGGTACCGATATTATCAATGTTACTTTAACAAATGTAACGACCAGAAATAATAAAAAAGGAGGTTTGCAGTTGGTCCCCGGATTTCTTACCGATGAGAAATACATAAATCCATCTTATAATGTTAAGATAACAAATTATACCTCAGTAGATGATGGTACAAGTGGTGCGATTCGCTTTGCAAACCCTCCATTGGAAACGAAGGGAATGAGACCATCTGAAAAAATTTACGGAGCAATATTTATTCAAGGAGTGACGATATTAAATTCAAAGGAACGATCCATAGATTTTGCACGTTGGTTTGAGGGTTCCCCGAAAGTTGTTCTGAGAGATATCTATATTGAGAATTGTAATCAAGATCATATTGTGAGTACAAATGAGAGCCAATGTGCTGTAGTTGCCTACATAGACCCGGCTCAATCGTTACAATTGGGGCATGGCGAAGTTAGCATCGAAAACATTACCATTGTTGATAATAGAACTACCAAATGGATGCTCGTACCGATATGGTTATATTGTGGTTCCACCCAGAGTATTGATAATTTCTACATAAAAAATATTAATACCTATGGGCAGAAATCCGTTAGCAACGGTGAGATTATCATAAGTAAGACCAATGGATTTAAGAATGAATACGCGGTAAAGAAATACCGAAGTTTTTCTTCAGACTTGGACATCGTATCAGGATCTTTCAACGGAATTGTTTTGTCATCGACTGTTGACAATGTGTTTACCCTTCCATTGGCAAATAATAGTGTAGGCCTGGAGTATGAATTTGAAAATCCAAATGCTATCGTGTCCCAAATACGCGTAAAATCAGGCGATAGTATAGGTAACAGTGTGAATAATGCAGCAACATCCTTGGTCCTCAGAACGAATAGAGATAGAATTAGGGTGAGAAGTGTCGGTCGAAACAAATGGGAAATTGTTGAGCAATTCGGAACGATAACTACCAATGGATTTTTTAGTGGTTTTAAGAACAAGAACTTAACAAGATATGCGGCCACAATCCCGAGTATCAGCGCCGAGCAAGGGGATGAAGTTTATAACAGTACAAATATTATTGGACAGCCACTTGGTTGGAAATATATTGGCAGCAACTGGATTCCTTTTGGGGTTATCGGTATGTTGCAGGCTATTCCATCAGCTGATTCAGCTTTATCTCCAAGTGCGACCTATATCCAATCAGAAGCCCAAAGTGTATTGAACGAACTCCGGGATTTAAAGACGAAATTAAAGGCTGCAAAAATATTAGCAGACTAGAAGTCTATGATTGGAATTTAATTCTTAAATAGCTAGGTGAAAGAAATGCGATATCCTCAAAGATACCGCATTTCTTTGTTCATGGTATGCAGATTGAAATGCATGGATTCAAAGACTTTTCGGTATCTCCCACATACCGCTTACTTACACCTTGTTTTCCTCAGATAGCCCTCTTAATCCCCATACTTTTACCCATATCATTTAAATAAAAGAAATATGGCAAATCAATTTTTAATTAAGGAAGCTATAGCGGATATGAAAGCATTATCAGCCGCTGAAATCACAGCTTTACAGAGCGGCGCTTATGCAGGTGTACAGTTACTGGGCTATTACGAAAAAGGGGATACCCCAGCACCAATTATTTATCATTATGTAGATCCCCTGAATGATCCTGATCCAGGACCAAATGACGACGGGAGTGTTATCGTAACTGGCAGCATTAAGCTAATACATGAATTTAAGGGATTTGTAGACATCAGTTACTATGGACACCAGGCAAATACAGATTTTAGCCCCGCGTTGAATATTATTTTAGAGAAATTTGGACAGGTAGATCTGAGTAGAAGGGAAGTGCTGTGTAAGAATATTCAAACTGTTGTAGATGGTTCAAAAATCAAAAACGGTACATTAAAATTTAATGGAGGAATTGATGATAGAATCTTAACGGTAAACAATAGTAATGTTGAAGTAACTGATGTTGTTTTTGATGGAAATAACAAGCAGCCAAGTTTCTCGTTGGTATTCGTTGGCGATAACTGTAAGAATTTAGTAATTAATAAGACTGAGTTTAAAAATCTGACTGCTACGGTAAGTGGGGGCAACCCGCGTAATAACGCATATGGCCTAATGCTGTCCCCTTATGGTGTTCGGAATTTTTCCATCCACAATTGTGTCTTCAAAGATATCCGTAAATATAATAATACAGCTGTAAGCGGTACCCCAACGGTAGGGCGAGGATTTACAGGTGGAATATTTTTATATAACGGTTCAGAACCAACCACCCCTACAAACAATAGTAGCAGTGGAATCATCAGAGAGTGTACATTTGAAAACATTGTCAATATACTTGATGATGGTCTAGACTTTAATACTTATTCAGGGTATTTAGATGCTGATGGTATCCGGTTCTATGGCGTTGTTGGCGGTGTCAATTATTTCGATATCACGATTTCAGATTGTATATTCAGAAACATCTCTAAAAGAGCGGTGAAATTGTCCGGATCAGGATTTTGTCGTGGGATAAAAATGTATAATCTGACAATTTATGCGACTGCAATGCAGTATCCGATGGTTTCAGCTATAAAATTAGACGCTGATACCATTTTGAATGGTTTAAAATTTTATGCTTCAACGCTAAGTGATAGATGTTCGATATTTTTACAAATGCAGGGCAATTATAATTTGCAGGTTAGGAATGTATATGCCAATTACGTTGACGGGGCTATTCAGATAGCCCCGGTCACTTCGGAGAGCATAAGGGATCTAAAATTTGAAAATATCACAATTGATAGCTACTCCAACTATTTTATAACACAAGGCGGAACGGTGGTAGCTTCACAAAAACGAATTAGTTTTAAAGATTGTGTTGCACTACCAGCTAAGGATCTTGTCGATAAATACGCTGTTAGATTAGGAAGTAGTGCAGATCTCAGTTGTGGAGTGAGTTTCAAAGATTGCAGAATTGACGGCGCGAATATTGCACTTTCCGGGACGGATATCTCTATTGACGGTCTGGATATTACATTGGATAATATCAATTATATCGGAAATACCACTGCTGGTGGCAATATTTTGTCAACCGGTTTGTCATCCTCAGTAAACAACTATGCAAATGTTTCTATCGTAAATACCAATATTAACATTCTCAATGTAAATGCAGCTTTCTTAACCTCAAATAGGAGTTTTTTACTCACTCGTGGTAAAGGATATGCTATCAATAATTTAAGACTCAAAGTATCGGATAATATAGCGACAAATGTTAGCCATTTGGATATTATGGGGGAAAACGTAGCTGTCGATAATCTAGTATATGACGGAACATCCTCCCTACGGATTGGTGTACAAGACTATATTAAAAGTTCATGTTTTACAAATTTGATACGAACTACACGGTCCACGTTGCTGCCCAAAACTTTTATTATATGTGGAAATACAAATAATGCAAATGTATCGTTTGCAAACATCTATGATATGTTAGTGATGGATGTGCCCGTCATGTCCTTTAATTCAGGAGCGAAATATATAGTCAATGGATTATCTCACAATTCAACCAATTCTTCTCCTATATCGGACTCGTCACTCATTGTACCAGTTTCCAAAAACGGTGTTATTAGGTTTAATTAGCCTGTTTAGGAATATGTGATACTTATTGTTATGATTTGCTGTCGGAAAATCGACCATTTGGTCTGGCGAATCTGAGTTCGGTTGATTAAGTGTTCGGTTTTGATCAACCTTTTCTAGGAAATGATCAATAGTTATATTAAGGTAACATACTTATCTTTAGGTATTGAAGAACTACTCGCTGGTTTGCGGCTAGTTAAACCAACGAAAGTGCCAAATTGCTTCCCTTTGCCGGTTAGGGGAAGCTCTTTTTGTTTTTAGGGATTTTTGGTAAGAAATAGTTGGTATTATTCAATCAATGTTGAATAAACGATGTACCCTTTTACAATAGGCAAACTAGCTTCTACCCGTTCGAAGTTCCTTAATTGAGGAGCGTCTAGCCATTTTGCTTACAGATGTTCTAGCATTTTTACTTCTCCTATGTAGCAGTATACAAAAGGGGAGAGCTATAGCGAAAGTTATTCACATAAATCTTTAAAAGGATTAAGCTCTTGCTGTATACTAAAGAATCTTTGGTTTCTTAAATCGTATTTTTATATTTATTGAGTATTTGAAAACTGGAGGGCTTCAGATATTAAAGCTTTTAAGATCGTGAGTAAAACAACTTTTTATAAAATAATCAATTGATAATATGGATACAGAATTATATGAACTTTTTGAAAGTATAAGTCCAGCCGAGCTTTCTAAGTTGAGGGGAAAACGGCAGGACACATCGACTAGGGATAAACAGTCACTTTTGAAAAAGGTCTCAGAAATTGAGGACATTCTAAAAAAGTTGAACATGAGGATTTCTTTAATAAAGGTTGAATGATCAGAGAAGTCTCTTCACGCAGGCCATACTATACATCTTGTACTTGCTAAACTTATTTATACAGAAAATTATAGAATACCCACTATTCTTATTTCTTTTTCCACCCGCTCTTTCGTGGCCTATCTCCCTGCGGGCAGATGCTACCGCCCTTCGGTTGCTGGCTGTTTACGGATTGATTTTATCCAGTGTTAAAGTACGACTGGATCTATAATTTCTTCAATTTTTTAAAAAAAACATATAAAATTATTTGATAATATAGTCAAAAATGACTATATTTAAGTATGCTTACTTGAATTAAGCAGCATTTAGTAGTAAAAATTGAAAGAAATTGAGAGTGGAAGTTTAAACAATAAAAATATATAAAGCTATGAGTCTATCAATTAACAATTTTGTTCAAGCATTGCAACAATATGAGATTCGCAAGAATATGTCAGTGACTTTAGTACTTGAATCGGACGGATCTGGATACCTTTGTTATTATTCTACTGGGGAGTCTTTTTACGAGTTTGATACACCTGAGGATCTTTTTAGTTTTTTGAAGTCGAAAAACTAAGTAATCATATTTCTCAGCTCTATCGCAATATGGTCAATCTAAGGAATAGGGATATGGCTTATTCTGAGTGCAGCTTTATTGGTATTTTGTCATACTATTATGGTAAAGGCGAGGTAATCAAAGGGATGGGGTTCTGTTTCAATATATACTGGTCATTACGCTTCTATAGCGAGAAAGTGCCTGAATCATGTGTATCTATTTCCATAGCCTTCTTGTTTCAAGAAATAGTTCGATTTGATTGAGTACTTTAGGAAGATTTTTAAGAATATCTTGCGTCCAGAACCTGAATACGACATAGTCCATATCGCGTAGTGCTTTGTTGACACGGATATCCTTTTGCATATTGCGTTCGATTTTTGGGATCCAGAATAGACGGTTGGATTTAATACGATCCTTATTGTTCTGCCAATCGAATCCATGCCAAAATTCTCCATCTACGAATATATGTGTATATCGGTTATTCCGGGCCAAGCCTATCGCTTGAATATGGGCCACCCGTATCGGTGATTACGGGCCAACAATTATAAGATTATTTTTT
>NZ_JANUEB010000014.1:0-35546 GCF_024810095.1 Sphingobacterium sp. BIGb0165 | reverse complement strand
AGAATTATTAACCAGACTTACAGAAAAATAATACTGCTGGTAACAAGGGTTTTGCGTCAGGCGGACTGAAGCTCAAAACTGAACAGCAGTTCTTTAATACCATAGCCCCCGCAAAAATTGGGCGATACTGTTTTTGCATTCTTTATCCTTAATCTTTTATAGGTAGCATTGGAAACGGCATTGCGGTTGTCAATACCACTAGACCGCGAAACAGAAGTAGGTAAATTCGGAGCATTTGCATCGAGATCGACATCTGTGAGTTCAAAGTTCCCGTTCAAATTGAGAAACATGTAATTTTCAAAGTCTCCAGAATCGGTCGCTGTGGCTGGGTTTAATATAATCTTGGTTAGGTTTCGATCAATACCTTTAATCCGAGCGTTAAAGACAGGTGTGTAAGACCGATCAATTAAAAACGACCCTTTGGGAATAATCGTAAAAGAACCTGTATTTGCTGTGATGCGAAGAGCTTTGGTAAGATATGAATTAAGTACCTGCCCCTCTTGAAGACCAAAATACAAAAGGTTGATATCACTGACATAGTTATGAAAAAGCTTGATGCCACCAACAACAATTACACTCCCGCCGTCATCAGGTCCCGGATCGGGTTCATTTTGAAGGTCAACGTAGTAATAAATAATCGGTGCTGGGGTGTCCCCTTTCTTATGATAGCCTAATAGTTGTACACCTGCATAGATTGGATTGTCCCCTTTCAAACCATCTATTTCACTTAATAGCAGATTTTTCATCTGGGTCATTGTTTCTTTAATTAAAAATTGATTTGCCATATTCTTTTGTTTTAAATGATATGGGTAAAAGTATGGGGATTAAGAGGGTTATCTGAGAAAAACAAGGTGTATGTAAGCGGTATGGGTGAGATACCGAAAAGCATGGATTCAAACTAGCTTCAAAAAAGCTTCCCTCTAATTTATAGAGGGAAGAAATTGAGCTATTCAGTAGGCTGTAAAAACCAATTTAAAATCAGAAATAAGATTAATCATTTTTATCTAATGAATTTTTGATTGGCTTTTCATTACTTCTAAAAATATAAAAGCTATTGGGAATGATAGAGGAAATCGGTAAATTATAAGATATAGCAATAAAGTTTTTCTTTTGCTCTGGTGCAAGTGAGCCAAATTCCCGACCCACAGAAAAATTAAAATTTAAAACATTTATCCCAATTACTGGAGCAAACACGCTATTACTGGAACCGTCAGGTGTATTATTGGACACGGAAAAAAGGAATCCCACTTGGCCCGAAAAGCTATTTTTAAATTTCTTACTAACCACCCGATTGTTTGTATCGGTCGTAACGATCAATCTTCCTGCCCCCAAACTCACCCCTGCCCCAACTGAATTAAAGGCAGCAACCTTAGCCTCATTCCCCCTTGCGTTTTCATGGAAATTTACCCTTATCGTTGGTATCGTAAAACTGGTGTTCCATGCAGTAACCTTATATTCATTTGTAGTGCCTGGGTATAAATTTACAGGGAAATTCTCAGCAAAATCAGCGTCTGTCTGAGCATGAACCGTAAGCCCTAAAAGAGCAAAAATCGGGATTAATATCAACTTTTTCATAATATAGAATTTGGTTAAATAAAGTTTTTAATGGCTATTATCTCTTCAACAATGATTTCAATCATTTGTTTTGCAACAATAAAAATTCAGAATATGTAAGTAATCCAAATAAGTCTATTCAGTGCCCTAATCTACTTCTTCAATGGACAAAAAAGCTTCCCTCTAACCGACAGAGGAAAGCTTTTAGGCTACTTTACCTAACTAAACTATTTTTTTCTTTCCGAAAACATTAGCATGTTAACTGAAATAGTTGTTGATCATCTCCGAGAAGAAGTTGATCAAGCCACGACTAATTCCAAAATCAATTCTTTCCCATAAAAATTATGTCCGGTCCATATATCCGGTTATTTTTAGCTGATTCAGAATATCATTGACCTTAGCTTTGGTTGCATTGGTCAAAGTTAGATTGCTTGTAGCATCATTCGCATCCGGAATTACAATATCATCAACAGTACCAGTGCCATAATCGAGAATAAATTTATTGACCGCAAGATTTCGAACCTTGTTGTAGTAACTATCATCAATAGAATTCCATGCAATGGTATTTTCTGACGTACCCGGAAAATCTTCAATTCCATATTTAATTCGCTTGGCAGGGTCATCATTCTGGATAGAATTGAAAAGAACCCTATTTCCTTTTGTACTATTATTCAGATAAATTGATCTGCCTGTATTATCTGTGTAGGTAGTACCTGTATCGAAGCACCTATTGTATGAAATAGTATTATAACTACCACCATTCTGTTCAATACCTGTCGAACCAATATTAACAAGCACATTGTGATCAATGCTTCCCTTTGAACTGTGATTCCATATTCCGCGATTGGCAATATTGTAAATGTAATTGCGTTCGATTATATTGTTCACTCCCCCGCCAACAAATACACCGTAGGTAAATCCAGAAACTGTATTACCGCTAATCCGGTGATCATTCACGATGTCTTGAAGTTGGATCCCGAATGTTCCGGTGCTATCTGATGTGATCATATTGTTCAGTAAAGTACAGCTATTCGATTTGAAGATCCGAATGCCTACACAGGGATCGGTATTGGCAACAGTCTTGCGCAGCATAATATTACAGTTCTCGATTTTGACAGCAGATACACCATTGATCAAGTTTATACCGTAGGAGTTTTCTGCCTGAATAGTACATCTGTCAAATAGTACATTTTTGGTCATTGACGTAGATTCTCCCCCACCCTGTGATACTAGGAAAATCTTATCGGATTTGCAATTGGTTACAATCACTCCATCTACAGTAGCTAATGTCTCATGTGTAGAGATACATAGGCCCCAATTTACATTCCCTATGAACTCGCAGTTAGAGACTGTAATATTTTTGCAGTTCTGGTAATTATTTGGTTCAATGTCCATACCGGCCATTGGGTTTTTACCAGATGTATTTTTAAAAATACAAGACTCTACTCGAATATTTTCACAACAGATCAGCCCAGCACCATTTCTCCGATTACTGTCACAAGTGATGTTTTTGATATCTCCATTATAACAGCCTTTATTATAGCTAGTAGCAGATACATCTCCATATAAATACGTGCCGTCACCTGCACATTGTGCGATACTCCCATCCTTGATTACAAAATTCGAGGCATTCTTTAGGCCAATTCCCATACCATGCTCATGTGTGTCACCTTGATGCTCAAGATGGTCTCCGATAATCCGACCAACAACAACACTAAAATTACTAATGTTTTCGCCTCCAATTATTGCATATTGGGACAAGGCATTTGGGACCAAGGTGATCATTCCATAATTCTCGAAAGAGACATTTGATTTCAGCTCAATACAACCGCTGCTTCTGGATGCCGTCTTGGCAATAACAGTGATTTCACCATAATTTACCACACGCGCGGCCTTATTGATGTTCGCATGGTTAATTGCTTTATTGATCAAAATGGAATTGTCCTGAACAGAGGGATGTACCCCAAAATAGCTTACATCAACAGTATCAATAAACCTGTGTTTAAGCTTTGTCCCATTTACGTCGATAACACTCCCTCCATCATCTGGCCCGGGATCTGGAGTAAGTGGGGCTAGATAATAATTAATCGGCGCTTGGGTATCCCCTTTTTGATAATAGCCTAATAATTGTACCCCTTCATAAGTTCCGTTTTGTAAAGCTGTGATTTCAGCGGCTGATAATGCTTTCATAGCCGCCATCGTGTCTTTAACTAAAAATTGATTTGCCATATTCTTTTGTTTTTATGTGTAGAGCAAAAGTATGGCTGGGATCGTGGCGATCCGAGGAAAACAAGGCGTATGTAAGCGGTATGTGGGAGATACCGAAAAGTACTTATTGGATTGTCTGCTTATCAGAATTATAGAACGTCCCTATTAAGCAAAAAATGGAATATCCTTGCAAATATTCCATTTCTCCAACGGCTCAATATCATTAACTTGACTGTTGACCACTCGCTCGATCGGACTCTAATTTGGCATTAAGTTGGGTTTTATTGGCATTGACCAATGGAATTAAATCCGCATTAACCCAAGAGACCAGACCTGCGACATCTGTAGCTGTTGTATTCGAAAGATTCGCATTTGAGACATTTGCGACAGCGGAGGACTTATTGAAAAAATAGTTATTGACATCTTCTCTCCAAATACCCCTTAGATACCTAAATTTTAAGAAAATGAGCTTAGCATTAGGCAGACTGGCTAATGCCCGCTTTGTATTATCAGACAGATGAGAAACCATTCTTCATTGTCTTTGATGGCAAGTTTCATTTTTCTCAACAATGCCAAGGAACAAAAGAGCATAATTCAGATTGTAGCGATAAAAGAACAGATGGTATATCCGGCTTCCAATATTTTAGAAATGCATTGTGATTGCCTTGCGACCATCAAGCCCGTCCGCGACACTTTAGATGTCATCAACGGTAAATGGAAATTGCCGATTATTATTTCCATAGGTGTCGGATATGACCGCTTTACCGATATTCAGGAAAGTATTCCAGGCATTACACCGAAGGTTTTGGCCAAAGAACTAAAAGATCTAGAACAGCATAAACTAATCTTACGAACAGTTATCGATGAGTATCCTGTTAAGGTCTCCTATCAATTGGAACCTTATGCCGATACGTTAACACCGATAATTTACGCACTGAAAGATTGGGGCGTAAACCATCGGAAAGTTGTAACAGCAAAATAAAAAGACAACTATTGTATTGGTTGTAAACAGAATTGGCCTCAATATAATAGATCAATTAAAAACATACTTTATAAACATGACCTCATCATTCATTGGTGGTAAAATTATATTTGATCAAGTCTTGTGATTTCGAAAAAACACTGTTTAAGACTGTAATTGACGTGCTTACTTGTCGTTGCGCAGAAATTGATTGACGATTTCAATCAAGAGATTACACAACACTAAGGATTACATTTCATCACAGTTACTTAGATATTGGAACCATACAATGTTGGCTATTTTAGGAAGTGCTTGAATGAGTGGTCTAATAAATATTGTAGCTACTAGCGATAAAAAAAAGTATGTCCGTGTTGTAAATGTCCTAGATTATGCTAAAAAGCGCATTGAAAATGATCAGGATTTATAGCATTTGATAAAGAAAAGGTAATCGCAAGAAACATGCAAAATAGGGTATTTTTACGAAACTTTTCAATTTAATGACCTGTATTCAAGTGGTGTCATACCTGTTTTTTGTTTAAATAAGCGGGTAAAATGTTGCTGGTATTTAAAGCCCAAATTAAAAGCTATATCACTAATAGATATGTCACTGCTAAACAGGATTGACTTTGCCGCATCAATCACTTTGGATTGGATATAGTCTAACGCTGTATTACCAGTTTCCTTTTTGATAAGATCGCCAAAATAATTAGTGGAAAGGTGTAACTGTTCTGCGCACCAGGTTACGGTTGGCACACCTAATGTCTGGCACTTATCGGAATGGAAGTATTCAGTTAGGAGATTTTCAAATCGAACCAATATATCCTTGTTGGCATGGCTCCGGGTGATGAACTGGCGACCGTAAAACCGCATACAATAATTGAGGAACAATTCGATATTCGAAACGATCAACGTTTTGCTATGCTGATCGATGTTCTGACTTATTTCCAGAGCGATCTTTTCAAAGCAGTCATTCACAATTGACCTCTCCTTTTTAGACAGGTGTAGGGCTTCATTCACTTCATACGAAAAAAAGGTATAATCCTTCATTTTTCTTAGAAGATCTGTTCCTGCTAGCAGATCAGGATGAAATACCAGTGCCTTGCCCGAAGGTTTGATCGTTTTACCCCTGCTATCAATACCGTAAATCTGACCGGGCGAAATAAAAACCAATGTCCCATCCTCATAATCGTAGGACTGGCACCCATATTTCATGTCTCCGCATTTAATGTACTTTAAAAAAACGGCGTAAATACCCATATACCGCCTAAAATATTCATAGGTGGGCATCTCATCAAAATCAACGATGCTGACAAGCGGATGCAGAGTATCAATCCCCAAAGTCTCATTATATTGTCTAACCGTATCTATTCGCTCCACTTTTTCCATGATATTATTTTATATGACAAATTTACTAATCAAAAACATGAGCAATATACTTTTATAGCAAAATCAGTGAAAGTGGTAAATAAATCTGTGTTTTGTATAAAAAGCGGCCAACATATAGTGGCTAACTTTGTAACTAGCTGGTAAATTGGGATGTCTATCAATCCCACTTGTTCCGGTCTAATTTATACCTCAATGGTAGATAAAACAATGGCTGCCGGTCAACTGGATGCGATGTTAGCAGCTGTACCCGTTGGTCGTCTCCCGAAGAAATAGATAATGTGGTAGTATTTCTATGATAGATGCTGCAAACCTTCTATGTAGGTCATACGTTGGTACTAAATAGGGGTTACAGCATGTAATACTAGTATAGTATAAACTAAAAAATGAAGATATGAGTAACAAAACAGTACGTCAAAATAGCGAGAACGGCAACCCCTCCAACCGCCGGGATTTCTTAAAAAATACCGCCCTTTTCGGAGCGGCGGTCTGTGTTCCCACTGTATTGATATCAAGCTGTACTGGTACAGAGCAAAAAACAGCATCCTCAAACGAAAGTCAAAACAAAAATACGATGCCTGTTATTACCGAGCGCCGTATTTTAGGAAAAGGTAATGCAGCAATGGAAGTTTCGGCATTGGGTTTTGGTCTTATGGGAATGAATTACCACCGTGGCGCATATCCCGATGAAAAAGCTATGATAAAACTGGCTCATGAGGTGGTGGAGCGTGGCGTTACTCTTTTTGATACTGCTGAGACCTATGGCCCGTTCATCAACGAAGAACTGGCAGGTAAGGCTCTTGCCGAGTTTAAAGGTAAGATTGCTGTTACCACAAAATTCGGTTTCAACTATGCAGGAAACAAAAAGAACGAGATGCCCGCTGGGCCGAACAGCAAGCCCGAACGCATCCGTGAAATGGTGGAAGCATCGTTGAAACGCTTGAATATCGATGTCATAGAATTACTGTACCAGCACCGTTTAGACCCTAACGTACCTATTGAAGATGTGGCGGGAACAGTAAAAGACCTTATTGCCGAGGGAAAGGTAAAACACTTTGGTCTTTGTGAGGTCGGAGCAGAAACCATCCGCAAGGCACACGCCGTGCAGCCTGTTACAGCCATACAGAGTGAATATCATTTGATGTGGCGTGAGGTGGAAAAAGAAGTGCTACCTATATGTGAGGAGTTGGGTATCGGTTTTGTGCCGTACAGCCCGTTGAACCGTGGTTTCCTGACAGGAGCAATTAATGAATATACAAGTTTTGGTTCCGGTAACGATAACCGTAATATCCTGCCCCGGTTTACCCCCGAAGCGATACGGTCAAACCTTAGAATTGTTGAAGAACTGAACAAATTCGGACGTACAAGAGGTATAACCACTGCCCAGGTAGCATTGGGATGGCTACTGCAAAAAGCAGCGTTTATTGTTCCCATTCCCGGAACGACCAAACTCTCACATTTGGAAGAAAACCTAAGAACATTGGATTCTGCTTTTAGCGCACAGGAATGGAAAGAGCTTGAAACAGCAGTGGCAAAGATTCCTATCATCGGCGACCGTTACCCTGAATCTGAACAAAAACAGGTAGAAAAATAACCGAATAAGGCTTATACTGCCTTATTCAATAAAAATATAGTCAATGGATATTTTCAAAAATCTAAAATTGGTGATATTGTTTATAAGTATCGCATCGACAATATCAGCTTGTAGTAACAATAAAAAAACAGAAGCCATGAAAGAAGATAATAGCGTATCGCTTTTCCCAAAAGGCGACCGAGTACCCAAAGAGTGGTTTAGCGGAGACGCTTTTCTGCAACCTTTGTTAGCAAAAGATAAAAACAATGATTTCGCATTGGGTAGTGTAACCTTTGAACCTGGAGCAAGAACAAATTGGCATACCCATCCCAGTGGACAGGTATTGATTGTTACCGAGGGCAAAGGCTGGTACCAGGAAAAGGGAAAATCCGCACAGGTCATTAAGAAAGGCGATGTTATAAATATCCCTGAAGGTGTGGAACATTGGCACGGTGCATCTGCCGACAGTAAGATGATACACATTGCCATAACCAACTATAAGGGCGAGGAAAATGTAACATGGCTACAACCTGTAACCAATGAGGAATATCAACAAGTAAATACCCCATAAAATTTAAATGACATGTGCGAAAACAGGTTTTTAAAATGGATGTTAGCAGTTTTAATAATTTTTAATGCAGCAAATATGAATGCACAAAATAGAAATCAGCCTTTAGATGCCCGTCAGCAACACCTCGCCGCTATTTCGGCACTGACCGCAACCGGGGATATCGAAAAACTGAAAACACAGCTTGGCGCTGGGCTGGAAGCAGGACTTACTATAAACGAGATAAAGGAGGTATTGGTTCAGTTGTATGCCTACTGCGGTTTTCCGAGAAGCCTCAACGGCATCAACAGTTTTATGCAGATATTGGAAGAAAGGAAAAAGAAAGGGATTACTGATGTCGTTGGTAAAGAAGCTACACCGCTGACAGACAGTTCTGATACGTATGAGCGTGGAAGAAAAACGCTTGAGACCCTAACCAAAACACCGCAGTCAAAACCTGCACCGGGTTTCGGTGAGTTTGCGCCGCGTATTGATGCTTTTTTGAAAGAACATCTATTCGCCGACATCTTTGACAGCGATGTCCTGAACTATCAGCAAAGGGAAATCGTAACGATTGCTGCTTTAGCAGCCATGCAGGGTACAGATGGTCAATTACAGGCACATATAGGAATGGGTATAAATACAGGCATTACCGCAGAACTGGTGAAAGAAGTGTTTGACATCATTGAAAACGCAGTAGGCCGGGAACGAGCTGAAACTGCACGGGTAGTCCTCTCAAAAATTAAGAAGTAAAAAACGTTAATAAATAGTATATGTCGAATGATATGTTTAAATATAAGTGCTTCAAGCGGTCACTGTGGGTGGCTCTGGCATTTGTAGTCTTTTTTTGTATGAATAATACCCTCCACGCACAACAACAGGAAATGATGGTGCGCATTTCAGAAATCGAGATACATCCGCAGCATCTGGAGGAATACAAAATAATCCTAAAGGAGGAAGCCGAAGCATCGGTGAGGCTTGAAAAAGGCGTAATTGCCATCTTCCCGATGTTCCAGAAGGACAATCCAACGCAGGTACGGATATTGGAAATGTACAAAGACCAGGAGGCCTACCAATCCCATTTAAAAACCGAGCATTTCCTCAAGTACAAAACAACCACGCTCCACATGGTCAAGGCATTAAAACTTGTAGATATGGATGCGCTAGATCCGGATGCTGCGGTACAAATTTTCAAAAAGGTGCCAGCTAATAAAAAATATCAGGCTACTCCACCTGCTCCAAAGCCATTTGGAGCCGAAGCATTTCAAAAATCCGATAAAACAGTTATCCGATGGATGGGCAATGGCGGCTTTTTTATAAACAGCCGTGGAACTACGCTGATGGTAGACCCATTATTAAAAGGATTTGATATGCCCGTGCTGTTCAATTCGCCTATAGAACCCAAAGACATCCCCCATCTGGATGCCGTATTGATAACCCATAGCGATAATGATCATTACAGTATCCCAACGTTAAAAGAACTGTCCCCTGTCACCAAGATATTCCATTCTACAGTCTACGTTGATTCATTAATGAAAAACGAAGGTTTTAGATCGAAAGGACACCGCATTGGTGACCAGTTTAAAGTTAGACAGGTAAAGGTTAGGCTAACGCCTGCCGATCATGATTGGCAGAATCAAAACCCCACTCGGACAAGGAATTTTTTGAAAGAAGATTTCGCCGGATTCCTCCTCGATACACCCGATGGCACGATATGGGCACAAGGAGATTCAAGACTAATGCAAGAGCATCTCAACCTCCCTGCGCCGGACGCTATATTCTTTGATTTTTCGGACAATGAATGGCACTTTACGCTCGAAGGTGCACTTAAAATAGCAAATGCATATCCAGATACGCCACTGTTATTGTCACATTGGGGAACAATTGATGCACCCGATTTCACGCCATTTAACGCAGATCCTGAAAAACTAAAAAGATTGGTCAAAAATCCTGAACGCGTGATTGTGTTAGCGCCTGGAGAGGAATATACGCTGAAACCACTCAAAAAGCCCTAAAAACGGGCGAATAGTTATCGACAAAAA
Organism: Sphingobacterium sp. BIGb0165; assembly: GCF_024810095.1. Taxonomy (NCBI): domain Bacteria; kingdom Pseudomonadati; phylum Bacteroidota; class Sphingobacteriia; order Sphingobacteriales; family Sphingobacteriaceae; genus Sphingobacterium; species Sphingobacterium sp. BIGb0165. The sequence continues at coordinate 25,278 of NZ_JANUEB010000014.1, read as the reverse complement.
TGTTAATCCAATGGAAAAGAGCAATAAACAATCGTCAAGAAGAGAATTTTTGCAGCATACGGCGTTAGCCGGAGCAGGCTTGATGCTTGCGTACCCTTTGAGCCTGTTTTCTCAAATTAATCATTCTCCGATTATGAACAGAACAAGTGAAAAACACAGGAAAGCGAAAACTGGGAACGCTTGAAGTTTCCCCGATAGGACTTGTTTGCCTACCGGTGGTAGGTTATTGCAATTTCAATATTTTTTAATCCTGGGATCCAGGGATAAAAGCTGCTGTTGATATTCAGCTGGAGCCATTACGATTAAATAGCTGTCACTATCAATATCCAGATTAAAAATGATGTAATTTAAACTTTCAAGGATTGAGTTTATCTTTGGAAAAAATGCGTCTGTATCTAAACCATATAAATGAGCATCATCATTGTGTTCCCTTGAACTTCCCCACTTTAATAGTAAATTTTGAATAATGGAATTCACAGAACTGTAATTTTCTTTCCAATCAATTTCAAAAGCATATCCTTTTTCGATAAGGTTATCTAACATGGCCAGCCAGACCATATCCTGACGCTCGTCGGGCATTCTGAAATACGTATCTTCGTACATGAACGGATCATGTGATACAGTATTGAGATACTGAATCATGAAATCTCTGTCGGTCTAATTTGCGACAAGAAGTTCAATATCTTCTACATATTTCATGTGACATCATTTCCAGTGAACCACATCGTAAGGATAGTATTGATGTTGTTTTAGATTAGTATCATCTAAACCTAAGATTTTAACTAGAGCTCCGCTTTCAAAACTCCAATATCCGAAGAATACTTCATTTTTGTTTTTATCATTATCAAACCAATAAGTTGATTTCATTTTTTTGTACCATTTGGTGTCCAGGTAATTCTTCAATTCATTAATGTCTCTAGTGACATAAAAATCTTTTAGAAAACCAAATTCTTTGGTATATGTCAATGGAGAATCAGTAGCTCTGCCGGAAAGTTTAGAAGCAATAATAATATCATAAATATAATCTTTATGATTATTCTCGTCCAATACAGCAGTTATTTTTTTAAAATTCTCTTCGTCAGTATCCAATAATACTCCTAATGAGAGCATCCAAAGCATTAATATATAATCATCAAACTTGATACCTGAAGTTCCGCTTTGCCATCCTGTTTTTAATCTATCTATAACTTTTAAAAAATCCACCTGGATTTCAGGGATAGGATATCCAGCAGAATATTTCGCGATTGTTGTATGAAGACTTGTTGTAAAAATCTGGCGGTTGACAGCCGGAATCCTGTCTTCCTTGGTAGCTCCAGATTGTAGTGCCTGTTCATAGAATTCAATGTCCTCATTATTTAATGCGATGTAATTTTCAAAATATGTTGAGTTTTTAAAATTAGTTCTCATATTGTTTATTTCATTAGTGGTAATAAAGATAAAAGTATTAAGAAATTTTAATAATTTATTAATTCGTATGGCTGACATTACAGAGTTATGGATGTTCTTTGAGGTCGTTAGAGTGTGATTACAGCCATGATTTAGCAAGTAATTTTTGTGGCTTAATTACGGCAGTAATTTATAATATACTTGAAAATGAGGTTTAAAAGTGGCTGGGGCGAGTTCGTTCGAATCTGAGTAGATAACTATTGATCATTTCCTAGAAAATGTTGATCAAACCCTAACCATAGAAAAAGGTCAGTCCTTTATCTTACGATATAATTCATTCTATTTACCTTAAATACCTACATTGTTTGAGATTTTCATCCGATCCTGTATTACGCCATTCTGTATCGTAATTTTATTGCCAACGGCATCCTCAAAATCATTATCAGCTATAATATACTTGGGATTTCGAGCGGGCAAGTTAGACTCAACAATTACTGACTTACTCATCAGCTTAGGGCTCTTATTATCCCTAGTGGTACAGCCTATTATTTTAACCGCATCGGTAGCATTATTAAAATAGAACGCCGATACACCCGGATTTGTAATCTTCAAACCGCTAATAAGTACATCTTTGCAATCTGTAAAGCCTGCTCCATAATTACCGATATTGGAGATATAACCTCCCTGTACGTGAATATCATTGCATAGCGTAAACTGCATTCCGCGAGAGGTATTGATCTTATCAATCTTTAAATTGTTAACTGTAATCCGATTGGAATAGGTAGCCAAAACTCCGGTGCTCTGACTATTGCTAATATAAATATCGGACATTGTAATATCATCATGTGAACAGAAAGCTTCTCCCTGTACCCTTAGCCCCTCACCATTGACAGTCGTCTGAATTTTATTGATACTGATATTGCTCAACACTAGATTCTTGCATTTTAACAGATCTTGCGACTGTCCCTGCCCTTGTTGCTGGAATTGGTCATCTAAATAGGTATATAATAATCCTTCGGAAGATACGCTGTATATATGTATCCGTCCTACCAAGTACATATTGACTTAGATTACCACGGTTGTTAGCTTTGTTGCTATGAATAACATTCAAGAAAAACGTAGCGTATGCTGTCTATGATAGCAGACTGGCAGCAAAGCGGAAAAAGTAAGAAAGCTTACTGTATGGAAAATGGGATCAATGAAGCGACCTTTTATTATTGGTTTTCTCGCAGTAAAGAAAATCACACAGGCGGCGGCAGCTTTATAACAATTGATAAGGCCCAAGAAAGAGCGATGTTGAGATTATTTATCCCAATGGTGTGCGTATAAAGACTGAAAATGATCTTGCCCTTTTATTACAGCTGATCCGTCTTTACTGATGTTTGCACTGGGATCCTCGCACCATTTTTATCTTTATGATGGCTTTTGCGACATGCGAAAATCATTCGACGGGCTCTGCGGACTGATCGGTTCAGGGATGCAGCGTCAGGCTACCAGCGGTGAGGTTTTCGTATTTTTGAACCGTAGCCGTACGCATATGAAGCTGCTGCACTGGGAAAAAGGAGGCTTTGTACTTTATTATAAACGTCTGGAGAGCGGCACCTTCATGCCGCCGAACGTAAAAAATGGAGAATTGTCCTGGGCATTCTCCTCTTCCAGCTGCCGCAATTTGTGCAATTCAGGAACACCTAAACCACCGTATTTTTTCTTCCAGTTGAAAAATGTCGCCTGTGGAAAGTCCATTTGTCGGCATATTTCTTCCACTTGGGTCTCGGACTGACGTAGTGCGAAAGCTATCTGTGCCTCGGTAAACTTTGATCTTTTCATCGTTTTTCCTCCTATTTAAAATTAGCAATTCATGCCCGAATTCTCTACTTTTAAAATGTCCTGTTTTGCGGGGGGAGGTCACCAAACGAATGAAGAAAAAAGAAAAGGAGAAGATTATAAATAGCATTTTTACTGTTCGTCAAGACCAAAGAGCAGAAAATTTCTATGTAATTAAAAGGAATAAGTTGTAAAAAATTTCTATTTTTGTAGTCTGTTATACTATATCTAACATATTATCTGCGTCTTAACAAAAAAAGACGAACTCGAAAAAGAGTAATTAATGCATGAAATCTTTTGATTTTACTGCACAGATAATTGTATCCACTTATTTTATTAAATCATAAACAAACAATTGATTAGTGAGTCGATTGTCTCATCATTTTACGATGTATTCAGCATCCAAAAATGATGATAATACAAGGAATATAATGAATAGTAAACAGTTAATAAGTAGAGAAATAGAGATATTCTACAATAAAGCATCCGAAGAAACCCGACTTGATAAGGGAATGGGTGTATTTGAGTTTGAAAGAATCAAATCACTTATAGAAAAACATATTTTATCTTCACCTTTAACAATAATTGATATCGGTGGCGGTACAGGAAAGTATTCGGAATGGCTTGCAAAGAAAGGACATAAGGTTCATTTGGTAGAGCCAGTTTCAAAACATATAAAAATAGCCCGAAACAGAGCTAATAAATTGAAAAACAAATTTTCTGTACACATAGGAGAATCTCGAAAATTGGAATTCTCAAATAACTATGCAGACCTTATTATACTACACGGCCCTCTTTATCACCTTCAAAAGAAAGAAGACAGGGATTTAGCCATTTTTGAAGCCAAACGAGTTTTGAAAAACAACGGAATTATATTAGGTTTCGCCATTAATTATACTGCATCAACTTTGGCAGGTCTTTTAAATGGCTTAATTCACAAAAAGTCATTTTTTGAAATGTGTAAACAAGAACTGACAGTTGGCAAACATAATCCGCCCGATGATTTCCCCTGGCTTTTAGCCGAAGCATTTTATCATAAACCTGAACAGCTAAAGGATGAATTTATAAATCAACAATTAACCTATCTTAATACCTATGCGGTTGAAGGCATGGCGTGGCTGGACAAAGACTTTTTTGCTAATATGATGAACTGCAGAAGGCGGAAAGGATTGATAGAACTTATCCAAATAACTGAAAATGACAGTTATCTTCTACCATTCAGTCCCCATATGATGATCGCTGTACAAAAAAAGATATAATTATGGAAAATAAAGAGAAATATTACAAAGCACTAATAGACAATGCTGGTCACCTAAACGAAATTGACCTCGGAGAAAAAATAGGATTGAACGAAAATGAAACCAACGAAATAATTGCACAGCTTCTGTCTGAATATAAAATTGAATATACAGAAAACAAAGCCTGTAATTACAGTCCGACGAAAAGAACGAAGAAAAAAAATATTAGTAGGTAACCGAAAGACAATATACGTGCAAGAATTCTTGGGGTCGATAAAGAAAGATACTGTCTCATAAAGTGTGTAATTTATAGAAATGCGGAGTTTGAAAGGACTTCGCATTTTTTATTTACTAACTTTATAAGAGTATGATTGACAAGGAGTCACTATTAAACGACAAGGAGTTCTTAAAGAGTTTTAAGGACGGTTTACAGCGAAAGCCTTGATAGTTAAAAAATGGGTAACTCAATATATAAATGTGTTACTTATAAATGTGTTACTTATAAATGTGTTACTTACATCTCTTTCTATGTAACTTAGGGCTTCCACCGCATTGATTTCAGCCTGTTATTGATCCAATAGGAGACGATAAATAAAAAAATATTTCAGACATTTCCATTTATAGGGTGATTTGATGTATCTTAATTCTACATATTCCGAATAAAATGGAAGTATCACTTTAATGACTTTTACTAAAATTTACTGATTAATCTTAGGTTGGTATGATAGAATTTAGATCTCCACAAAATGAAAAATTACTTAATTACATTGAGGGCTACTATTATTTATCAGCAAAAGATGAAAAATTACCACACTATCTAACTTTTCCAAATAACTATACTATCGTTACGTTTATTAAAAATGGTTCTGTTCAAATAAAGGATGAAATTATTCATATTACAAAATCAGAGGGGAACTCACTATTGAGTGTAATCACTCAATACAAACGACCCTTGGAAATTAGGTATTTAGACCCTGTAGAAGAGATTACTCTCTATTTAAAACCTGGCGCTTTGGCTTGCCTTTTCCCAGAAGTAATCAAAAACTCCCAAACTAAAACAATTTTTGATTGCGACAATCATCTCTTAAAAAAGGAGTTCAATAAAATTTCTGATAATCAAGGAGGCAAGGATATAAATATTGAAATTGAGAAATTCCTAGCCAATAGAATTTGCTCTGAAATTGACCGTCTATTAGTGGATCTGATTAAGAGATTAAACAGTAATCAAACAATTAGTGAAATTTCATTTGAGCTAAATCTTTCCCGACAATATATCAGCAATTATTTTAAAGATGGTATAGGGAAATCGCCGACTGAATTTAGGACAATATCGAGATTTCGTAATGCAATCAAAAGTCATGTTGTGGATGAGACTCTCACAAAATTAACCTATGAAAATTCCTTTTTCGATCAGGCTCATTTCAACAAGTATTTTAAATTATTGACGTCCTATAAACCCAAAGATTTTTTTAAGCAGACTCAAGGCAATAATAAAGTCGTTTGGCTGATTATTTAAGTTTACATTTTTACAATTCCTAATAGTAGATCGAGGTTAAATTTGAATGTAAATTAGCATATCAAATGAAAACAAAATTAGTATCAATAATTATTATCTCAATTCTTATTGCTTCCTGCAAGACAAGGGTTGCTCCAAAATTCATGATCGACAACGATGGAATTTTAGTAGAAAAATTTGACTCAACGAATGTTGACGAGAATAAATACAATCTCGATAACGAAATTTATGTCACTGGAACAAAGTTAATCTATAGCTATAAGCACATCGGGATTGATAAACAGGAATATTTCATCGGAAAAATAGGCAAATCAGGAAAAACAACGAATGAATGGGAATTCATCCCAATAGAAAGAAAGAATGATTCTACCATTCTTAATGTTACAATAATACCACTGAATGGCAATGCTTTCAAAGCGAGTATACCAGACTACAATCAAACTAATTTCCTCTATAACTTCTTAAATACCGGAGGACAATCAATTGGAAAAGAAATAACTGGGGTAATTGAAAATAAAAAGAACATTTGGATACATCCTCCTCGATTTGCACTTTTTTCCATTCTAGAGCTAAATCCATTTCCATATATTTCATTTCCCACTAAAAATGGTAAAAAATGGAATTGGCATTTGAGCATAGGAGATCATTGGTCAAATGTCAGGTGGAAAAAATGGGTAGGACGTATAGAAAATGATTACATTTATGAAATACTTGAGCGTAAAAAATTAAAAACAAAGTTTGGAGAGATTAAATGCGTTGTTTCAAGGGCAACTGCCAACAGCCAACTGGGGAAGACATTTTTGACTTCGTATTTTAATGAAAAATATGGATTCTTAAAATTGGAATACATCAATATAGACGGTTCTCAAACAATATTTGAATTAGAGAAGGTCATAAAAAATTAAATTATGCCTCGCCTGTATAGACCACCTCCAGTAACTCGTTGAATGGAGTGGATTAAAGAATAATATTTCCAATTCATTACACGAGCGGGATTAAAGGAGTTAAATTCTGTTAGGAATTATGTTTCAATTGTAGAGAACAAAAGATGCTGTATTGATAGAGGGTTTTCACCATCTGCTTCAAAGATATCAATCTTAGCTTGCAGCAAAGCCTCATCCTTAATAATACGATGCAGAGGGAAAACAATTTTCACTTTATTCCCCAGCTTTTCAGATACATAGAAATCGGCATCGCTCACAGAATTAAACGATTTATCCAAGTTGGACAGATCCATAATCCTGATTGCATAATAGGGTAAAATAACACTAACAAATAAAGAGTATAAGGTGTTATCATTTTGCTGCTGGCTAAAGGAAAAGTGATACGACGGACTTCCTCCCATAAAGGAGTAATCCCAGATTTCAGCAGAAAGATCGGATAGGGAATCTTTCAACTGCTCCCATTGCCTACGGTCTGACCATGCTGATTCGATACATAGTTTCCGATTATTAAAAGCTTCCGACCCAACATAAGTCTCTGTATCATCCAAGGAAACACCTGCCGGATAAAACTCTTTTAATTGCTCTATTATTTGTTCTTTTTGCATCTAAGACTTATTCACTGTTAAGCTCCCAGTTCTTAATCCTGCATGGGCATTTGTCCCCATTCTATTGGCTATTCACGCAAGATTCGAGCCAAGCTGTGCGTTAACGTAATACTAGATAAGCAGTACTGGAGCATCCCCTTTTTCGTAATAGCCCAATAGTTGTACTCCGTCGTAGGTCCCGTTTTGTAAAGCTGTGATTTCAGCGGCTGATAAGCCTTGCATAGCTGCCATTGTTTCTTTAATTAAAAATTGATTTGCCATATTCTTTTGTTTTTATGTGTATAGCAAAAGTATATTTGACGAGAGCGCTATCTGAGGAAAACAAGGTGTATGTAAGCGGTATGTGGGACATACCGAAAAGTACACAACGTTATCCATTTTAGTGAGATTACGTTGAACACAAAATGCGGTACTTTTTGGAGTACCGCATTTATATCTTCTATGCTTGTTGAGTGACTAGTGTGCCAAAACTCCTGCTGTTCGCAGCTTGGTCTTCAAGTCTCGCAATTCAGTCAATATACCTTGCACTTCCGATTGTGTATAACTTACTCCGGGCAGGACGGCACTGTCAAGAGCAACAGCAGACTGATTGACCAGGCCCTTTGCAAGATCTGAGGCATTACCCAATACATCTTCATTTTTATACCGGAATAGATGATTAATGGTATTGGCCTGTGCAATAGCATAGCCTGAATAGAGTACTGGAGCCACAATATTTTTATTTAGAGCCAACTGAAATACATTCATATTGATAAATAATCTAAAACCAGTAGCAAGTGTAGTCCCCAATGCATTGATCGTATCCTCAACGGAGGCTCGTGTAAATACATTATTCACTATAAAATGAAATCCATGATTGCCCCTATTCACTCTAAAATAGTTATTGACATAACAATCGATAAAAGAGTTGGATTCAATCACAAAAGTAGGTGTGCTATTTCCTCCGAGCGTCTCAATAATCGGATAATTGACTTTACCAATATTCTTAAATATATTACGTAAAATATTGGCCCGTACCCCAGCTCCTGTATTCCGTATGGTAATAAGGCTATTATCTGACTGTTCGGCTATCGGCTCCAATCCGTTGAATGTATTTCCGACGATATTAGCCAGCTGACACCCTACGGGGACATTGATCAGCGATTCATTAACAACATTGGGTCTCGATCGCAAATCGAACGTATTATTGATATAATCCAACTTTTCCATTGCAATGTTTTTTGAACCCAGATATCCCGCATAACCTCTAAAATAACAGTTTTCAAAGGCCAAAGACTTCAACTGGGTTACAGTATTTCCCGTTGCTACCGTACAAACGCCAACATCGTAGACAGAAACATGATCAAGCTTGATATCAAGATCCGGACAAGCAAATGGAATATTAAGAAAGCTTAGTTTGACGCCATTTAATCCTCTCAATTCGGTGTTGTTGACCCAAAATCTTTTCATTAAAGATAAATCAGTAAAAGTATTGCTTAGATTGATTACGTGTAAATTAGTCTGCCCAGTACTATAGCTCGCATCAGATTCGATATAGGAGTTGTTCATCTGAAAAGACGCCGCACAAACGGAAACATCTCCTGAATAGTTGCCAATTTTTGTTGGATAAGACCGAAGTCCCGCAACGGTAACATTACCAGCTCTTGCTACTCCTAGATTGCTGATCAAATTATCACGCATTTCATTATTTTCGAGATAAATATGATCAATCCTAGATGTTTCTAACGGAAATGGATTGTACATCGCCAATGCCTGATAATTATCGGTAAAGACCGAGTTGGTAATTTTCACATCGATAACCTTTCCTACCTTAATTTTGCCATCTTTATTTGGATTGGGCTCAAGGTCTATCCCTGCCATAGGAAGTGTCCCGTAGGTTTGAGAAAATAAGCAATGGTCAACTTCAATCGTACTACAGTTTATCAGGGATAGCCCCTGTCTCCTATTGTCAATAAATTGAACGTTATGATATTTAACCATTTCACTCGGTTTGTTGTTGCCCTGATCTTCATCACCGCCCACAGCCGATCCGTCGCCCCAAAACTCGCGTAAAGTCAGGTCACTGATACGTACATTGCTTGATGAATAAATATAGATACCATGTCCCCACTCTCCTAGTTTTTCTTCAATAAGCTCTAGCTTCATAAACTGGTTCTCTTCGGATGATCCCGAAGGCGTTCCTAGTAAAAATTTATCTCCGATTACTGAACTCTTGGTGACACTTGGATCCTTCTCCATGCGGCCAAGCTGTATTACTTTATAACCATAAGAATTTAGGGTAACATAGTCTCCCAATTGATAGTTACCATTAAACCGGTCAAAATGCTTGTAATAGATATTAAGACCTGCTGCGGGCCTTTTATGTTTGTATCCGATGAGCGTTCCCGTACCTTCAAAAGATACATTGGTTGCGTTTCGAACCAGAAACATACTGGCATTGCCATTTGTACTCGGCCGATGCCGTATCACCCCGTTGATAATAACATTGGTATTATTTACTACTTTAATTGTCCCGTCGTTCCAGCCAATTCCCATATCCATCGTAAAGTCTGTGTTGTAGTCAAACAGAATCTCTTTGCCAGCATTATGGACAAAGATGTTATTGACAAGCTGTGGATCATTAATGTAGGCAGCGCCGCTCCGCAAACCAAAATACCGTACATCTATGACTGTTTCAAAAGTGTGCAGCAACTTTGTTGTCCCCACTGAGATTATGCTTCCGCCATCATCTTCTCTGGGATCGGGAGTCGTTGGGGCTAGATAATAATTAATCGGTGCCGGGGTATCCCCTTTTTCATAATAGCCTAATAGCTGAACTCCCTCATAAGTTCCGCTTTGTAAAGCTGTAATTTCAGCAGCAGATAAGCCTCGCATAGCTGCCATTGTTTCTTTAACTAAAAATTGATTTGCCATATTCTTTTGTTTGTATGTGTATAGCAAAACTATGGCTCTTGATGAGGCTATCTGAGGAAAACTAGGAGTATGTAAGCGGTATCGGGGAGATACCGAAAAGTCTATTTCATTCTCGAGACTCTGAACAAATACTCCAAACAAAAAAGCTTCCCTCTAACCGGTAGAAGGAAAGGTTACAAAAGAAAAATTTGCTAGCGGTCCTAAGCTCTAAAAATATATTAATAGTCTTTATCCATCGCATTTCCTAAATGATGGTACTTCAAACTTAAATTATTTAAGATCCGATTTTCAAAGTTTTTTATCACAGTTTTTCTTACTATAATCTCCTCTTTATTTTCAGGCTTGTGATTAATTCCTATCACTCTACCATCACGATTTTTAACAGATATAAGCAATAATTTTGTATTTGATTCAGATGAGTTTGGAATTAATACAAAATAACTTTCACCGTTTTTATCATCATCAATATACCCCTCTTAAAAATAGAGACTGTCTTTATCAATTTTAAATATAGAATCTTGGGATTTTGAGTTTTGCGAAGCATTAAACAATTTAATCCTCTGCGTCAGTGAATCTTTTGAGATCTCAAATTGGTACCTTTCAGCCATTAGGTTACTACTACCTGCAGCGATAAAGTCGCATGCATTTATAATAATAATTATGAGAGTCAATAGAAGTATCACTTGAAAAGTTCTTATCTTATTCATAGCATTTTAACTTAAATGTGACCAGATTTTGGACATAAGTATCTTTCTCGTTTTCATCTTTCGAATTATCTGAACCAGTATAATATGATCCAAAATAATTATTAGTTTTATTTCTGATTTTTTTTCTTTGGATGATCCTCTTGATCGCTTCCTAATAGCTTCTCTGCCAACACCTCTTAGTAACTATGATCTAAACAGGTCACTCCTCCATTTATATAACCTCACGCTCGTCATTGTCATCATTTTTTAATTCCTTAAAAAATAATTTTATCGGGACAATTTATACTACCGATCATCTTATCAACGAATATTTGACCATTAAAAAAAATATGTTTCATTAAAAATAACAAATAGTATTTCGTATTAATATTTTATACACAATTGTGTAGTTTATTAAATAAATAGCAACTAATATAAAATATATTTTTTAATTTCATTTTATAATTTATCGCAAAACGATCAGTATTAACTCTCTTTTAGTTAAAACGCTTTAACGGGAGGATAGAATACTCATCATATGTATATTTAACCAAATGATTATGAGAAAAATTGCAAAACCAATTATCTTTATGACAGTTATCGGTCTTCTGGCCTCCTGTTCTAAAATGAAAGAGATTGTACCCGGTGAGGGACATGAAGTCAAAGGACAGTTTGAAGGGTTTAAAACCTACCGCTTTGAGCCGACGGTCATTAATCTAACGAGTTTTGACAGCATCGGAAAAAAGGGATTTATTAACCGGAAAAAGCGGAATTCGCTTACCTTCCTACGGGACAGTGTCTGGGCAAATGGCAAAGGTAAAACGACTTTTTACGAAACAACCGACATTCCGGCAATACTGCCCGAAACTAGAAGGCAATTATACCTGGGAGCTATATTAAAAGGAGACAAAGCGATCGATGTTGAAAAGGTTCTCCCTGAACTCATACCTTCCACTTATAGAAATCCGATTACTATGTATGCAAATTTTCCCACGGACAGCATCTCTAGAACGATAATACCTTCGAAGTCGGCGGAAAACAATTATATTCAGACGGCTCTAGAACATGGTGGAACCGATCAACTCCAATCCTTTACCTATGAGCAGAGCCAATTTAGAAAGTCGGAAGAATTGAAAAAATCCTTTGGGATAAATTTTAATTTGGCAAAAGTTCTTACTGGAAGCTATCTCGATTCCTTAGACAAATCGACATTTAAAACAATTGTACGTGCCGAGTTTACACAGGAAAACTTTTCTGTGGCCATTGAGCCTCCCATTGAAAAGCCTTTCCTAAAGGAAAATTTTAATATGTCCGTTTTTAACAATATCAGACCCGTTATTGTCAGTTCGGTTACCTATGGAAGAAAAGGGATATTTATTATGGAATCAGACTCTTCTTACACGATGGTGCAAAAGACGATCAATGTCGGTCTGACCCTGGCCGCAGATATGCTGAGTATTTCATCGAAAGACAGCTTAGGTTCGAAGTTTTCAGCAGCATTGAATTTACGTCTGACAAAGGAGCAGAAGGCCACTATTCAGAACTCCAGGATGAAGGTATATCTTATCGGGCCAAAAGGAGAATCCATTGTTAAGGCGATCGTGACCGGTTTGCCTGGATTTGCTGAAGTTTTGGCAGGGAGTGGTGCTTTTAGCAAAGATAGCCGTGGGGAGATATTGTATTATACTTTAAATTACCTTGACAACTTTGAAACCTTTAGAAATCAATTTAAAATTAATGTCGCAAATTAATTACCGACCAAGTTGGCCGTTATGATAAAAAAGAATCTCATCCTCTTTTCTTTCTGCATCCTGTTATTGGGCTGTAAAAAAGAACACCCAATAACAGAAAGCGCTCCAGTACAAAAAACAACAGGCAAACTGTCTGATTATTTTAGCCATCTGAAGATTGACCCCATAGCTCCGGTCATACTCGGAGGAAAAAGTACAGAACTAAAGTCGTTACTGGACAAAAGGAAATCGCTGGATCTGATACATTTGAGAGATAGCATCTGGTCAAACGGCAATGGCAAAACGGGTTTTTACGAATCGGACAAGATGGTGGTTACTCCTGGAAATGCGGGTTATATTTATCCGGGGTCAATCCTGCACGCTGCTTCGATAGCGTCCGATCAGTTTGCTACCTTTTCGGACTACCAGAGTGCTCCGATAAGTGTTGACCTCTCTTTTCCGTCCAGCCTATCCATAGGTACAATTGATCGTCCAAGTCTTTCGAACAGCCGTATCTTTTTAAGGAATGCACTTATGGCACCCGACTTTCTGGGTACAAATATTATAAATTATTCGGATTACATGGCGGCATTTTCGAACTATAGCGAGGTAAAATTTGCTTTTGGATATAATGTGAACCAGAGTAAATTATTCTCATCCACTAATTCGTCGTTTGACTACAGTTCTAGTGGGGAATACTATTCAACCAAACTTATGGCGAGCTATACAGTTGAGAATTTCACCTATAATATGTCCGATCCGCTTGCAGGGGAGCTTATAGATATGTCAGCTATTCCGCCAAATGTTTTCAATGGTCTTTCTCCGGTATACATCAATTCCGTAACTTATGGTAGATTTGGTTTATTAGTCCTGGAATCAAATAACTTTAGTTCCCAGATGAAGAGCGTATTTGAAAAAGTAGTGAAGAAGATTTTGAAGAAATCGACGGAATCCTATACGCAGGAAGAAAAATCGCTTTTTGCGAACTGTCGTATTACGATATATCTGCTAGGCAGTACTATGGGGAATAATGTGATCCAGTTATTGATCAATCCGAATCCCGACGGTGTATCAGATTTTATTTCACAGAATGTAGGGACATTTACAGCAAGCGATCCTGGGGTACCGATTTTTTACACAGCAAAATATCTAAAAGATAACTCCAAGTTTAAAACAACATTTAAGATAGATTTTTAACAACATTTCGATTATGGATATTAAAAGAAGTTATAAAGGTGCAGTGGAGATAAGTGTAATCTTGTTATTCACTGTGATGATATTCTCCTGTGGGAAAGATACACCCGGTACAATCGAACCCGAAAAGAAAAATGAAAAATGGCGGACAACAGCGGTCAAGGACAGTATTGGTAACCAATATTATGTTGTCAATACATTGGACAATAAGCTTGAGATCCGGGTTGACAACAAAGAAGGCAAGACAATTTTCGCAGAGGTCTGTCCGACGATAGATCCGGCAGAAATCCCTTCAGAAGCAGCTATGGTAATAACAGGTGTGGCTACACCGAATAAATATATCAGTATCAATGACGCAACTCTAGTGCTAAAGATTGTAATGGATGATGTGAAAATTCAAAAAAAATACATCCAGTTACTAGCCAATATCAATTTAGACACAAAAAAATTCTATACCAAAAAGTATAAAATTGAAAAGCCAGAAGATTGGACAATTGTAGATTATAATAATGTTGTACACTGGTATCAAAATACCCTACTGGTACGCGAGGGAACGGATTATGATCTTAATCGTGGTGGCGGATTTATGGGACTGGGGCAGCGTGGAACACAGTTGGTCTGCTATGAAAGGGATTTTACGATCCGCTATACCAAAGATATTGATGCCAATTTAGCCTCTTATCCTAGTGGAAGTGGAGGGCAATATATTCCAATTAATAATTTTGAAGATATGGCTTTTCGAAGTGATGGACTTATTTCGCGGGTACAGATCGTTACAAGTGTAGAAGATGAATGGGCAGGTAAAAAAGATATTGTCTGGCAGAATGACCTAAAAAAATCGAGCAATATCCCTGCTGATTATTCCGTAAGAATAACCGACTATAATATTCAAGGTGATGAGGTAATCGCCAGTTATACCATTTTCGATGAAAAGGGAAATGTTAAGTATAAGCGAACAGGAAAATGGGCCTTGAGTAATGGCTTTCCAAGAGGGTACACAACAGAATGAGCAGTAATATAGCATAATTATCATAAAATAATTCTATGAAAATAGTAAAAATGGAAATTCTCCCTAGGAGAATGTGGAAGAATATTGCTGTATTTTCTTTACTGTGCTCTGTCGTTGGCTGTTCCACATTAGATCTGGATTCTGATGCACCGGTATCAGCTAAATATCAGGTGCTAGATCAGCTCAGTTCGCCTGTCATCAATGGGTTTACAGTAGAATCGAAATCAAATGTACCCACTGAAGGAAATAAAGTACCTGGATCGAGAAAAAAGGCGAACAGCTCCACACCAACATCTGGAGCAGAGGATCCGCCGAGATTAAGAGCGGGCTCAGGGGGTACAAGTAAGGATGGTCCAGATTCTATTACCCAGAAATCCAATCCACGTGAACCAAGTCAAGTCTTTCTTACCCTTCATCGAAAATATAAGGCAAATATGTTTACCATTGCAGACGGATCGATGGCTCTAAATATTTTTCCGGGAGCCATATTGGATGGAAGAAGTTTAGAGGGTAATTTTTCTCCACAAATGCTAAAAGGAATCTCAAATGGTATCCGTCCGATTACCATCTCTACATCTTTGCCTGTCTCGGGATATGCTGTTGCAAAAACCGCTATCGCAAAGCCAACATCGGGAATAGCCTTGGTCAATGCAGCACTTGCAGACCTTGAAAAAGTTAATCCAGGTGAAGTGGGGGCAGCGTCGCTTGACGTATCATTGGATACTTTTAGGGTTTATGAAGAACTGAAAACTTTATATGGTTATCAAAAAGGTTTGGACGCGTTTTTAATCAATACGAATACGATCAAGCAAGGTGAGAATCATTTAATTGTATCTAAATCAGCTATTAAGATCAAATTTTTTCAACACAATTTTACTGTTGATACAGATATACCAAAGCCTAATGAGCTATTTGATCCGACCGGACTGAATATGAATACCATTACAGGAGGGAAAGTGCCAGTTTATGTTAAAAGTGTTACTTATGGACGAATGGGGATAATGATCATCGAATCTGGGGCCAGTATGCAAAATCTTTTTAATGCAGTATATAAACAGTTGGGGATTATAGGAAATTTTATAGGTATAGACAGAAATATGACAGAGCAGGATAAAGCAGTCATTAATGAAGCTACAATAAAAGTTAAATATACCGGGATCGGGACGGATAAATCTGCTGCTGAAATGATAAACGGACTGGGAGGATTTATACAGGTACTGAGTGCCAATAAAACCTATTCCAAAACAAGTCCCGGCATTCCGATAGCCTTCCAGCTGGCAGAATTAAATAGTACCAATAAGTTGGTTGAAGCTCCTTTTCAGATCAACTATGGCCCCTTTGAAAAACCTTATGTACGGATAGAGTATAAGAACAGTAAATGGGAAAAGGATGAAAACGTCAGCAATCCCAGATTTACAGATTCGGATATTTACATGAGTTTTTATAAAGATCCATTAGGGAAATTTCCATTAGATGATACACCTATTTTTGTCCCTTATCTATATGAACGTAGCTATGGTACAAAAAGCACGTATGACTGGAAAGGATCGTGGGATCAAGGAAAAAGGGTTGACACATTACGGCTTAAACATCCGACGGCTAGCAAGCTGATTGAGAATAAAAAGGTATTTTACTTTGTTAAATACGGTTCGGATGCACGCACGTCTAGGGATTACACACGTTTTGATATGAAAAGCAGTGAAAATTACTATATTCTTCCAAAAGTAATTGACCATTATAATGCACTTAGGTCCGACGAGAGTTACTAATGATGGCTAGGATACTAGTTTTTTTTCTATTGGTTTTTACCGTTAACATGATGCAGTCATGCAATAAGAAAGACGATGAAATCCCCCAAATACCCGTAGAGCGAAAAAGGATAAGTGAAAATCTAGATACTATCTTCCGGCTTGCTCAAGACGTTTATCTATGGAATGACCAATTGCCGGCAATTGGTCATTTCAATCCCCAAAGTTTTTATAAACCCGGGGCGGATGAAATTTCGATGTATAAGAATGAAATTTTTGAAATAACACGCTTTCCGAAAATTGCTGCGAAAAATGAACCTTATGAGTATAATCCATTTAACCCAACAGCTCCGAAATATTCTTCCATCATATCCCAAATATCAGCCACTAATGACTCAGATACAGAATATAATCTTTATAACCCCTTTGGTCTTTCCATAGGGATAAGAGACAATGTCATTAGATTAATATACGTTGATCCAAATTCGCCCAGTGGGAAGTCGGGGCTTAAAAGAGGTGACCAAATTGTATCCATTAATGGATTACCAGTTCCTTCCAAGCAATCCTTCCTGACGCAATGGAAGAAAGCGATTGACCTTTCTTTTATCAAATTTGAAATCATAAATAGCAATGGCACAAAAAGAGAAGTGCGATTGAATGCAGCAATATATGAACCAAATCCAGTTGTAAAAAACATGATATTGGAACAGGGAAATAAAAAAATTGGATACATTGCTTACAATAGCTTTACACCTTTATCGAATTCAGAAAAATACCTGTCCCCTGTCTTGTTTATATTTGAACAGAAAGGGATAACAGAATTGATTGTTGACTTAAGATACAATCAGGGAGGATATCAAACAACAGTAAACTTTTTGGCAAACCTAATTGCGCCATTTTCTGTAAATGGCAAGGTTATGTACAGTGAGCATTACAATACAAAGATGCAACAGGGAGAGGCAGAAATATTAAAAAACTATAATCTTTTGGACGAAAATAATAAACCTATTTATAGCAATGGCAGCCCGCTGACTTTATTTGATATAGATTACAGTGTACAATCGAATGTGTCGTATTTTGAAAAAACTGATGGTCTGAGTGCAGTAAAAAAGGTCTATTTTATTGTGAGCAGTATGACTGCATCGGCAAGTGAACTACTAATTAATATACTTAAACCTTATTGCGATATTGAGATAATAGGTGTTTCCAAAGAAAATGAGCAGGAAGTTTACACTTATGGGAAGCCAGTCGGATTTTTTGATATTCCAGTAGGTCAATTTGATTTATACTTGAGCATGTATGAAATTAAAAATGCTCAAAATATAGGTGGTTACTACAGGGGGATCAAGGCTGACTCTTCAGTGCCTGATGATATTAAAAATGATTTTGGATCTCCTTCTGATCCTGCAATAATTTTCGTTCTTAATAAACAGAATACAAAGAAAGGCCAAGTTAAATTAAATCAGCTATCTAATAAACTTAATGGAATTTCATACTTTTTTAATACTGATAGGTTGAGTGGAAGTATTAGGGAAGTAAAGGATCTGAAAATAAAGTAGGTTGTGCATAAGCCTTAAAATAAATTTTAAGGCTTTATTTATAAAAGATCAGATTAAAACTCTAATTGAATGAACATTTATTTTAACAAAGTGAAAGCTTTGAAAATTTCTACGCCCTGGTGAAGCCTAAATAACTTGTTCATTTTCAAAAAAAAGTCATTCAAATTTTGACAAATTATAAGCCGAAAATTAGAGCGCTTGCTGCCCAGCAAAACGCTGACTGCTCAATTCATCATTTTGTGAAGTCTTAATGGCATTTACCAAGGGCACAAGGTTTGTATTGATCCAAGCTGTTAGCCCAGCTACATCAGATGCTGTAGTGTTGCTTAGGTCGGGCTGATTTATATTCGGTAGTGCTGTTGTTTGATTTACCAGTCCTCGTAACGACGTAGTAGCCGACTGAATCATATTTACCCAATTCACGGCAGATCCCACTTTATTACCCAAATAAAAAATAGCATTTCCACCACTATATCCAAAGGCTAAAAATGTTTTCGCACCAGTAGATGAGTCTGTATATTGGATAATACTTCCGCGGCCATTGGGTGGATAATTTACCAAATTCGCACGCGAAGAATCCCAATGTAAAAATACATCTGAATTTCCATAAACAGTATCAGATGCAATATCTAATAGATTGGTATTTGATGGTGTGCCTATAAGAGCTATATTGTTGATATTTTTAGCTCCATAGTATAACAATGTTATACGTAGTTTGGAGTCATTAACTCTTTGTAATTTGAACACGGCGCCATATCGAAGGTTAAAGGTATTTGCTGTAACCGTGAGCCCAATTGCCTCAACTTCAGTAAAACCACTCTGTAGGCCCAAGTTTAAGATAAAAGTAGCGGCATCGGTAGTTTGATATGAATTAATGACAATAGCCTCGGTAAAACCTCTTCTTAAGATTCTTAAAGTAGTACTCGGAGCGGTTGTATATAGCAGGTCTCCAGATTTCACGGGCTGGGTAGCTAAACTAGTTTTAAATGAGTTTGTGGCTGTAGTTGCGGCTTTCTTAGATGTTCTGACAGAATTGTTATCAACTGTAAATGAGCTTTGACCATCTTCAATTGCATCATAATCAAAATAGTTATAATCAATATTAATATTGCTCAAATAGTTATTAGGACTCATTAGCATTTCTGCATACATCATGAAAGGCCTGAAGATCGCACTATTGACAAAGTTTCTTTTATTGAATCCAAAATTTTTAATGTCAATATTCGTGATTGGTTTATTTAATGCGAGCAAATTGCCCTGATCATCCTTCAGTATATTTTTAAAATAAACTATACTTGTCTCTACTTCTTCATCTGGTGACCAATCGTCTATTAAAGCATTATCTACTCTAATTGAAGATTGGTAGCCATCAAACCAATTGGAAAGCTGAATGGGAGCCTTATGGCACTTATTCGCATAATAACTACCGATGTACACATAGTTTTCGGGGTTTTCATGGAAGTGTCCCAAACCTTGAAAGTGGAGTGCCCCGGTGAGAAATGAATCAATATTTTGAATGGATCCTATGCGTATTTTAAGTTCATTGGATTGTGAAGCAAACAAAACGGAATACCCGCATTTAATTGCTGTAACATTGTCGACGACTCCGCTAATGGTTTGGGTGGGTGAGTTTGGTTCAAAGTCAATTACAGCTTCTGGATCTGCACCCTTTATATCATAACCTTCTAGATGCTGTGCATAAAAGTTATTACAGCTTATTACGGATATACCTTGTCTACGGCAAGATTCAAAATAAGTTTTTCCTAATAGACTAACATTGGTATTATGTTTTGTTCGATCTGTATTACCTGCTTCATTGCCTAAATAAATACCGTCGCCCCAAGCTTTGTCTGCTCGAAAATTATGAAAGTCAATATTTTTGCAATCTGTTACTTCTATACAGTGCCCCCACTCTCCTAAATCATTATTTACTACTTCAAGCTTTAAGCTACCATTTTCAACGATAGTACCAACAGTTAAACTTTTAGCTTTATAAAATGGTCTAATGGCAGAGCTTACACCTGCTTGGTTTACCTTGAATCCCATTCGGTTTATATAAATATAGTCTCCTACATTAAATGGGGTCAAGCTTTCCCACCTTTTCCAAATATTATTATTTGGTGTAATGTGTACATCAGCATCACCAATGATATATCCATTTACTATTTTAACATTCTCAACCTTATAGAAGTTCCATCCCGCATATCCTCCAGAGCTGTTGGGTATAATCTTAAATCTTGCTCCTTCTTCAAAACAAACGATCTGATTCGATTTCTGGATGATGCCTCTAGTATTATTATTCCCAGGGACAGCCTGTGATACTCCGTCAATCATGATAGGATTCGTCGTGTAGGGCACGATATATCCTTCCGCCTTATACCGCTCAACAGCCAGCACAGCATTGTTAACCCTAACGGTATCATTAGCGCTTCCATCATGGATCCCAAAGTATTTCAATGAAACCATCCCGACAAAACGATGTTCGAGTTTTACACTGCCAATTTGAACGATACTTCCACCGTCTTCTGGTCCGGGGTCAGGATCGTTCAGGGGGTCTACATAATGATAAATAATCGACGCTGGGGTATCCCCTTTTTCGTAATAGCCTAATAGTTGGACACCGTCATAAGTTCCGTTTTGTAAAGCTGTAATTTCAGCAGCAGATAAGTCTCGCATATCCGCCATCGTTTCCTTAACTAAAAATTGATTTGCCATATTCTTTTGTTTGTATGTGTATAGCAAAAGTATAGTTGGCGAGGATGCTATCTGAGGAAAACAAGCTGTATGTAAGCGGTATCGGGGAGATACCGAAAAGTGGAAACACTACCCATTTTTGATAGTATGATTTTAAATAACAAATGCGGTATTTTTTAGAATACCGCATTTGTTAACCTGTGCTTTTGTTATGTAGTAAAATACCTAACTGGCTAATATACCTGCATTTCTCAGTTTTGTTTTTAGATCTCTCAATTCCGTTAAGATTGCCATCACCTCTGATTGGGTATAAGTGACACCAGGATCTGCTGCTGCGTTATCAGTAGTAGCAGCTTGTCTCATTGGAACGAACGGTAACCATCCTATATTGCTTGAACCATTATCTTTTATAAAAAGGCTATCCAACGACGACGTCGCCGAATTGTTGATATAAATGCTCCCTACCTTGGCTGTAATTACGCCCTCAGGAGATCCATTTCCGCCCATAACTTCACTGCCATTACTAGCACCTAAAACTAAGGAACCTTTGAAATAGGACTTGCGTTGACTTTCAGAATATATGTTCCAGTTTCCGGCTGGAACCGTCCCACTCTGCGCATCAATCATCATGTTGGCATTTGCAGCTCCTCCGATATTGGACTCTACAATATAATTTGAAGCGAATTTCTGAACGCTAGCCGAAGTACCTTTTACTGCAACACCCGTATAATTGGAGACCAATAGTGGATAGGACTCACTATTGTCTGAAACAACTGATTGCACAAAATGATTCACATTTCGAACCGAATCAGCCTTAGTGAATGAAGCGATATTCTCAACGGAGGTTTTTACAGTGTCTGGTAGAAATCCAACGATTGACAAGAGCTTTCCGGGCTGGACAGTATTGCCGTTAAGGGCAAATAGACCGTCCTTACTTACAAAAGCATTTCTCAAATCTCGGACCAGTACACCAGTATTAACTCGCTTGATCTGCCATGGTCCTTCGCTACTCAGATTTGATAGATCTACAATACCACCATTTAAAGGAATATTGACGGCATATCCTGTGTTTGTTTCTCCAGATCTTGCATAACCGGAAATAGTAATATTATGTGACTGGTTTATGATGATACCGTGAACTTCTCCATTAATTATTGACAAAAGGGAGGTTACATTTAACGCAATTCCTCTACAGGCCGATAGAAAAATATTTCCTGATTTATTCTCTTCACAACCACAACAATAAAGGGAGTGTCCGAGGCCTTCTTGAAGGTGATACCCATAGCCTACATTGGAATCTGACGCACACCCCACCAGAGAAATATAGGCGCCTTTGATGATTCTAACTCCATCTCCACCATTTATACTAGTATAGCAATTGTATAAGGTCAACGAGGTGCTGCTTGCTGAATTATTTCCGATTGTCATCGGTATATAGATACCGTGTCTAACGCATTTTGATACAAATACATTCTTGATGGATGAACCTACAAGGGCTACTGCTGTAATACCATCGTAGGTTCCCTCTATATATACGTTATCAACCATAAGCTTCATGCTATATACAGTGGTCGAACCATAATCAAGCATAATAGCAGCTCCATTTGTGGCAGTAACAGTTGTGTCCTGCCATATGGATAAATCGCTTATTTTAATTTCATCTTGTATATACCTTCCCTCATCGCTGTACTTTATTACTGAACCTGGTGTGAAAGACAAAAGTTGTGTCGACTCCAGGGACGCTCCTTTTATATTTAATCCTCGTTTAAGCATAATGGTGCTCGAAACCTTATAGCGACCTCTTGGGATCTGAACATTAAAACCATTAGCGAATCCTTTTGGGCTTATTACCCCCGAGTCCTCGCTATTTATAGGAGCGTAATCAATCGTGCTCTGAATAGCTGATGTATCATCGTGTGTGCCGTCACCCTTGGCGCCGAAATATTTGACATTGAGTTCACCTATAAATTTATGTTCTAGTTTAATACTTCCGGTTTCAATAATACTTCCGCCATCGTCGTCACCTGGTGTAGTGCTCAAAAAATAAACAATAGGTGCTGGGGTATCCCCTTTTTCATAGTAGCCCAGCAGCTGTACTCCTGTAAAACATCCACTTTGTAATGCCATAATTTCACAAACAGAAAGGCTCCGCATATCTGCCATTGTGTTCTTAATTAAAAATTGACTTGTCATATTCTTTTGTTTTTATGTGTACAGCAAAAGTATGGCTGCTGTGATGGGTATCTGAGGAAAAGAAGCGGTATGTAAGCGGTATGTAGGAGATACCGAAAAGTCTCTTTCATTCTTTAAAGCCTAAGCAGATACCTCAAAGAAAAAGCTTCCTTCTTTTAAAAGAAGGAAGCCAATTAACCAATCAGCAAACAATTAGATGGCAAGTATTCCTGCACTTCGCAGTTTAGTTTTTAGATCTCTTAATTCAGCCAAAATAGCTTGAACTTCCGACGGAGTATAGGTATTACTGGGAGCTACTACTGTGTCCGGCGAAGCGGCAGATTGCTTCCCATCGATCCAAATAGAGCCATTCCACCATACGGGTCGATTCAATGTGGTATCAAAATACTCTTGCCTCACAAGCGATCTAGTAGGCCGTTGTAATGTAGTTCCTCTAGGACTATAAGAATCCGTTTGGTTGAATACATTATAAACCCTCGTGTTAGGCTGAGTACCCAGAAGTTCTATCCAAACTAATTGAATCCCCTTCTTTTTAACGAATTTTAGATGATCCTCGGCGAATTGTAAATGGTCTACTCTGCAAAAATTAATATTTTTACATTTGAACAATTGCCAATACATCTTAAATCAAAGTGCTCGTATAGGTGAAAGTTTGTTTCATTTTTAATAGCGTTGACAGAAATGTGAAAATTTAAAATCGTGCAATCTTTTATATTAGTTGAAGGTTTCGGCTTCGGTTTGCCCGCCATCGCAAGGCCCGAAACGTTAGCTGTCAGCATAAAACCAATAAACAGACCTTAGGTGACAGCTTGTGATAAAAACCAAAATGACAATGAAACAAGAACTTGAAGAATCTATTAACTTTTGCATTGAGGCTTTAAATAATAAAAATAAAGGGAATCAAGAAGTAAACAGAAATGACAAATTTGTCTTAGAAACTCTAAATAAGACCTTAGAGCTATCTTATCAAGGTAGAAATTTAGGTATTGGAGATTATGGTTTTGAAAACTACAGAAACACTTTTGTAATTAAACAAAAGTACCCCGCCCGAACGCCAACCCCCGAAACGTTAGCTACAATATTATGACCGACATTATTGCAAAAGAAGAACGTATAAAAGAACTATTGAATTTTGGACTGCCAAAAGTATTTTTAGAAAATATTGGAAACATTCCAGAATTAGAATATCGAATTGAAGATGTAGACGGCGCATACTTCTATTTGCCAACGATATTGAATTATAAAATACTACATGGAAAACGGGTTGTTCCTATTTTTGATTGTGGGGAAAGTTTTACTGTTCTGCTTATTGACAGCGAAATTGAACAAATAATAGAATTTGAACTTGAAAATGACCAAGTTTATAAAGATTATGGAAATAACGTGGACTTGATGTTAATGGACATAATGATTGACTATTTTGACGACCATATTGACGATGAAATTGATTTGGAAAAATATATTTCTGTAGGCTCAAGAATTGGATTTGATAAATCAGCAGATTTATTTCACTTAAGAAATTTGCCCATTGATGACTATAATTCAAAATCAGAAAATATAGAAAATTGGAGAATAGAAATAGCAAAAGATTTAAAAATACTGTAGCTAACAAGGGTTTCATATCGCGATTGCAAAATTCAATGGTAGTTTTTCAATGGAACTTTTGTACAAAATTGAAGATTTGTGCTTCGATTGTACGCCATCGCAAAGACCCAAAACGTTACCAGCAATATTTCAAAACCAATGACTGACAAAGAAACTATGAACTTTTACACATTTGAAAACAAAAAAATGCCCTGGGGCGATTATGGAAATACCTTATTTACAGGGTTTGCATACCCTGATGAAAATAATGACCAAATCATATGTATAGAACGTGCAGGTCCTTTTGTTCCTGCAATTTATAAAAAGTGGGATATGATTTTAGTTTCTGAAAGTACCAAACAAAAATTAGAAAAATCTGATTTGAAAGGAATTCAATTCATCAATACAACTTTCAAAAAAATAGTAGATATCGATTGGCAAAATTGGGATTTGGA
>NZ_JANUEB010000013.1:0-123996 GCF_024810095.1 Sphingobacterium sp. BIGb0165 | reverse complement strand
AATCAATCAATCAATCAATCAATCAATCAATCAATCAATCAATCAATCAATCAATCAATCAATCAATCAATCAATCAATCAATCAATCAATCAATGGCTTAGCACTATTGTGTTAACTTTGTAAGGCCTAGTTTTATTTTTCCAGCTCCTTGATCCAATTAAGTAGCAGCAAGCAACCCGGTGCATAGACGGCTCCATGATCAAAGCCCTGTAATTGGTATAAAGAGGTTTTTGCATGACCGACCTGCTTTAATATTGCTGTGAGATGCGCATTCTCTTCATATCGTGCGGGCAGCTCCAATCGCGCATCACCTGTGATCAATACAATAGGTGGCGCATCCTTTCGTGCAAAGGTTATAGGCGCATACTGATCAATCTGTGGGATGATCATAGATTGTCCACGTTCCTTTTTAATGGTATAATGCGTATTGGTCTGACCACTGATCGGTGCCAGGCCTTTTATCCGATTCGCATCGACTCCGTATTTGTGTAGATAGCTGCTATCCAGTCCCACCATTAACGCTAGATATCCTCCAGCAGAGTGTCCTGACACATAGATCTTTGCCGGATCACCACCATAGGAAGCAATATGGGCGAATGCCCAGGCAACAGCTTCTGCGGCATCTTCAATATAACCCGGTGCTTTCTCTTTAGGGCTCAACCTGTAATTGACAGCGACCACAGCCACACCCTTCTCTTTAAGCTCCAATGGAATAAATTTATTTCCTCCTTCCAGTCCGCCACCATGAAACCAGACAATCGTGGAAAAATCTTTTCGGTCAGTCGGAATATAGAGATCCAGCTTGCATCGTTCCTTTTTATACGCGTCGGTATCGGTATTTTTACAATAACTAATATCTGCTAGGGTACGATATTTCTGTGCGAAGATCCTGTTCGAAGTAATCAATAAAAAGAATACAATAAGGAATTTTGGAGACATAATAAATGGGTTTAAGGATTCACATTCATAAAGTTAACAAAAAGCCAACGGATCCCCTCCCTTTTAACGCAAAATTGTCTATTCCCAAGAACAACACATCAGGCTAATATCCTTAATGATCTTTTTTAGAAGCATATTAATGATTATCTTACAGGGGACATAACAAAAGATAAATTTTCCTGTTATTAATAGGGAAACTGTAAATACTTTAGAAAAAATCAGTAACATAATATGGAGCAGATAAAAATACAAGCGCATATTGATGTGCGTGTGGAGATCATCTGGAACGCCTATACCTCAGCAGAAGATATTATGCAATGGAATCAAGCTTCTGATGATTGGCATTGTACAGGTGCTATTAACGATTTACGCATCGGAGGAAAATTCAAAAATCGGATGGAAGCAAAAGACGGTTCCATGGGTTTTGACTTTATAGGGACCTATACGGCACTTGAACCTTTCAAAAAAATAGCCTATACGATGCCTGATGGCCGTCAGGTCACCATAAATTTCAACTCGAAAAAATCCACGACTGAGATTACCGTTATTTTTGATGCTGAATTCGAAAACCCTGTAGAAATGCAACGTCAGGGATGGCAAGCCATTTTGGACAATTTCAAAGCTTATGTAGAAAAGACATACGGCACCCCATCATAGGGGCACACACTTTAAAAAAGATAATTGCAGCATATTCAGCTGATGACAATCAGTTCAACTAGTAGACATATAATAACAGACATACTTGGATTGCTAACGACAATGGTTATCTTTAGCCAAAATTTGATATTCCTGTATGTAACCTACGGAGCAAATTCCAACGAAAAGCGATAAAGACATAACATATGACAATAATTAACAATTATGAAGAGTACAAAGCCTTTGAAGGAAAGTCATTAGGCGAATCTCAATGGCATACAATCGATCAAAAACAGATTAACCTGTTTGCCGATGCAACCTTAGACCACCAATGGATCCACCTCGATAGCGAAAAAGCAAAAACAGAGAGTCCATTTAAATCGACCATCGCACATGGTTATCTGACCCTATCCCTAATTCCTTATTTGTGGAAACAGATTGCAGAAGTAAGGAATGTCAAAATGGAGATCAATTATGGCATCGAAAACCTACGTTTTGCACAACCGGTCTTGGTCGATAACGAAGTACAATTACATACACATGTTAAATCGGTTGTCAATCTCAGGGGAGTGATCAAAGTAACCATTGAAGCAACTTTAAAAATTAAGGATAGTACCAAACCTGCTTATGTTGGGGATGTTATCTTTTTATACCACTTCAATTAAATCAATCCGAATAGGATTCATTTTAAAAACTTCAGATAGGCTATTTACATGTTAGCTGAATTCGAAATAAAACAGATCACAAATCATAAGGACTATCCTTATGATTTGTTGCTTCTGGCAGACGAGACTGTCACCGCAATCAATAAGTACCTTTTTGATTCCTCCGTCTTTGTTGTTCAGGAACTGCAACAGCCCATTGCCGTATTTTGCTTATACCCCATCGATAGTGAGACACTGGAGATCAAAAATGTTGCTGTCGCTGCTTCACATCAGAACAAAGGACTTGGGAGCAAAATAATACAATACATCCAGGAGACTTATTGTACACAATACCCCAACCTGATTGTTGGCACTGCCGATTGTGGTTTCGATCAGATCCGATTTTATGAACGTAATGGCTTTGTTCAATATGGTGTCCGTGCGAATTTCTTTATAGAGAATTACGAACAACCTATCTATGAAAACGGTCAATTGTTAAGAGATATGGTTTTATTGAAATATCAACCCTAACTCCCCTAGCAACAGCAGGTCCCTATTGCTATTTGATGCTGCCCTTTTCTATAGACAGAAATAAATATAAATTAACACAGGGATGGCAAGGCACAACCACAATACAAGCCCCTGTAGGATCGCTTTATAACCTACAGACAGTAACACATCTCTTGACAGGCTGGCTCCGATTAAAAAGAGCGTCAATGTTAGTCCGACTTTGGAAATATGAACCACATAAGTTCCTATCTCTTGAAAAAATGGAATATAACTATTCAAGATAATAGCCAATACAAATAATCCGATAAAATAAGGAATTTTAATCCGCGTCCCTTTGGTATTAAAAGCAAGCGCACTCAGCAAAGAAATCGGAATAATCCATAGTGCCCGCGTCAATTTAACCGTCGTTGCCACCTGAAGAGCTTCTGTTCCATACTTACTTGCCGCACCGACCACAGAACTCGTATCCTGTATTGCAACCGCACACCAAAGTCCAAATTGTGTCTGGGAGAGATCTAGGGCACGACCGATGACCGGGAATACAAACAAAGCAAGTGCATTCAAGACAAAGATAGTTCCCAAAGCGACACTGATCTGCTTTTCATTGGCTTTCACAGTGGGCGAAACCGCAGCAATAGCACTTCCGCCACAGATTGCCGTTCCTACGGTGATGAGATAGGCAGTTAGCTTTTCCAGTTTTAATAATTTACCCAATACATAGCCCAGGGACAATGTCCCGATAATAGAGATAACAGTCAGTAAAAATCCGTCTTTGCCTGTCTGAATAGCGGAGTCAATCTGCATACCGAAACCCAAACCAACAACAGAAAGTTGTAAAAGGATTTGCGTGGCTTTGTGATTAACAGCCAAAAAGGGATGTCCGATCCACTGGGCAACAATAATCCCCAGCAGTAGCGCCAGAGGAGCTGATACGACTGGTGTCAGACATAAGATAAGCAAGAGGATAAAGATGATTTCCCGGATAGTAATCTTTTTGTTGAGTATATGCTTGTATCGCATGGTGGGAGTCACTTTTTTGTACATGATTTTGTGTTTTGATCTGACACAAAATTGAATAACTTTTATTTATCAATAAAACTACAAATACTAATAAGTCATAACTAGACATTATACCTCATGAAAACATCGCAAAAGAGTTCAACCTGTAAATGTGGATTGCACAGCCATCAGAATCAAATGCGGCATCGATATTTGTTTGAAGAATATGAGAATCAAATACGATCAATAAAGATAAATCCATGGGTTCAATGAGATCACACTTATAACAGTCCATATTTCGGTATTGGCATTCCACTTGGAAAATAATAAGTATACGTGTAAGATCCAAGATAAATCACTATATTTCAATAAGATTCAAATAAAATAAATAAACGATGAGACTAACTGCGATACACCCCAAATTACCGATGCGCGACAAAGCTGTCACAAGTGATTTTTACTTCGGTCAGCTGGGCTTCATACCTTGTGGCACCGAAGATTATGAAGGATATCTGATGATTAAAAAAGATCAGATCGAGATTCATTTTTTTGAATTTAGGGAACTGCCGCCCGAAGAAAATTATGGCATGATCTATATCCGCACCGATGATATTGATGAACTTTATCAATCTTTTTTAGCACGCAACATTGCCATCCATCCGAATGGCAAACTGGAGACAAAACCTTGGGGCCAGCGCGAATTTTCCATATTAGATCCGGATAGTAATTTGCTAACGTTCGGACAGGGTAAATAGCACTAATCGTTTGGCTACAGGAGCAGACGTTTGGCAATGAGGCAGCTGCTATAGCGGGGACATGCGATTTGAGCAGATAGCACTTTATTGAAGATATATTGTCCAATGAAAACTGATACGACAAATAAAGCGGGAATATCCGTTGAGACGATTAGACTCGCTAAGAAAGACCCAAAAAAAACCTGTCTTTATTATGCTTGGTTTTAACATAATAAAGACAGGCTAAATAATTTATAGGACAAGTCTGTTAAACCAGACCAGGACTAGCCAAATAGGTCTGAGCTCAAATAACGGTCGCCCCTATCACATGCGATAAAAACAATGATCCCTTCCTCAATTTCGCTGGTAATTTTCAATGCGCCAGCAAATGCCCCTCCTGTACTCATACCCGCAAATACCCCTTCGCGTTTCACCAATTCACGCGCCAGTTCGGTCGCTTCCTGTTGTGAAATATCAATCACACGATCCACACGGCTTGGATCAAATATTTTTGGCAGATAGGCCTCTGGCCAGCGTCTGATTCCAGGTATAGATGACTCGGGTGTAGGTTGACAACCGACGATCTGTATCTCCGGATTTTTCTCTTTAAGAAAAATGGAATTCCCCATAATCGTTCCCGTCGTCCCCATTGCACTCACAAAATGGGTGATTTTTCCATCTGTATCGCGCCAAATTTCTGGCCCGGTTGTTTTGATATGGGCTTTATAGTTATCCGGATTGGCAAATTGGTTTAAGATATAATAGCCTTCCTTCAACGCTTTTTCCTCCGCATAGTCACGGCATATTTCCATAGATTCTAAGAGCTTAACCTTGGCGCCATAAGCCTGCATCGTCAACGTCCGTTCGCGGGTAGACGATGCAGGCATAACCAGTTCCAAACTTAAACCATATATTCCGGCAATCATGGCTAGGGCGATCCCTGTATTGCCACTTGTTGCCTCAATCAGTTTGCTTTCTTTCGAAATTTCACCACGCTCCATTGCTGAACGTATCATATTTAATGCCGCGCGATCTTTGACTGAGCCGGCCGGATTATTCCCCTCCATCTTTGCAAAGATCCGTACCTTGGGATTCGCATGAAATTGGGTGATCTCCACCAAGGGTGTATTTCCGATGGTATCTATAATATTTCCCATAATGTATCTATATGATTGGTTTTGAATCTATAAATTTCGCCGTTGCCTGATGGTATACTGTAGTATAAGGTTCGACCGAGCTCGTCAACCAAACATTCCCACCGATAACTGAATGATGACCTATACGTGTCTCACCGCCCAAAATAGTCGCCCCGGAATAGATGATAACATGGTCCTCGATCGTCGGATGGCGTTTGACATTCGAAAAGACCTTGTCCACACTCAATGCGCCCAACGTAACACCTTGGTATAGTTTAACGTAATTACCTATCATACAAGTCTCTCCGATTACTAATCCAGTACCATGATCTATGTGAAGGTGATGACCAATGGTCGCACCGGGATGAATATCAATACCTGTCTTGGAATGTGCATGTTCGGTCAATATCCTTGGGATCAGGGGCACACCTAGACGGTGGAGTTCATTTGCCATTCTGAAAATACAGATGGCAAAAAAACCAGGATAGGTGCGTACAACCTCACGCTTATTTTGCGCAGCCGGATCTCCATCCATCAATGCATCAGCATCCCAGCACATCAGCTCGTACAACGCCGGAATCCGTTCAAAAAACTGATGGGCCACTTGTGCATGATTGCAATGACCACAGGCTTTTGACTTGCTCAGAAGCTGTTCCAACTCCAGTTCAAATTGCTCAAAGGCAAGTTTTACATCTTCTACCGATTTCATTTCGCCAGAATTTCGCTCCGGAAAAAGCACATCCAAAATTTTGGTTGCCCAGCCACAGATCTTCTTATTGGAAGGCATTTCTAAAACAGCTAATTGCTGCTCATAGATATGTTGATAAAAATCATGCATCTTCAAAAGTAAATATTAAAACAAATATACTATACAATATTGATAGATTAAGCCTTATTAGCAATAAGGCTACGATTAAATCATTTTTTTCTTTCTATTTGAGTCCCAAACCCACTCCAAATTTATTACCTAGGGCATCGTTGCAACCAGCATTTCTTCCTCTTTTTGGCACAAGCTCCATTTGGTAGCTTGACAATGTCTATTAAAGCACCAGGCGCTCAAACAAATTTTGCAGTGTTGCTTCGGGATCTTCACAGAGTCCGGGATGTGAAGCCGAACACTGGATAACCGTGCTCCGTTTGGCGGTAAGCCAACGAAAACGCTCCGTGATATCCAGCGCGGCTAGTTTTCCGGCATCTTTATCGCCATTACAGATCCGTTGAAAGGAAGACAAATGGTTTTCGATTAGTTCCAATTCAATTTTAGGGCAGAGCGCACGCACCTTCTGCTCGTCGATGGCATAGACCATCTTGGCAAAGCGATATTTGCGACAGTAGAGCGCAATACCAACATTGATAAATTCCTCACGCTCTACACGTGGTACCAGTCGCACCACAGCATATTCATATAAGGTTCTCTCTGGCATCTTCTATCTGTTTTACAAAAATTGACGAACTCGCCACACGTTGTTTCAGGAATAAAACGTACACCTCTCTCGCATCCGCTGCTGACAATTCACGTTCGGAATCCTCCAACCATTCGTCCGGTACAACAGCCAATATCTTACGAAAAACATCCTCCGTAAAAAGAGGACTGAATTCAGCATTTATTTTTTCAACAATGGTCGCGTTTTTTAACAACACATGATCTTTAATCTGCACAAAAGGTTTGGCAGATTGTTCTTCCCAATTGTCCCAGCTGTGATGGAAGTACAAGGATGCACCATGGTCGATCAACCACAGTTCTTTGTGCCAGATCAACATATTGGTATTCCGGACTGTGCGGTCAACATTCATCAACAAGGCATCTAGCCACACAATTTTTGAGGCCTCTTCCGCTCCGATCACATCCACATTGGCATCAAAAGTAATTGCCCCGCTCAAAAAATGGAGCCCAAGGTTTTTCCCCACGCTGAATTTGAGTAGATCCTGTATTTCTTCATCCGGTTCGGAGCGCCCAAAAGATTCATCCAGATGGGCAAAGACGATTTCAGGTACTCTTAATTTTAACAGCCTGGCCAGCTCACCACCGATCAGTTCCGCTATCAGTGCCTTTCGTCCCTGTCCTGCTCCTCTAAATTTGATGACATAACTAAAGCCATCATCAGCATCGACCAGCGCCGGCAAAGATCCTCCTTCCCGAAATGGCTGAACATATCGGGTAATCTCTACCTCGCGAATAATAGGTTGTTGAAAATTCATGAATTTCTATTTTCTTTCTATTCAAAGTTGGCAACCAACTCTGCGCATAATATCAAACTAAGATAAAGTTAGTTTTAAAACCGTTAATGGTCGAAATATCTCAAATATTTATTTAAATTTTAGCAAAATAGCGCAAATTGTACATTCATTTGACCATCAGAAGTACTATTTTCTAATTATATTTGTCCTATAATCTCGACTTGTTTAATCAAGTTCTTTTCAAAAGCGATATGGATACTATTCAGGAATATAACAGTGTTATCAAGCACTGTCAAGATTTATTTATAAAAAAAACAAAAGATTATGGCACGGCCTGGCGGATCATGCGTCTGTCTTCCATTACCGACCAAATTTATATCAAAGCACAACGCATACGTACGCTCGAGGTCAAAAAAGTATCCAAGGTTGGAGAGGGTGTCGTGGACGAATACATCGGTATTATCAATTATTGCATTATGGCTATGATCCAGATTGATCTGGGTGAAGATGGCGAGGAAAACCTTGACCCCACCTTTGTCAATCAAAAATACACCGAAAAAGTAACGGAAACCAGAGACCTCATGCTGGCCAAAAATCACGATTACGGTGAGGCTTGGCGTGATATGCGTGTTTCTTCCATGACAGATCTGATCCTAATGAAAATTCATCGGGTCAAACAGATCGAGGACAATGATGGCCAGACTATCGTTTCCGAAGGTATTCACGCCAATTACCAGGATATGCTCAACTACGCAGTTTTTGCGTTAATTAAATTAGGACTAGCACAACAATAATCGGATAATGACAGCAGCACAACAGACAACAAAGACAAATTACCTTTTAGGATTTTGCCGCATTTT
This sequence comes from Sphingobacterium sp. BIGb0165, assembly GCF_024810095.1. NCBI lineage: Bacteria > Pseudomonadati > Bacteroidota > Sphingobacteriia > Sphingobacteriales > Sphingobacteriaceae > Sphingobacterium > Sphingobacterium sp. BIGb0165. The sequence goes on along the minus strand of NZ_JANUEB010000013.1, from coordinate 115,359 downwards.
CACTGGACTTCTCTTTATTTTTTCTGGATTTATCAAAGCTAATGACCCGACAGGTTTCGGTTATAAACTGCAGGAATATTTTGAGGTGTTCCACCTGACAGCCTTCAATGAATACGCAACGGCCATTGCTGTGGTGATCTGTGGTTTTGAAATTCTTTTAGGTGCTCTATTGTTGTTTGGTGTCTATGCCAATTTGGTGGCTTGGGGATTACTGTTATTGATCCTGTTTTTCACCTTTCTGACCTTTTATTCCGCATTTTTCGAAGTTGTCACCTCCTGTGGATGTTTTGGTGATGCCATTCCATTGACTCCTTGGCAATCCTTTTCCAAAGATCTGGTACTATTGGCCCTGATCCTGATCATCTTTTTTTACCGCAAACAGATCCGATCTATTATCAAAGGCTCCGGCAATCAATTTGTTGTCACATTGATTACAGCCGTTGTTTCCTTGGGTATCGGCGTATATACGGTCAACTATCTTCCTTTTATAGATTTCTTACCCTATAAAATTGGCAATAATCTCCCTTCACTAATGGTTCTTCCAGAGGGAAAAGAAGGGGATGTCTTTGAGCAGCTCTATACCATGAAAAACAAAAAGACAGGCGAGACCAAGAAAGTCAATGACAAAGTCTATATGGCGGATAAGCTCTGGGAGGACGAGTCTTGGGAGATCATTGGCGAGCCGGAAAGCAGGCTTATCAAAAAAGGATATGATATTCCTATCCCCGACCTATTGATCACGGACGCAGATGGCGCTGATCATACGCAGGACATCATTGCCAACCCCTATTATAATGTTATCATCGTCGCCAAGGATCTTTCGTCTACCAATATAGATGCGCTCCAGAAAATCAATCAGACGGTGACACAGATGACCAAAGATTACAATGGTCTTCGGGTTGTCTTACTGACTGCCTCAGCATCCAAAGATGCACAATACCTAAGTGACAAGATGCAGCTGATTGCTGAAATATACTATGCGGATTTAATTCCGTTGAAAAGTATGGTCAGAGCCAATCCGGGGGTGATCTTGTTAAAAGGTGGAAATGTAATGGGCAAATGGCATTACAATAATTTCCCGGATGCAAAGACGATTGAAGACAATTTTTTAAGTAAAGACAAATAGAATAATATGCCTAAACCTATTTTTTTGATTGGCTATATGGGCAGTGGAAAGACCACACTGGGGAAAAAGCTGGCCAACAAATTAGATTTACCTTTTATCGACACCGACGAAGAGATCGTAAAGCAGATTGGCATGAGCATTACCGAATATTTCGGTGCACATGGTGAGGCAGCCTTTCGAGAACTTGAGCGTGAACAGATCCGCAAATTTGCGGACAACTATGCCGTCATATCTACCGGTGGTGGTGCCCCATGTTTTTTTGACAACATGGATTGGATCAAAGCCAATGGTTATGCGGTATATCTGCAAATGAGCCCCAAAGCCTTATTTGATCGTCTGTCACAATCGAAATTACACAAAAGACCTATTCTGATCGGCAAATCACCGGAAGAATTACGGGCCTTTATCGAAGAGAAATTAACCGAACGCGAGCCCTACTACAGCCAAGCCCATCTAACAATAGACCAGCTCAATACAACAGTAGAGGTTTTAGTTACCCTGATCAATCAGCATAATACTTAATCGTACAATAGCTAATAATGAGCATACGCCCACACTTCTTTTTTTTATTCTTAAGCTGTGTACTACTTCTCAGCAGCTGTTTTCGCCACAGTGGCGACACCGAAGGCTTACCTGTGGGCAAGCGTATTCAGCTGACTACCGTAGAAGATCTCTATCAATTTCTGACTTACGATGATAATCGTTATCCCCTGGTCAGCCTGCATCGTGGTGGTCCTACTTCCGGCTATCCAGAAAATGCATTAGAGACCTTCGCTTACAATGCGGGGCTGCAACCCGTTATTGTGGAATGCGATGTTAGGTTGAGCAAAGATTCGGCGCTGATACTTATGCATGACAATACGCTCAATCGCACCACGACAGGTCGAGGATCCGTCAGTGAACGCACATTGGCCGAACTCAAAAAACTACGTTTGCTAGACAACAACAAGAAAATAACTCCTTACAAGATCCCTACACTTGACGAAGCACTTGCTTGGGGAAAAGGAAAGGTTATTTTTACACTGGACATAAAAAATGATGTGCCCTACGAATCGGTGATCAATGTCATCCGTCAGCAACGTGCCGAATCCAGTGTTGTTATCATCACTTATAGCGCTGGTCAGGCCGGCAAAGTGCATAACCTAGCTGGGGATCTAATGATATCCGCTTCTGTGAAGAATCTCGATGACCTCGCCCGCCTCAACGAAAAAGATATCCCTGACAATAAGCTGCTAGCCTTCGTGGGAACACGGGAAGCTGACCCTGAACTGACCAAAGTATTGCATGATCATGGGATTATGTGCATTCTGGGTACCCAAGGTAACCTCGACAGACAAGCCGCCAAGAAAGGATTTCAGTTGTATGCTAGCTTTATTGAACGTGGTGCAGATATCTTGAGTACAAATCAGCCAAAGGAAGCTGGACGGGCCCTAAATTTTTATGTCAAAAAAAGAGGGATATCTTCGAAATTTGTACAATAAACGACCCCGACCTCTTTGCTTCTATTTTCAATTGTAGAAGCATCGCCCTCCACAAATCCTATCGCTGTTTGCCTTCTGTATAGATTCTTTTTTCGTTACGCTCTACTCCGTTAATGTTCTAATGCGCTATCCCACTGACACCACCGGAAACCACAAGTTTCATTGCATCGGTAGGTGACATATCCAGCTTTTTAACTTTATCCGCACTGATAATAACAACCTGACCGGCAAAGGAATAGGAATAGGGAAAATAAACCATTACCTCATTTTCTAAACCAATACTTTTCAGATCATGCTGTGTCAGGAACCCGATCTTTTTTAGTCCGAACTCGTTTACAGTCACCAGCACGGGTTCATTGAATTTTTTCGCATCACCCACAAATGCTTCAGTGAAATCCTTTATCGAAGTGTACAAGGTATTCAAAAGTGGTATTCTTTTGATCTGATGATTGATCCACACTTTAATCGGATCAGTCACAAAATTCGTAAATATCACTCCCGCAAGAACAAGGATAAGAATGACTGTCAAGATTCCGATTCCGGGAATATATAGCGGATGCCCTTTTTCATCCTGAAAAAAATGTTCAGTCAGATTAAGCGCAGAGTCTATCGATGCAAAAATCCATACGATCAGAAAGACAGCACCAGCCAAAGGTACAACAACGAGAATACCTCGAATTAGATAATTAATAAATCCCCTGAATAATTTGCCCAGCATGAGTTAGAAAATCAAAATATATTTATACAAAAATGCAGAATATCCTTTATTATTCATAAAAATATACTCTTTTTACCCGTTGCGAGATACTCGTCAACAATTCGTAAGGAATAGTTCCGATAGATTTCGCAGCAAGCTTAATATCGGGGTAAACGATTACCTCGTCTTCCTCGGCAACTTCGATATCCGTAACGTCAAGCATACACATGTCCATGCAAATATCTCCGATCGTCGGTACAAGACAGCCATTGACCATCATCTTTCCTACACCATTACCAAAACGTCTGTCATACCCATCGGCATAACCAATTTTTATGGTTGCTGTTTTGCTATCCCGGTGCAATACCCCATGCCGATTATAACCTACAGTCTCTCCAGCAGCCAAATGTTTTATTTGCGTCACATTGGTCTTCAAACTACTGACTTCTCTAAGCGGAAGATCATGTCGTTCAACATCGATCCCATACAGTCCAATTCCCAACCGAACCATATCAAAATAAGCCTGCGGCCATAGTTCGATGCCCGAAGTCGCTGCAATATGTTTTAAGAATGAATATCCGAGACCTTCTTCAAGGCGCTTTGTAAATTGATCCAAGAGGTCAATCTGTTGTTGGGTGAAAGCATTATCCTCCTTATTTCCAGCGGAGGCCAAATGGGAAAATGCCGACTTTACCTGAAGTATCGAACCTTCCTTTAGCTCCGTACTGAGTCTATCGACCTCATCAGGCATGAAACCAAGACGATGCATTCCTGTATCCACTTTGATATGAACCGGAAAGGACGCAATCCCCTTCCCTTTTAAGTAGTTCAAGAAAGAAGACAAAATTCGAAAGCTATAAATCTCAGGTTCAAGATTATGCTGAACAATAGATTCAAACGTATTTTCATCTGGACTCATCACAACAATTGGCAATGTGATGCCTGCTCCCCTCAGATCAACCCCTTCGTCGGCAAATGCAACAGTCAGGTAATCCACCCTATTGAACTGTAAAAGGTTTGCAATCTCAAAGCTTCCACTCCCATAAGAAAATGCTTTGACCATCGACATCAATTTTACATGTTTTGGCAACAGTTGACGATAGACATTCAAGTTATTCTCCATGGCGTTCAGGTTGATCTCAAGCACGGTATCATGTGATTTCGCCACTAACAACCGGCTGATTCGTTCAAAGTGAAATTCTCGTCCCCCTTTCAATAAAATAGTAGAATCCTCCAATTGAATAGCCCTGATATCTTCCAAAAATGCTGTTGTACTAGGATAAGACACTGATGGAACAGCAAATTGATCAGCTACCTGTGTCAAGATCTCCCCAATCAAGATCAGTTTATCTAGCCGGTATTCTGAAAGTAAGCGTTTCAATTTTGACAAACTTTTCTCATCCGTTATATTTACGCCCGGTATATCGGAAAGGATCAATATTTTTCGGGGATGCTGCCCCTGCTGATTTAAAAACTCGAGCGCGATCTGCAAGGCATCCAGATCATTACTATAGGAATCATCAATAATCGAGCTATTCTTTTTCCCTTTTTTTAGCTCTAGTCGCATCGCAACTGGCTGCAGCTCCTTAATTCTCGATGCAATTACCTCTTTTTCATAACCAAAACGCAACATAACGGCAACGCAGTTGATCGCGTTTTCCACATTTCCCTTATCGACAAAAGGTACCTCGATGGCAAATGTCCGTCCGCCATAGAAAAGTGTGGCTACCGTGAACTTATCATCCACCTGCTTGAGAGAATAAACCTCCAATGAAAGCCCTTCATCAAATCCCCAGGAAAACTTTCGAGGTCGATAGGGCAGTTGAATATCCTCTACATAACGGCTGGGAAAGATCATGGTTTCAACATCCTTGAACAGGTTTATTTTTTCGTAGATCTTTTCGTTCTTTGACTCAAAACCAGCTTTATGGGCCACGCCTATATTTGTTAGTAGGCCGATTGTTGGTTTGATCATATTTTCCAACTTCACCATTTCTCCCTTCTCAGAAATTCCAGCTTCGATAATCGCCAGGTTATACTGGTCCGATAAGCCCCATAGCGAAAGAGCAACACCCAATTGTGAATTGTAGCTTTTAGGACTACGGTAGATCTTATATTCAGGAGACATGAGCTGATATAACCATTCCTTGACTATTGTCTTCCCATTGCTGCCAGTGATGCCGATAACCGGAAAACTAAACTTTTGCCTATGAAAAGCCGCCAATACTTGCATAGCTTCGAGGCTATCCGAAACCCATATCAGATTTGCATCCGGAAATAACAGTTCCTGTTCCTCATCTATCTGCAGAACAAAGTTTCTCACGCCCTTATCATAGGCCTCTTTGATATAATGATGGCCATCCCTACTCTTCTGAAGTGCAAAAAACACACCGTTATCAGCCTGAACAATCTTCCGACTATCATAAAATAAATGCTGAACTAAAGAATTGGGATCCGTGATAAATGTGCGATTAGGGTGTAAAATCTGGACGATTTCCGATATTTTATACATTCTCCTGATATTTTGATTGGATCAAAACTGAACATTTTTTTAGTTATTTCATATTATTTTTGAAATTTTGACAATATGTTCGAAGAAGATAAAAGAAACAAAAAGATACTAACAGCACGTCAGGCTCAATTAAAGGCTGAAAATTATTGTGCTTACCAGGAAAGGTCCCAACAAGAAGTGCGGGACAAACTTTACGGCTGGGGGCTGCATGAGGAGGATGTCGAAAATATTATAGCAAATTTAATCACAGAAAACTTTTTAAATGAAGAGCGCTTCGCGATAGCCTATTGTAATGGGAAGCTTCGCATGAAAGGATGGGGCAAAATCAAAATCAAACAGGCTCTAAAGGGAAAGCGGGTTTCTGAGCAATTGATAAAAATTGCATTCAAGCAGATTGACCTAGACGAATACGAAACTATATTGGAAAATATTATTGACAAAAAAATTCGGGAAATAAACAGTAAAGATTCTTTCATCGTTAGGAACAAAGTCTATCAATTTGCGTTGTCTAGGGGATTTGAAAGCGATTTAATTTTTTCTATACTGAATTCAAAGGAGTTATAAAAAACAATAAAATAAAGTAAACAAATATTTTGCAATATTAAATTTTCGCTCTATATTTGCATCACCAAAAAGGAACACGAGGTTCTTTTTAAAATTGAAATAAAAATTCCATGCGAAAATAGCTCAGCTGGTAGAGCACAACCTTGCCAAGGTTGGGGTCGCGAGTTCGAATCTCGTTTTTCGCTCACCTGCCTAGGTGGTGGAACTGGTAGACACGCAGGACTTAAAATCCTGTTCCCGTTAAGGGAGTGCGGGTTCGATTCCCGCCCTAGGTACAAGAAAGCTCATCAGTCGATGGGCTTTTCTTGTTTATAATAGCAGGTAAAGCAAAAAGCCATAAAGCAAACTCAAAAGTATCAGCTGCAACATCCCGATCCGATAGCGAAATAATAGAAAAACTGAAACAGCGCCCCATAGCAGTGCTTTCCAATCCAACTCCGCCACCGCGAATACCTTAGGAAACAAAATACCCTGTCCCAAATAACAAGCTAAATTAACAATCACCCCCACCACAGAGGCCGTGACCAAAGAAAGTACGTACTGGATGGCTGTATTCTTTTGAGACCGCTCAATCAAGGGAGCCCCAACGAAGATCAATGCGAAATTTGGCAAAAAAGTAAAATAAGCGGTAGCCGCCAGACCTACCGCAGCCATGACATACGAATGGTCGAAATGGTTGAACCCAGCCATAAACCCCACATAAGCCAACACGATTACCAACGGACCTGGCGTCGTCTCGGCCAAAGCAAAACCATCTATCATTTGTATTTTTGCCAACCAAAAAAATTTTTCCGTAACCAGACCTGCGATATAGGGAATAACAGTATATGACCCTCCAATGGTAAAATAAGCCGATTTCGTAAACAAAAAAGAGAGTTCTTTCCAAAATGCAGCATCTGGCATAAATAAATACAAGAAAATAAACGGCCCCAACCACAACAGGAAAAATGCAGATAATTGAATGCCAATCTTACGCACAGAAATTGGCGGCACTTTCTCTAACGAATTAATAGGATAACATTCTTCGACATCTTCCGCTTCTTCCTTTTCAACTATAGCAGTGGCTTTTTTGGTTTTTAGGAAATAAAGAATGAAGCCCCCACCAATAACCCCAAGAATAATCCAGGGCATAGGTATTTTAACAAAATAAGAAAGTAAAAATGCCACCAGAGCTACAAGATAATGCCATATACTCAATAATGATTTTTGCCCCACTTTATAGGTTGCAAACAGTATAATCGCTAGAACTGCGGGTTTTAAACCCGAAAATAACGCAGAAAGAATTGTCGAGTTACCAAAGTAGACGTACACCAGACTAAGTCCAAATATAATAAACAAAGAAGGTAAAATAAAGAACAAGCCCGCTAATATCCCACCTTTCAGACCATGCAATTTCCAGCCAAGATAGATGGTCAATTGATGTGCCTCAGGTCCGGGTAGCAACATACAGGCGTTAAGCGCCTGAAAGAACTTCTTATTGCTTACCCACTTTTTCTTGTCCACCAAGAAATCATGCATGAGGGTAATATGCCCTGTTGTTCCACCAAAACTTATCCAGCCCAGTATAAACCAAAACCGGAGTGCCTCCCGAAAATCAGGAGGACACAATTCATTTCTTTCAACGGATATCTTTTCTTCCAAGATTGTCTAAAAATTTATATTATGATCAGCGCGATTATACGGGTGGAGATAGGAGCTAACTCCATGGCGCATTTTAACAAGAATGCTTAATGCCGCTGATAAAGGCATAAAAAAAGCGATATATTCATAAAATATCTCGCTTTTTAGTTCAGGAAAAAGTCCTGATAATTTTATTTTTTATCTAGGATAGTCACTTCCACCCTTCTATTTTTCTGACGTCCGTCCGGTGTTTTATTATCGCCCACAGGATTTGACTGACCAAAACCTTTAGCAGTAATACGGGACTCCTGTACACCTGAATCTACCAAGAATTTCTTTACAGATGCAGCACGTTTATCCGAAAGCCATTGATTATATTCGACAGTACCAGTCGCATCAGTATAACCATCAACTTTAATTTTATTGTTGTTTTCGTTCAAAATTACGGCGAGCTTACTTACTTCAGTCTTCGCTTTGTCAGACAGATAGGAAGAATTTGTCGGAAACAATAGATCGGATGAAATACTGAATTTAATTCCCTCATCAGTCCTTTTCGCATCATTAAAATCCTTTTTCACATTTTTCAAACCATCATCAGTTCCATCTTTTGTGACAACAGCCCCAGGATTAACTACAATAGCCTGTTGTTTACAAGAAAATAATGATAAACTTGCGCATACGGCCAATAGTCCCAAATTAATTTTTCTAAGCATCGTTTTTAACGTATTTATTGTCGATTTAAGCAGGGTAAATATAAGGAAAAAACTCCAAAAGGGCACTCCTTTTCCGTCTACCGGATCGTAACAAATCTATTTCTTCACATAAACTGTATCCAATGTCTTTTTAATCTCTGGGATCCGTTCATACAACTTCCAGATCATCCCTGAATTGGCATTTTCGATCATTATGGCTATTGTAGCCTGATTCCTTGCCCGATAGCTTTCAGAAACATCATTGTTTTTCAGATCGATCCATGCTCTGAATCCATATTGTGTAAACAGCACATCAGCATATTCCTCGTAAAATTTACGCATGGCTTTCATACCTATCTCCCTTTCAAATGGATAGGAAGCAATTGAAATCGCAGGATTGACAAAATATCCCTGATAAGAATTGTCCGTGTGTTCAACCCCCCAGATATCCGTAAATCTCGTCCCAATATTCAATTCATTATCTCTCCGTTTATAGGCTAGTATATAATCTGACAGATACTTTTTATAATCCACAAAATTATCCACTTTTCCTTTCGGATCCATGATTAAAAATGGTCGATAAACAGACATCAGTGACTCCGCCAGATTCCCTCCTGCAATACTTTTAGCGAAGATAACCTTATCATCCGAATAGATTGAGGCAGGTGCATTCCAAATACTACCGATCAATGGGTTGCTGCTTATAGAACGCGCAAGTGAGTCATTTAATTTTGTTTTTATCTCTGGAGCCAGCGTATTTAACTCATCAGTAAAATCCATTGCATCCCCATGTTTGGTTGCAAATCCATTCATGTAAGCTGAAGCGGCTAAAGGATGTGTAGGAGAAGACATCGCCAGCAGATAGGTACTTAGACTCTCATTAAATCCACCCAATGGACGTGACCTCGCTGTACTATCTATAGGTGACCACTTATTCCAGAGAACATCTGTATTATTTGGATCTGTAAAATAACGCCAATTTATTCTTTCCCATAAAGTAGTAATTGATTTCCTTAAGGATTGCTCTTCCGGATCCTCCTTTGCGAAGTATTCACGGGCGATTAACAATGACTCCATTAAATGGGAAGTTCCTCTTATATCATAGGTAGGCACAGAATCCCGATAGAAGGGCACACCTGATCTCCCATCGTAAAAGGCAGTAAAAACACCCTGATGATTTTGTGCTGCCCCTAAGAATTTTACCATACGTGTCATCCGTGATAATAGAGCCTGTCTGGATATCAATTGATTTTCAGCAGCAACAAGTAGGCCCAAAATGGCATAACCTGTTTCATTCGTTGAAACAACAGCCTGCCGATTTCCGCGATCAGGGAGGTACATACCACTGTTTACATCATAATTATCAATAAAATAGTTGACATGCGCGTTCCGAATAAAATTTAGCATCTCAGCATCGGTCCCTTTTTTGGTCTGTATTTCTTTTACATCGGAAAACGGGGACTCCACATAGTTGTAGTCAACCCATGCTATTTTATAATAATAGTTTTTATTATACTCATTCACCCGATCGAGACACTTCTGTACATAGATCGGCAAGATTGCAATTGGCTGAAAATTAAGCTTATCCTCTGATCTATAAATTTTCACGTAGCGAATACTCGGAGTTAAAGGCAACTGCCACACAAGTTCAACTTGCTTGTCTACAGAACCTATTTTAGATAAAATAGCTGCCGATGACAGTTTCACTTTTGGATAATTTCTTGGCAGAAATTCTATTTGATCAATAAAAAGTTGATGGGTAGTTGCACTGGTTCCATTTTGTTCCAATAGTAACGAGGAAATGGCTTTTCCAATGGTAATACCTTCAAATTTCGATACAGGAATAGAAACATTGAGCCAAGTATCATAGGCAAAGTCTTCGATGTAATGTGTAATATCCAGGGCATTACTGCGTACATCGTTTTGTTGCAGGGCAACTTTAGGCAACTGTCCTTTTTCGGTGTTACTTTGGATAAACAATTTAAAGGTTAAATGATCATCCTTAGCGATCATATACTGAAATTTTTGCTTATCATTTAATATACTGGCCTCCCATTTACCATTGGGGGATGAAACGTAACGTAGCGAAAGCGAGTTCCCTGGAGTAAAAAACAGGCTATCCGAAACAGGAAGACTATGATTCACATTTTGTACCCAAGACTCTCCAGTGTAATGCGCCATGCTTTTTGCATAGCTTCCATTGATTATACTATTATCAAATAGAACCTCCGGATAGCTCTCCGATCTGGCAAGTATGGGCGAAATCAATAGAAAAAGAAAGTAAAAGTATTTTTTCAGCATAAGTCAACATTTTTCACAGGCTTACAATCAAAAATTAAGCCACCACCGAGATTATAACGCAAATGTAACAAAGGATTTCCAATGATATTGTACGCTCAAATTTTAATTTCGGAAAAAATGCGCTAAATTAGCCCCCTGAATATTTTCATAAAATAGATATATGAAAACCACGTTTGATTTTGAAAAGCCAATTGCAGATTTGCAATTGCAGATTGAAAAGGTAACACAAGTTGCCGAAAAAACCCAAGTTGATATGAGCGCAACCGTTCGTGAACTTGAGGAAAAACTTGCTTCTACGGAAAAAGAAATATACAGCAATTTAACTGGATGGCAGAATGTTCAAATGTCCCGTCATCAGGATCGTCCACAGACCTATGATTATATCGAAGCTATCTGCGATGAATTTATTGAATTGCACGGTGATCGCACGGTAAAAGATGACAAGGCAATTGTAGGTGGAATGGCCTCAATCGATGGTAATCCTGTTATGATCATTGGTCATCAGAAAGGTAAAAATACCAAAGAACGTCAATATCATAATTTTGGCATGGCCAATCCCGAAGGTTACCGTAAAGCATTGCGCTTGATGAAAATGGCTGAAAAATTCAATAAGCCTGTGATCACTTTGATCGACACGATGGGAGCTTATCCTGGGTTGGAAGCGGAAGAGCGTGGACAAGGTGAAGCCATTGCGCGCAATCTCATGGAGATGGCCGTACTTAAAGTGCCTATCATCTGCGTCGTTATCGGTGAAGGTGCATCCGGAGGAGCCTTGGGTATTGGAGTAGGTAATCGTGTGTATATGATGGAACATACGTGGTATTCCGTTATTTCACCAGAATCTTGCTCATCCATCTTATGGAGGAGCTGGGATCACAAGGAGAAAGCAGCCGAAGCGTTGAAACTAACGTCCAGTGATATGTTAAGCAATGGTCTGATAGACGGTATCATTCCTGAGCCATTAGGCGGTGCTCATCAAGATCCGGCAAAAGCAGCCGCTAATCTTAAAGAACAATTATTGAAAGATCTAGCTGAATTAACAGCAAAAGACAGCGATACATTGATCAAAGAACGAATTGACAAATTCAGCAATATGGGCGTTGTGACAGAATAATGTTACTCTCCTATTCCTCAAAATATAAAAAAGTCGGCACCAATTGCCGACTTTTTCATTTTAACAAGCTATTGGTTTCAGAAAAGCCGAAAAAGGTGTACCCAAAATCGCTCGATTTACGATCAAATTCCACTGACCTCAAATAGGAATCCGCATCGTCGAGAAAAATAAATACGTAATTTATAAACGGTTATAAAATATATCAATAAAAAACACAAAAAGACTTGGACACAATCACATATTTTTATACCTTTGCATCACTTTCAAAAACAGAAAGGATTCCGTAGCTCAGCTGGTAGAGCAATACACTTTTAATGTATGGGTCCTGGGTTCGAATCCCAGCGGGATCACAAAATAAAAGCTAATCGCAAGATTAGCTTTTTTTGTTTAAACAGGATCAGGATCCCCGTCCTCATGAACTGTTTTTAATCCTGCGTCAGCACAACCTCCAAAAATTTCACTGCTTCTCCCCCAACAATATTTTTTGCACGAAGTTCCACAGATTGCTTTCCTAATGGCAAGTCTATTTGTCCAAGCCCAAGCGAATTTCCTCGTCCACTTGTTGGAGATGACGGATCAATTGAAAAATCAATTACTTTCCCACCTATTTTTAAGACCATATCTCCACCAGTATTTCCAACATCCTTGACATAGCGTACCGAAACATTAAATTGTGCTGGTTTTAACACATTGATATCCCATCCGAGATATTGATTACTATTTTTCCATCCGGACACATAATAACGGTCTCTTTTGGCATCTCCAAATTTCATCGGATCCCCATACTGTTTCGCATAGAAAGACAATAAACGATTTTCAGTGACCTGTGCATCCACATAAATCAGATTATTGGATTCAGGCGCAGCTATATCCTGTTTTAACTGGACAACAATAACTTCATCTGCCGGGTCAGCATCTATTTGATCCAAAGGGATATGAAGACCTACAGCGTCGGAATTATACCCATTGATGCTCTTTTTTGAAGACAATAACGAGATGGATTTGATACCAGCTGTAAGACCACCTACGGTCAATTGCTCTCCTTTTGGCCGATTAAAGACATGCAGATACAATGTGCTCTTTCTTTTTGTGATCACTCCCCATTGTTGACGAGGCAAGGGAGAAGGATCCACACCCATAACACTCTCTTTATTTTTTGTCATCCACAGCCCCATACTCTTCAAAATAGCCACATCCGGTTCATCGAAACTGCCATCACCTTTGGGACCCATATTCAATAAAATATTCCCATCCATAGCCTTAGCTTTCGCCAACAACTGGATAAAATGGGCGGTTGGTTTATGATTCATATCTGTTGACGAATAACCGTATGAATCATTGGTCGTTGGGATAGCCTCCCAATAAGCGCCGTTAGAAACAGGATAGAACTCTTCTGGTCGGTCAGCGGTATTTAAATAATCACCATAATTCCTGCCCTCTGTACGTGCTAATCGCCCGTTAACAACAATCCTAGGATCAGCATCCCGAATTGCTTTCAGAATCCTTAAATTTTCCGACAAAGGCAGCTTATGTGGCGTATCAAACCACAGTAAATCGGGCTGATATTTATGGATCAGTTCCTGTATTTGTGGAATTGCTTTTTCATCCACATAACGTTTTGCTTTGGGCAGCCACTCTGGATGGTTGTCAAACCAGTTTGCTCCACCCAAAAGCTTATCTCCGCCCGGGTTGTTATAATCCCAGTCATTCCCCGGCGCATTGGGGTCTTCCCAATCAAAAGCATGGGAATAGTAAAATCCAAACAACAAACCATGTTTACGGCACGCATTCGCAAGTTCCGCCATTGGATCTCGTTTGAAAGCAGTGCTCTTGGTAGAATAAGCGCTAGCATATTGCGACGGGTACATCGCAAAACCGTCGTGATGTTTAGCCGTAATGATAAAGTATTTCATGCCCGCATTTTTAGCTAACATCCCCCATTCTTCTGCATTAAATTTTTCAGGGTTAAATCTTGCGGCCGAATCCAGGTATTCCTGACGGGGAATTTGCATGACACGCATAAGATGCTCAGCATATCCACCTCCTTTCTTCCCCTTCCAGATATTACCATATTGTGAATAAATGCCCCAGTGGACAAACATTCCAAAGGAGGCCTCTTTCCATTTTTTGATACGTTGCTCTTGCCCCACTAAGGATTCTTTCCACCAGCCTGCTTCCGCAGCGGATATCGCGTTTCTATCCCTCGTGCTCGGGTCATTAAACATATCTGCAGCTTCATTCCCTTTATTTACATTCTGCACCTGTCCCATGACCACCAATACAGCAGTTGAAAGCATTAGAATAAGGCAACACCTGATTTTTATCATAAATTTCGATATTATAATTGTCTCCAATAGCTGCACTAAAGCTTTGAGGAAGACAATAGTGTAACAGAAAATTTTGTATTATCTTCAAAAATAACTCAAATAGCTAAAGATAAGGTGCAATTTTTGTTCATTTTAGGGGAGTAACAACCAAAGTCAGAAAAAATAAAACCTATCCGCTTCTGTACTGTTTATTTTATACTATAAACTTAAGGACTCATGAGCAATCCCTCAGATTATTGGCATGTTCAAATAGGATCTACGGCCAATACCAGTGAAATCTTTATCGAAGTTACCAAAGACGGTCCGTATATTTTACACGGGCAGGTACCCTTTCATTTGCAATATATTATTCCAGATCGACAGGGCGTCTCCAGATCCTATGAAAACGGCGAATCTTTTAAACTTGAAAAAGACACTTATTTATGTCGCTGTGGGCTGTCTAAAAATAAGCCCTTTTGTGACAACTCTCATGAGCAGGCCAGGTCCTTTGGTGTCGACCTGACCGATACAGCGACACTACATGATTCGCTCCAAACAGCGGAAATTATTGAAGGCCCCGTATTTTCCCTCAGCGACGACGAAAAACTATGCGCATTTGCACGCTTCTGTGATCAAGGGAAAAGAATCTGGAATGAGATATCCTATAGCGATGAAAACTCTTTAGAAGGCGCCATAAATATGGCCCATTACTGTCCCAGTGGCAGACTGCTTGTTTGGAACCAGGAGAATACGCCTATCGAAGAAAATACCGTAGCCGAAGTCGGTCTCATTGAAGACGTATTGAATCAGTGCAGTGGACCTATCGCACTTTGGGGTGGAATCCCTGTAAAAAGCAGCAGTGGCAAGTATTATGAAGTACGAAACCGCCAGACCCTTTGTCGTTGCGGGCAATCATCCAACAAACCATTTTGCGATGGCACGCATGCTTCAATGGAATTTCAGGATGGACTCAGTAAGTACACACAAAAATAGCAGATACAAGTTATCGGTATTTATACAATATTTGTTTAAAATTCAGAACATGGAAAAGTTAACCGCAAAAGCAAGTATTCAGATCCAAAAACCCATCAATGAAGTTTTTGAAGCCATCGTTGATCCCAACAAAATGAATCACTATTTTATTAAGTCCTCAACAGGCCGTCTGGAGACCGGAAAAACAGTAGAATGGAATTTCCCTGAGTTCCCTGACAGTTTTCCTGTAACCGGAAAAACAATCCGTCCAGACGACTATATCTCCTTTGACTGGAGTGGCGGATTAGCAAATCAACTGGTTGAAATCAGCTTATCTTCCGTCGGAGAGGGATCCACTGTTGTCAAAATTACAGAACATGAAATGAACAACGATAAGGAAGGCATTTTGATTATGATGCGTCAGACCGAAGGGTGGGCAAACTTTCTAGCCTGCATGAAGGCCTACCTTGAATATAATATCAATCTTCGGAAGGGTGCTTTTGATTTTATGTTTTAACAGAAATAAAAAATGGCGGTAAATAAAACCTCTTATATCGAAAAAAGTGTCGATGATTTTATTCAGGATATACCCGATGGGCAAAAGCGGGCCGACAGCATCCAATTGGTACAATTGATGCAATCTGTCTCAAACGAAGCACCGAAAATGTTTGGCGAATCCATCATTGGCTTTGGACAGTATTACTATAAATATGCAAGCGGGCATGAAGGGTATGCACCCTTAATCGGGTTCAGCCCCCGCAAAGCTGCCATTTCACTTTATGTATATACCGGACTTGAAGAACATCGGTCACTTGTGGAACAACTGGGCAAATATAAAATAGGTAAAGCCTGCATTTACATTAAAAAGCTGAGTGACATCAATACGGAACATCTGACCAAATTAATGCAAGAGACCATCCAATTTATAACAACCCAATACAGCAGGATCAAGAATTAGACACAAGATTATGATAAGTAGCGTTTCAACAATTGACGAGTATATTGACCAATTCGAAGGGGACAAGAAGACCTATCTCAATCAGGTACGGCAGCTGATTGCTGAAGTAGTCCCAGCTGAAGCCACAGAAACCATTTCCTATCAGATGCCTACATTTCGATTTAATGGCAATCTGATCCATTTTGCAATGAATAAACAGCATCTCGGACTATACCCCGGACCTGACGCCATCACGCATTTCGCAGCAGAACTTAAAGATTTTAAAACATCAAAAGGAGCAATACAGATTCCGATTGACCAACCCTTACCGGAAAAAATCATTCGTGATATTGTTGCCTTTAATATCGAAAAACTCAAGGATAAACAGGGCCCCAACTGGCATAAAAGCAGAGGAAATTGGCTAGAAGCCGAAGAACTGATGCAACAGATTCTACTAAAAACCACACTAAAAAAAGAGTTCAAATGGGGCAGTGACATCTATACACACAAAGGGAAGAATGTCATCGGATGGGGTGGTTTCAAAAACTTCTTTTCCCTATGGTTCTATAACGGTGTATTTTTAAAAGATAAGGAAAATGTCTTGATCAGCGCGTCCGAAGGCAAAACCAAAGCTCTTCGACAATGGCGTTTTCAGCATGTCAGCGAAATGGATAGCACCAAAATCGAGGCTTATATCCAAGAATCTATTCGAACAATTGACGAGGGAAAAGAAATTAAACCCTCCAAAAGCGAAGCCATACCTCCTTCTGGAATTCTTTTGGAAGCACTCCATTTAGATCAGGTATTTCATGATCACTTCAAGGCCCTCACACCAGGAAAACAAAAAGAATATATCCAGTATATCGACGAAGCGAAACAGGAAAAAACCAAATTATCCCGTCTGGAGAAAATCAAACCACTGATTACTGCAAATAAAGGATTACACGATAAATATAAATAAGTGAATTTTAAACTAAAAATCGACGCTCATGGAAAATTCAATTATACCGTCCCTATGGTTTGATCAGAATGCGAAGGAAGCTTTTGATTTATACTGCCGGACTTTTCCAAACAGTCATATTGAAAGTAACTCCCCGATCGTTGTCGAGGCACTGCTTAATGGCGTAAAATTTATCGGCATCAATGGAGGACCGATGTTTAAGCCAAATCCATCCATATCATTTATGGTGATCTGCGAATCAGCCGAAGAGATTGATCGCATCTGGAATACATTATCCGTAGACGGAAACGTACTGATGCCACTAAACAGCTATCCCTGGAGTGCTTATTATGGCTGGGTGGCGGACAAATATGGTGTAAACTGGCAGTTATACCAAGGCAACGTAAGTGACACAAACCAACAAGCAATCGTCCCTACGCTAATGTATTGCGGGCCTCAACAAGGCAAGTGCGAAACAGCAGTTCAGTTCTATGAAGAACTATTCAAAGATTTTCACAGCAACGGTATTTTACGTTATCCGGAAGGCGATTATAAAGGGGAAATCCAGCACACTCAATTTCTTATCAATGGATTTACCTTAATGGCCATGGATAGCGGAGTCACTCAGGACTTTACGTTTAGTGAAGGTATTTCCCTCACCATCCTTTGCAAGGATCAAGATGAAATTGACTATTACTGGAATCGCATTACACAACAGGGACAAGAGAGCATGTGTGGATGGTGTAAAGATGAATTCGGCGTGAGCTGGCAAATTGTGCCAACACAAATTGCAACATACCTTCGAAATCCAGGAGCTGAAGAAGCCTTAATGAAAATGAAAAAAATAATTATCAAAGACTTGATCGGATAATTTTATTTAAGATAACAGCATTCCACACTAGAGGGTGGGATAGATAAAAAAACGGGAGTATCCAAAAAGGTTGGACACTCCCATTTTTCATTAATATCATTCGTCAACGATCTCCTTTTAGAAATTCAATTTCAAGAGAGTTCGCTTTTAATTTTTGAACAGTTCTGGTTATGCGTTTACCTGCAACGCCACTGCGTATAATTTCATCTGTTTGATCATCGACAATAAACCATTGGCCCGTGTTGGCGACAAGTGTTCTTTTAAACCGATTTCATCAACGAAATACAGGTCCGCATCAACAATCTCTTTTGCGGTATGTCCCGATAGCACTTTGACCATCAGACTAACCAGCCCTTTAGTGATAATCGCATCGCTATCTGCTGTAAAAAATACCTTTCCATCTTTCACTTCCGGGTACAACCATACCTTAGACTGACAGCCCTTGATAATATATTCTTCTGTCTTATATTGCTCATCAATTAAAGGAACTTCCTTGCCCAATTGGATGATGTATTCATATTTTTCCATCCAATCTGTAAAGAAAGCAAAATCTTCAACTAATTCGTTTTGTATTTCATTAATTGTCATAATCGTTTTTATTACACTAACATATTGACCGCACGCTGAATACCCGCCACCAAGATATCTATTTCTTCTTTTGTGTTGTAAAGTGCTAACGAAGCCCGGATTGTCCCAGGGATACCAAAGCGATCCATTACAGGCTGAGCACAGTGGTGTCCAGTTCGCACAGCAATACCCAATTTATCCAAAATCACCCCTACATCATAAGGATGTGTACCTTCAATGATAAATGAAATAACAGAACATTTTTGATCTGCAGTACCTATAAATTTCATCCCCGGGATCTGCGACAATTTTTCCAATGCATATTCCAGCAACTCGTGTTCGTAAGCCTCAATATTTTTTAAGCCAATCGAATTAATATAGTCTATCGCCTCATTCAAACAGATCCCCGCTTCAATATTCGGAGTACCCGCTTCAAATTTAAAAGGCAATTCATTATAGGTTGTCTTTTCAAAAGTCACTTCTTTGATCATATCGCCACCGCCTTGATAAGGAGGCATTGCGTTTAACAGATCTTCCTTACCATACAACACACCGACACCAGTTGGTCCATACATTTTATGCCCTGAGAAAACTAAAAAGTCAACATCAAGATCCTGCACATCAACCTGGATATGTTGGACAGCCTGCGCCGCATCTATCAATACGACAGCCCCATGCTTATGCGCAATCGAGATGATCTCTTTTACCGGATTGATCGTACCTAGTGCATTGGAGACATAAGTTACAGCAACTAGCTTCGTTCTTTCGTTAATGAGGTTTTGATAGGCGTCCATATCGAGCTCCCCCTTATCATTCATCGGGATAACACGGATCTTACAGTCTTTTTCATCACAGAGCATCTGCCAGGGAACAATATTGGAGTGGTGCTCCATTGCAGAAATAATAATTTCGTCTCCCGCGTGGATAAATGCTCTGCCATAGCAAGTCGCAACCAAATTGATACTATCGGTCGTCCCCTTGGTAATAATCACTTGCTTGTCTTCAGGCGCATTGATAAAAGATTGAAGCTTTTTACGAGTCACCTCAAAAGCATCTGTCGATATCTGGCTGAGGTAGTGAACTCCACGATGTACATTACTATTCATATCTGTATAATAATGTGCAATGGAATTGATTACCGCATTAGGCTTTTGTGTTGTCGCACCATTGTCCAGATAAACCAAAGGTTTGCCATTTACCTGTCTTTTTAGAATAGGAAAATCTGCACGTATTTTATCTATATTATATTTTTCCAAAGTCGTCTAAATAATTTATACAAAGTTAATAGTATTTTATCGAATACAGGGCCGACAATCTGTTTTTTATGTCATTATCAATCATCCAAGTTACTTGATCGA
Organism: Sphingobacterium sp. BIGb0165; assembly: GCF_024810095.1. Taxonomy (NCBI): domain Bacteria; kingdom Pseudomonadati; phylum Bacteroidota; class Sphingobacteriia; order Sphingobacteriales; family Sphingobacteriaceae; genus Sphingobacterium; species Sphingobacterium sp. BIGb0165. The sequence goes on along the minus strand of NZ_JANUEB010000013.1, from coordinate 95,301 downwards.
TCAAAATAAAAAGTGGCTCAATACCATTAAAGAACCACTTTTTGTAGGTCATTTGCCATTTTTTACAATTATATCTTGCTTTTATAATTTATTGATGCTATTTATTTACCTTTGTATTGATATGCAAGAATTACCTCTAAATTTACCAGAAGGCTCACGTAAAGAAGTGATGGCCTACTTGGAGCCTTTCATGTTGAATGAAATGAGCGAATACCTGAAGCCTGTAGAAGAAATGTGGCAACCTGCTGATTTCCTTCCGGACGCTTCAAGGGATACTTTTTTTGAGGAAATAAGAGATTTACAGGAAAGCGCCAAAGAACTATCCTATGACTTAGTTGCGGTATTAGTTGGTGATACGATTACCGAAGAGGCCCTTCCAACCTACGAATCTTGGCTGACAATGGTTGAGGATGTCGATAAAAACGAACAAGGCGGATGGATGAAATGGGTTCGTGCATGGACTGCAGAAGAAAACCGTCACGGCGATCTATTGAACAAATACCTTTATCTGTCGGGTAGAATAGATATGCGTCAGTTTGAGATGTCTACACAATATTTGATACAAGATGGTTTCGATATCGGCACTGGTGCTGATCCTTACCGTAACTTTATATATACTTCATTCCAGGAACTTGCAACCAACGTATCCCATCGTCGGGTGTCGGGACTTTCTAAAAAAGGTGGTGATAAGCTTCTGGCAAAGATGTGTGGTGTCATTGCTTCGGATGAAGCACGCCATGCCAAAGCATATATGTCTTTCATATCAAAGGCCATGACAGTAGACGCAAGTGAAGTAATGATTGCATTTGAAGATATGATGCGCAAAAAGATTGTCATGCCAGCACAGTTTTTAAGAGAAGCAGGCGAACCTCAGGGCGAAGCTTTCGCACACTTTTCCGATGCTGCACAGCGACTAGGTGTGTATACTGCATTAGATTATGTCGATATCTTGAAAGAACTTAATAATGAGTGGAAAATTGATCAAGTTACAGGTCTAAATGAGAAAGGTGAGAAAGCAAGAGACTACCTCTTAAAATTACCGGATCGCTTGACTAGATTAGCTGACCGCATGAAGATTCCTGAAAAAGATTATAAATTCAAATGGATTTACGGATAAACAAAAAAGCTTGACCAAAAATAGTCAAGCTTTTTTGTTTATCCTATTTCCTATAGGTAATTAACATCGAAACATTCTTTATTTACTTTGTTGTTGGCTGTATGATTGTAAATATTACAAAATAATAATCATCCCCTTTAGGCCAACTATCTCCATACCCAAGTAATCCACAAATGCATATATTTTAAATACAAAAGGATATATAATTTTTCGAAACGAAGTCCGAGTATTTTGGATTATTCGGTTATCCTTCGACTATACTACGGGACATATTTACCCCTTCTTCGTCCCTGAGAGCAGATAAGAGCATGGAGTAGCCTAGGTGCTTACAGCATATTTCCGTGTTTAACACGGACTCACCACGGACTCATGTCGCATTCACCACGGTCGCAGTGCGACACAGCTACGGCGATGTCTGGAAGCTGGTGCGACGCATTGACCATAAAGGTTTACCCCTATCTAATCCGGATATCGCTTACCCTGATACAAAAAAGGGAGCAAACTCGCTATGAATTTGCTCCCTTTTATAAAGATCCAGTCCGTCAATTAGGACTAAGTACTAATGCCAAAAAAAGATTTTTAATACGATCTTTTTTGGAAAATATTTGATTAGGGATTATTTCACATTTCCCATTAATTTCCGCACCACAGGCGACAATGCAATCAGTACCACACCAGCAATTAAAGAATATAAGCCTAATTGCTTATAACTTTCGGTGTACGTCACTAAGTTGTCCGCCAACGAGCTTCCTTCTTTTGCTTCAGCCATACTCGCACCGATCAAGCCAGCAACATATTGTCCATACGCACTTGCCAAAAACCACATTCCCATCATAATACCCTGTAACCTCGCTGGCGATAGTTTCGTCATAATGGAGAGTCCAATTGGCGAAAGACAAAGCTCCCCGACGGTAATCACCAATAGGGCAAACGTAAAGATATCCAATGAGGTCATGCCCTCATGGGCAAATAAACGCGTCGCAAAAAGTACATAGTAACCTAAACCCAAGAAAACAAAGCCCAGACCAAACTTGATAATAGTATTCGGTTCAAGTTTACGTTTTCCCAACCATATCCAAAATAGACCAAATAACGGCGCTAAGGCGATAATGAATAACGCACCGCCAGAATTATTGACACCATTTGGGTCAAGTGTAACCGCTCCAAGTAAAGAGTCATTCAGGTGCTTGGCAGCAAAGATGCTCAATGAACCACCACTCTGTTCATATATCCCCCAAAAGATAATGGAAAACAAAATAAACACTAGTGCAGCAATTAATTTCTTGCGTTCCTCCTTGGTCACTTGTGACATTTCATAAAACAGATATAAAAGTGTCAATGGGCCAATGGTATACATAAAATAGTCGGTATATTGGGTTTTCGACACCATAATCTGAATAACAGGTATAAAGATCAAGGTCAGTGCATATACCGCATATTCAACCCATTTTGGCAAGGCTTTCGTCTTTACGATAGCATCTGGGTGTCCGGGTTTAAGCCCGATAGGCCCAAGGTGTCTTTTGGTAAAGTGAAAATTAATCAAACTTGCCAGCATCCCTATCGCAGCTAAACCAAAGGCAACATTCCAACGGTGAGGTTCGGAGATAACCGAGCTCAACATATATCCTTTACCAATGGCGACACAAACATAGCCACCTAAAAACGCACCTAAATTGATCCCCGCATAGAACAACGAGAAACCACCATCACGACGGCTATCGCCATCACGATAGAGCTCCCCTACCATAGTAGAGATATTCGGTTTAAAAAAGCCGGTACCAATAATAATAAATGAGAGACCAAAAAAGAAATATTGATGTGGATCCGCGGCTAGGAAAAGACTCCCTACAATCATCAATATACCTCCCCAGAACAATGATTTTCTAAAACCTAAAATCTTATCAGCAAAAAGACCACCGATAAATGTAAAGGCATAGACAAATGCCTGGGTAGCTCCATACTGCAAATTAGCCTCTTTCTCCGCAAAGTTCAGTTGTGTGATCATAAAGAACACCAACATGCCCCGCATGCCATAAAAACAAAATCTTTCCCACATTTCCGAGAAAAACAGGCTCCAGATCTGCCTTGGGTACTTTCCCTTAAAATTTTGAATCTCCTCTAGCGATTCCCGTGTACTAACCTCCATACTGTATTTATATTAATCAAAAAAGCTTCTTTCGTAAAAGAAGCTTATATAGTTATTATTTAATTCCGTGCATCAATCTTTTGATCAAAGGATTGAACAGCATGACAAGCAATCCGGCCAAAGCTGGAATAGCCGTAAATAAAAAGAAAAAGTGACTCAACGAATATTCCTGTTGAATTGTTTCTACCTGCCCGCCCAATACCGCTGCAACCTTTTGTGCAATAGCAATTGCTAGATACCAGATACCGAACATAAAAGCCAACATCCGTGCTGGAACCAATTTAGAAACATATGATAGGCCCACTGGAGAAATAAACAATTCTCCCAATGTATGAAATAGATAGGTCAAGACGAGAAATACCATAGAAATTTTCATTCCCGGTGCTATGCCCCATGAACCTAATCCAATAATCAAAAATCCGATGGCAACCAGTATCAGACCAAATCCATATTTAAAGGCAGCTGAAGGATTGTATTTCGATTCCCATATCTTAGATACCGTAGAAGCTAGTGCAATGATAAAAAATGAGTTGAGGATAGAAAACCAGGATACTTTGATTTCTGAAGCTTCTTTATTAAACTCTTGATAAAGCATCCAGATTGCGGCACCCCAGATCAGTCCAAAGCAGACAAATAATACGATATTGGAGATGGCAATCTTATCCCAGGTTACCTTTGCAAGTTTTATTAAAACCCAACTGATAATTGCTAGTGGCACAATCGTTAATAAACCGTTGACCACATTAAATGTCGTCAATGCAGGACCTGTAAGCGCTCTATCGATATTATCCCTTGCGACAATGACCAATGAGGTTGCTCCCTGTTCAAAGCTCATGAAAAAGAAAATAAGGAAAAACGCCAAAAGCACCACAGCAAACATTCTATCCCGCACAGTCTTGTCATAACGCAAAATCCGGGAAACGATCAAATAAATAAACAAGATCAATGCAATAATGACCATGATATACTGACCTCTCAAAAAAGAAGTATCCAGTCCGGCGAAAACATCAATAATACCATTTTTCGACAATGGGTCATTGAAGGCATATACGAAGCCTATTATAGCGACAATACCGATAAGCACGAAATCCTTTATTGTAAACGGGTTTTTAGTATCCGTATCATTGACAATAACTTCTTTCTTCTCCCCGGCCGCGGATTTGTCCAAAATACCAAGGTTGCCCATGAGTGGTTTTGCAAACACAAACTGAAGGGTGCCTAAGAGCATAAAAATACCAGCCAATCCAAATCCCCAATGCCATCCATATGTTTCAGCGATGTAACCACAGAGCATCATCCCAAAGAAAGCGCCTGCATTTACACCCATATAGAATATCGTATACGCTCCATCCTTCTTTTCAGGAAGGTCTTTATACATTTCGCCAAGGATTGAAGGCATGTTCGGTTTGAAAAAACCTGTTCCGATAACCAAACAGATCAATCCCAGAAAAAACATGATCGCAGTATCAAAAGCCATTGCAGCATGCCCCAATGTCATGATAGCTGAGCCGATAATAACAGCTTTTCTGGATCCGATGTATTTATCGGCAATGATTCCACCAAGTATTGGTGTCAGATAAAGCATCATTGCATATGTTCCGTACAATGCCCCCGCTTGTTGTGCGGTCCAGGCCCAGCCAGAGAATGGGCTACCTTGAATAACAGCTGCAGTTAAAAATTGCATCAATAGGACACGCATTCCATAGAATGAAAACCGTTCCCACATCTCTGTAAAGAAAAGTACGAACAGCCCTGAGCGCTGTCCTAGTACATTCGATTTAAAAAAATCGTTCGACGGGCTAGTAGTTATATCCCCGTTTAGTCTCCCCATAAGTAATCAACCTTTATTTTTATAAAATACTTACAAAGAAACAAAAACAAAATCACTTTTGGCCAAAATAAAGTTGCATAAACAAAAAAAGGCAACCCATTTGGATTGCCTTTTCAGTAACATTTTTAATATGCCCTATCTTTTGTGCAATTGTTCGTAAAGATCGATGACCTTTTTCTGAAGTTCGATAACTTCGCCATCACGTAGTTGCAACTTTTGCGTTAACGCATTGACCTCATTGACATACTCTTTATCCTCTTCTGAATCAGAAGTAGATAGTAGTTGAACAACTGTCAAATTGAATAATTTTGAGATTTGATTTAGGCGCGACAGATTTACATCTGTAATACCTGTTTCAATTTTAGAAAATGCTGGGATTGAGATATCCAATCGCTTTGCAACATCCTCTTGACTCCACCCCTTCTGGTGTCTAAGTAATCTGATTTTTTTTCCTAATGCATTCATCTGGTAGATATTTTAAACAAAAATAGTAAATAAAAATATAATTTACATTAAATTATATTTTTTTCTCTAAAAATCCCTAAAAAACCGATCAGCGAGCACGGAGAGATTAACCCCATTATAATTATTTAAACTCATAAGTAGTAAATTGTAACCCTTAGATTTAACCCCATCCAAAAACGAATACAGGCCATCTAAGCTCACAACAACCTCTAAATCAGTATTATTAAAACTCCTTTTGATATTCTCAGGAACACTTCCAATATCCTTATTAAGTTCCTTACAGGAGTGGATATTCACGTAGACCACAGAGAGATCCGACTCTCCCATCGAGTCCGCATATTGTAACAAAAAGGACGAATCTAAACTATCATACGAGTTTAATTCGATAATTGTGACCAATTTCTGATTAGGAAATTGTTCTTTTACCGCGTGAATACTCGACCTAACTTTATCCGCATTGCAGGCATAATCTTGATAGACCACAGATCCTTCGGAGCTCGCCACAAACTCCAGATAACGGATAGATGTATTAAAACTCTTTATTGCATCAAAGAACTCTTTCTTTTTAATGCCCAACCATTCACAAACTGTATAAGCGCCTGCGATATTAGACAGATTATGTTTCCCGAATACTTGTAAAGGGACTTCTCCGTCTGCGGTATTTAGATAGGTAACCCCCTTATTAATTGTGTAATCGGGGATCTTATAGCCATGCCGGTTAATTTTACAGTCTTTGGTATCTTGCAAAACTTTTTGAAGAACGGCATCTTCTTTATTATAGATCAGCGTTCCTTTAGGGGGTATGGAATCAATAAAATCTTCAAATTGTTTAATATATTCCTCTTGAGATATTTTGGAATTAAATTCATTCCATACGATACCAGAGATTAGTGCGATATTAGGCTTATAATATAAAAATTTCGACTTGGAATCAATTTTGGACGAAACATATTCATCTCCCTCGATAATAATAATCTTATTATGCTTGGTAATATCCACAAGTTTATCAAAACCTCTTAATTGCGCCCCAACCAAATAATCAAATTCTTTTCCTAAGGAGCGCATGACGTGCATAACCATGCTCGTAATCGTTGTTTTCCCGTAGCTCCCTGCAATAACCACACGGATTTTATCCTGTGAGAGTTCCTGTATAAACTCTGGAAAAGAATAGATCTTCAAGCCTAATTCCTGCGCCTTTTTTAATTCGGGATTATCTGCTTCCGCATGTGCACCCAAAATAACAGCATCAATATCTTCCGTCACCTTGTCGGCAAACCAACCCAATTGATCTGGCAATAAGCCAGCTTCGATGAGATGGGAACGGGAAGGTTCCACAATCTGATCATCAGATCCAGTAATTTGGTGCCCCTGCTTTGCCAAAGAAATGGCAAGGTTATGCATCACACTACCACCTATCGCTATAAAATGAATACGCATCGCTCTTTTACCGTTTCACAAACTTGGCTGCACACCAATTATTTAAAACTTTTTTGGAGATAAATTCGAAACCTAAAGACTCAGCGGTATCACCTAACATCGCCAAATCTTCCTGTTCATAAAATCCGCTTAAGTACAACTCTCCATTTTTATTGATACTTAAAGCATATTGTGGTAATTGTTCCAATAGAATATTTCGATTGATATTTGCTAAGATAGTATCGAAAATTCGGCCTTCTAAAACTTCGAAGGAACCACAAATAGTCTCGATATTGTCTACCGTATTAAGCAGTCTATTTTCGATCACACTGTCCACACAGATTTCATCATAATCTACTGCCAGGACAGCATTAGCACCTTTTTTGGATGCCAAGATCGCTAGAATACCCGTACCACAGCCCATATCCAGCACCTGCTTACCCTCAAAATCATTCTCCAAAATATATTGGAGCATCATCGATGTGGTCTGATGGTGTCCTGTCCCGAAGGACATTTTAGGATCAATGATTATTTCATAAGGAAAATCAGGTTTTGCGTCATGAAACGTAGCACGTACATAACACTGTCCACCGACTTCAATGGGATTAAAATTACTCTCCCAGAGTTTGTTCCAATTCTGGTTTTCAATTTCCTGAACCTTATAGTCTACTTCAAGTCCTTCATCAAGATTTAGCATTAACGTTTCTAATGCTTGCAAATCAAGATTTGCAGCTGGAACATAAGCTGCAAATCCTGATTCGGTATCTTCAAAAGTATCAAAGCCGATGTCTGCCAAATCAGATACCAATAGATCTTTTTGCCATTCCTCACCCGATAGCATTTGAAAGATAACCTCTATGTATTTCATTTCTAAAAATTAGCCGTTAAACACTTTGGCAATATCTATAAAATCTCTCGATTTCAAAGAAGCTCCTCCAATCAAACCACCGTCAATATCTGCCTGTGCAAATAGATCCTTCGCATTGCCCGGATTACAAGATCCACCATAAAGGATACTTGTGTTATCCGCTGCTTCTTGGCCGTATTTTTCTGCGACAACCTGACGAATAAACTGATGAACTTCCTGCGCTTGCTCTGGGCTAGCCGTAAGTCCTGTCCCAATTGCCCAAACTGGCTCATAAGCTAATACGACTGCAGCAAAAGCTTCATTGGACAAATGGAACAATCCAGCTGTCAATTGTGTTTTAATTATTTCAAAGAAATCACCCGATTCACGTTCTTCTTTTGTTTCTCCGATACAAAATATAGGCGTCAGACCATGTTTCAGCGCGACATCTACTTTAGCAGCCAACAACGCATCTGTTTCACCAAAATAAGCACGTCTTTCAGAGTGACCTAAGATCACATGTGAAGCCCCTACCGATTTTACCTGAGCTGCTGAAATCTCACCTGTATATGCTCCAGACTCCGCCTGATGAATATTTTGTGCACCAATATTCACATTAGTAACATTCTTAGATAATTGCCCAAGACTTGACAAGTGGATGAAAGGGCTACAAACAACCAGTTCCTGATTTCCAATTACCTCATCTTTGGCCATATTGATAATTTCAGAGAATAAACTTAATCCCGATTGATAGTCTAAATTCATTTTCCAATTACCAGCTACGATTTTCTTACGCATGATTTTTACGATTTAATTATATTTTTTGTTAAGTTGATTCAATTCCCTTATGAGCCGTTCCGGTAGTTCCTCATTTTTCGATATATATAGTGCTTCCAGATACGCCATAAACTTATCAAAGTTATAGATCTGTGTATCCCCATTGAACACCCAGGCAAACGACGGTACAAATTTAGCATAAAAACTTGTATCTGCTAGCATACTTGCAATTCCAATTACGGTTCCGGTATTGAAAGATGAGTTGATCCCCGCTCGTGTATAGTCACCTATAAAGACACCACACTTCAATAAGCCTGTATCTCTAAAGTCTTCCAGTTTATAATCATAAATCGCAACCGTTTTTAGATTGTTTTTTAGATTTGAATTGGATGTTCCTGCACCGAGATTACACCAGTCACCAATGACCGAACAGCCCAAATAGCCGTGATGACCTTTTGCGGAGAAGTCACCAATAACTGAATTACCCACTTCACCACCTACAACGCTCTGCTTACCAACAGATACATTCCCATAGATTGTTGCGCCCATTTTCACGACAGCCCCCTTCCCTAGGTATAAAGGTCCCCGGAGATGCGCCCCTTCCATAATTGTAACACCTTCATCAATATAAATGGGTCCGGTGGTCGAGTTGAGTGTCACACACTCCATCGTGACCTGTTCAGCAATGTAAAAATCTGTACCCAGCAGCTGGTTTGTCGGAGAGACAGTCGCAGCAGCTGTCTTTTTTGCTAAAAGATTGAAATCATTGACAATTTCAGCGCCCGTTAATAAAAACAGATCCTCTACCCCTTTCAACAAAGATATGGTATCATCAGCATCCTTTAGTTTAAAGACACCCTCTTGATGATATCGCCAGGCGAAGACTGTTCCATTTTGTTGCAGGGCATCTCCCGCTTCCATTGCAGTAATAACCCGCAATAAGCCCTCAGATGGAATAATATTCTCAGACAGGCACACAATACCATGTTCCAGAACATCACCTACAACAAGCTCTAATTTGAACACCTGAGCCAAGCTATTCCATTTCTCTCTTAGCGACAGTATACCGACACGCAAGTCAAGACAGGATTTAATAAAGGTAAAAGGATATAAACTCTTTTTATCAAAAGAAGTCAGCGGGAAAGTGAGCTTATCCAACGGTCGGATAGCATCAAAACAATCTACAAAAAAGATTTTCACAAAATAAAAATAACAAAAAAAACCCGACAAATAACATTTATCGAGTTCTTAATATTGTAATATACAGATCTGCTACAATTATTTTTTGTTGTAACGGCTACGGAATTTGTCGATACGTCCAGCAGTATCAACCAATTTCATTTTACCTGTATAGAAAGGGTGTGATGTATGAGAAATCTCTAATTTTACAACTGGATACTCATTACCATCTTCCCACTGAATAGTCTCTTTCGTGTCAACACAAGATTTAGTAATAAAAGCATAGTCGTTTGACATATCTTTAAATACAACTAATCTGTAATTTGAAGGATGCAAATCTTTTTTCATTATTATTATGATTACGTATATTCAATTATTGAGGTGCAAAGATAATTTATAAAAATGTAATTTGCAACAATTGCAAAGAATAATTCGCTGAATTTTTCCACACTTTCAGTTACCGGCACTTAAACGGTTACAAATGTAACAATCTTTATTTATCCCCCAAGAATTATTTTGTTTTCCAAGTTTTTTCTCCTAACTTAACTTACTACAATTAAATCATTTACATAATTATGAGCAAATTAGATGAAAAAATTGCTGCATATACTGCAGAATCCAAAAAACTTGGTCTATCACTAGATGATGCGTTTATTGCAAAAGTGACAAAAGGAATGGGACCTTCCATTTACAATGCAGATTCAGAAACTATTGCAGCATCAGATCCCGAGGAGCTTAATCGTGTCAAGCAAAATTTCCTGATCAAAAAATTAGGTCTTAAAGATGGTCCTGATTTAGACAAGGCATTAGAAGAGGTTATTACCGCTATTGGTAAATCCAATAAAAATAAATACCGTGTTTTGGTGTATGCTTTATTGGCAAAAAAATTCAAAAAAGAATCTGTTTACCAATAAGCATCAACATTTTAATAATCCAACTTCTATCCAAAAATCAATTCCCCAAAGAATTGAGGTAAATGGAAATTAGGAGTTGGATTATCTACTTTATTCCATGACAGAAAATGCGGATTTTTTAGGTTGTCACCACACTTGTAAAAGTTCCCATGTATTTTCTTCCCTTTCAGATCACTTGTATCATTAAATTTAAAGACAGCCAGTGGAATGACCTGGATCATACTCCAACGTCTGTCAGTACCACTATGCCGTTCAATCATGGAGAATGCCTGCACCGTCTCAATCTCCGCCACACTGAGCCTGTTTCTCGTTGATTTATCAGGAGTTCCGTAGCCGATCAGTCCTGTTCCTATCAAATTAAACTCAATATTATAATAATGCTTACGATCGTCAAACGAAACGAAAAGTTCTACACAACTATCCTCCCATACATTTTGATTCACCTCCGCATAATTTCCACGCAATTGCTCTTCTGCGACATCAAACTGTAACAGCAATGCTTTTTGCGTGTAACCAATTTTAAATCGCACCTGCGGCTTGTAAGGATACGACTCGCTCCAATTACTATATTCCAATGTATTCCATTCCAAATCTTTGACAAGATCCGAAAGCTGATTAAAATTGTGACTGCCGGTCAAATCTGATGCAATAGGCAGAATGGTTAGTTTCTTCATATACAATAAAGTTAAGAAAAAGAAGCTTCATCATCAGATGGAAGCTTCTCAAAATATTAAAGGTATAAAATCGTTAAATACAATCAAAAATTACCTTTCTCATAAATTCCTCATTCTTTTCCATCTCCTCTACCAATTTCAGCTGTGTATTGGTGCGTACCAAATTATGTTCGTCATATTTGGTTTTATAATAGTGGTCACCCTCGAGATAATCGGTCAAGAAACGTACACCTTGCATATAAGGCAACAAAAATGCGCCATCCACTAAAGTTTCTTTTTCCAGTGTCGTCAAAAATTCGTTTGCTTCTTCCAAATACCCTTCCGCATAAGCCTTATACAACGAAAGGTTCAGTATGATTTTCGATATATCCTTCTCATCTTCAGCAACGGGATTAATAATGGTGCGGATGGCATCCCCAAAATCATAAGCCACATACCCTGGCATAACTGTATCCAGATCGATTACACATTGCATTTTATCATGAACATCCAACAATACATTGTTAAACTTTGTATCGTTATGTGTGATACGTAGCGGCAATGCACCTTTATTTCCCAAATCCAGAATCGTCTTCATGCGGTCTTCACGGTTAAAGATAAAATCCAGCTTATCTTGCACCAGACGAACACGTTGGCAGACATCTTTTGCGATAGCCTTTCTCAGGTTATCAAGTCGGAATTCCACATTATGAAAATTAGGAAGTACCTCCACAATACGGGAAGCATCCAGGTCAGAAAGCTGTTTCTGGAACAGTCCAAAAGCACGTCCGCCTTCTGCGGCCTGCACTTCTGTCTCTACAATATCATAACTCTTCGTATCCTCGATCAGGATAAACATACGCCAGTAATTCCCGGTACTATCCGTTGTATATAACTTGCCCTCCAGTGTAGGAATGATCGTCAGAACATGATCACTAACCTGTTTGCCTTCGGCAACTTTTACTTTTTTACTGAGGTGTTTTGTTACTATTTCAATATTATGCATCAAGCCGTCCACATTTGGAAAAACGTGATGATTAATGCGTTGCAATAAATGCGATATCCCGCTATCTATGGAGGTAATTACACGATAAGTATCATTGATATGACCAGAACCAAAAGGCTGCACTGAAATGATATCTCCTTCTAATGTAAATTGTTTTGCTGCGTTCTCTACTACTAATTGGTTAAAATCAGACATTAAACTATGTTTTTTAAATCATCAATGTGCTTGCAATATCATAAATTGAATTAATAAATGATAATTTTTATTTCAATCAAACGATTGCATGAAATTTAATAAATTTAAACAATCGTTTGCACTTTCATTTATAGCAAATGAAATAATATATTTGTTGATAAGAGCCAGTCACATAGACGGTTCTTATTGTAAGATAAATAACTAATATACAAACTCCTCATATCTCAAAACAATGGATAGAAGAAATTTCATTAAATCAACTGCCATCACTACCGCTGGAATCGGCGTTCTTTCAAGCACAGACCTATTCGCTCAAACAAACGGGAAGATAAAAATCGGCTTTATCGGGGTTGGCCTTCGCGGACGTAATCACGTTCAGATTGCCTTACATAGAGACGACTTAGAAATTGTGGCAGTATGTGATACACAAGAAGAATCTCTTGCACAATGCCGTAAACAGTTCAATGAGAAAGGCACCAAACTTCCGAAAGAGTATACTGGAGGCGTTGATGCTTACAAAAAAATGTTGAGCAGCGAAAAATTAGATGCCGTTATCATCGCAACACCTTGGCAATTTCACAAAGACCAAGCTATTGATGCCATGAAAGCGGGTTTATATGTAGGTTGTGAGGTTATCGCAGGTTTAACAGTACAAGATCACTGGGATGTCGTAAAAGCTTCTGAAGAGACAGGCAAACCTTACATGACATTGGAAAATGTTGCCTTCCGTCGTGATGTGCTTGCTGTACTAAATATGCACAGACAAGGCTTATTCGGCGAATTGTTACATCTTGAAGGTGGCTATCAACATGATTTACGCGAAGTTCTATTCAATGATGGAAAGAGTTATTACGGTCATGGTGTAGAATATGGACCTAAAGCACTTTCTGAAGCACAATGGCGTACACAGTTCAACATAGACCAAGATGGTGACCTTTACCCAACACATGGTTTAGGTCCAATCATGCAATTTGTTGATATCAACAAAGGCAATAGATTTACACACATTACATCTTACTCAAGTAAGGCACGTGGTTTGGCAGCCTATGTAAATAAAGTATCACCAGGGCATGCAAACAGCAAGCTGAACTATAAAAACGGTGACATTACACAAACGATGTTACAATGTGCGAATGGTGAAACTATGTTGTTGACACATGATACCCACTTACCAAGACCATATTCTATCGGTTTCCGTGTACAGGGTACAGATGGTATCTGGATGGACGTCGCTAAAGGTATCCATATCGAAGGTAAATCAAAACCCCACACTTGGGATCCGGCAGACGAATGGGTTAAAAAATATGATCACCCTATCTGGAAGAAATACGAAGAACTAGCAACTGGTTCAGGTCACGGTGGTATGGACTGGTTTGTATTCAATGCATTTATCCAAGCTGTAAAACAAAAAGTTCAAACGCCAATTGACGTTTATGATTCAGTAACGATGAGTGCGGTATTCCCACTTTCTACAGAATCTATCAAAAAAGGTAATAAAACGTTAGAGTTCCCAGATTTCACAAAAGGAAAATGGAAGACAAAGAAAAACACCTTTATGCTTGACGATAGCGGTATGTAATATCGAAAAATACCATAACGAAAGAAGCTGTATCCCGAAAAGATACAGCTTCTTTCGTTATGGTATTTAATATAATACCGATAGTTCTACCATTTAGGCTGCCTTTTTCTTAAATTAGCGTTCACAAACAATTTTTCCATAACATTATGCTCACCGAAGCAATTATAATCTTAGTACTAATCATCTTAAATGGAATCCTGTCTGCTTCCGAAATTTCAATTGTTTCCAGCAGAAAGGCGCGCTTACAGGCCGAGAGCGATAAGAATAATCCAGCTGCCAAGATTGCACTACATCTCAAGGAATCCCCCAATAGCTTCCTATCCACAGTACAAATTGGGATTACGCTAATTGGTATCTTAACAGGTTTCTTTTCGGGTGGTAGCATCTCCGCCTACCTGATCGAAGTTTTTAATAAATCGAGCATACTCGCACCCTATAGCCACGAGCTAGCGGTTGTTTTGGTGGTGCTGATCATTACCTATTTTTCATTGGTTCTTGGCGAACTGGTACCCAAGCGTATTGGTATGGCTATCCCTGAAAAATACGCCATGTTCATTGCTTACCCCATGAACTTGCTCAGCAAGATTGTCAGACCATTTGTCTGGTTATTGAGTGCCTCTACTGAGTTTATTGTCAAGATCCTCAATATCAAAAGTACGGGAAACAGTGTGACTGAAGAAGAGATCAAGGCATTGGTCGACGAGGGGGTCGATAGTGGCGTGATTGAAGGCATTGAACACGATATCGTGGATCGTCTCCTCAGTTTAGGCGACAAAAAAGCGATCAATCTGATGACCCACCGCAAGAACATTGTATTTCTGGATCTTGAGGATAGTTTTGAGGAAAACAGGCAGATTATCCTTGACAATGACCATTCCATTTATCCTGTTTGCGAAGGTGGACTGGATAATATCAAAGGTGTTGTTCATGTCAAATCGCTGCTTAGACAATGTTTTCAAAACAAACCCTTTGATCTCAGGGAACTTCTATTGCCGATCAAATTTGTCAACGAATTCAGTCCTTCATATAGTATTATGAATACGCTGAGAACATCGCAGGTGCATCAAGCAGTGGTTATCGACGAATATGGCTCTCCACAGGGTATTATTACACTACGCGATATTGTAGGAGACCTCGTTGGTAACATTACCGAAAGCGACATCAGTGTACGCCCCAAAATGCGTCAAATGGAAAGCGGCGACTATGTTGTCGATGGCCAATATCAGATCGAGGATCTCCTGGATGAATTTGAAATAGGTCTTTCCGAAGAAGATGAGGACGACATCAACAATGTCACGACAGTCGGAGGCTTGGTATTTTTATTACTGGATCACGTTCCTGAGGAGGGCGAACGTGTACGCTTCAAAAATATGGTATTTGAAGTATTGGACATGGATGGCAATCGTATAGATAAGCTGTTATTAAAAATCGAGGAATAAAACGAAGTTTATCACTTTCAATAACAATAAAGGGCCGATCAATTATGATCGGCCCTTTATTGTTATTCTAATTTTAAGACAGTTATCTTAGTTGATGCCATGCATCATCTTTTTCAAAATAGGATTGAAAACGATTAATAATAATGCTGTCACAGCTGGAACGATTGCAAAGATCATGAAGAAATAAGACATCGAATGCTCTGCTGTAATTTTATCAATATACGAACCTAAAAATCCACCGATAAAATTAGCGATAGCTGAAGCACAGAACCAACAGCCAAAAAGTAAGCCTAAAAACTTCTTTGGAGAGAGTTTACTTACATAAGAAAGTCCTACAGGTGACAAACAAAGTTCTCCCGCTGAGTGGAAGAAATAAGCGATAACAAGCCATATCATACTCACTGAAGCTGTTTTAGCTCCCTGTGGAATATCATTTGCACCGTAAGCCAGGGCTGCAAAACCAATACCGACCAAGATCAAACCCATAGCGAATTTTACGGGTCCCGAAGGATTCCATATTTTTTCCCAGAATTTACTGAAAGAGGATGCTAACGAAATAATAAAAAAGGCATTTAATATCTGGAACCAAGAGGCACCAACTTCCGAACCTGTTATACCGATCTCACGAAATACTTTCCATAAGCCCAAGCACCAGATAATACCAAAAGAAATCGCTGTAAACAAAATCGTCAATGGATATTGTTTATAGATCTTTCTGGCTAGTGCGGTCAATACAATAGTTACAATAACAATAGGAACAATCGTTAAGATAGTATCAATCCATTTAAAGGCCACTGCTGAGTCCCCCGAAAGTACACGCTGTGTATAATCTTTGGCAAAAATAGACATGGAACCTCCGGCTTGCTCAAAAGATAAAAAGAACACCACACTGGCAAGCATGAATATTGTCACCACAATAAGGCGGTCTCTAACGACATTACCGGGTATAACCTCATCAACCTCTTCATTATTTTTCACTTTCTCGTCGTGATGAGCCTGTAGAGCTTTGGGAGTATCGCCAATAATTCCGAATATTTTCTGTCCAAAATAGAATTGTAACATTCCAAAAAACATGAAAACCCCTGCTAAACCAAATCCATAGTGCCAGCCGATCTTCTCACCAATATAACCACACAAAAGCATTCCCAAAAATGAACCAGCATTGATACCCATATAGAAAATCGTGTAACCAGCATCTTTCTTCGCGCTTTTATCCGGATATAGATTTCCAACCATCGAGGAAATATTTGGTTTGAACATCCCATTTCCCAAGATCATCAAGAGTAGACCTAAGAAAAAGAAGCCTGAATTGACAGCCTCAAATGCCATGGATAGATGACCCAGCGTCATAATCAATGCACCGATCAAGATGGCTTTTTTAAAACCGGTCAATTTATCTGCAATCATACCACCGATCAACGGGGTCAAATAAACAAAACCTGTATATAAACCATATAACTTCATTGCACGCTCATTGCTCCATTCCCATCCCCCATCAGCGATCGTACTGATTAAAAATAAGGTCAATAGC
Source organism: Sphingobacterium sp. BIGb0165 (assembly GCF_024810095.1). NCBI lineage: Bacteria > Pseudomonadati > Bacteroidota > Sphingobacteriia > Sphingobacteriales > Sphingobacteriaceae > Sphingobacterium > Sphingobacterium sp. BIGb0165. The sequence goes on along the minus strand of NZ_JANUEB010000013.1, from coordinate 78,206 downwards.
GCACGCATTCCATAATAGCTAAAACGCTCCCACATTTCCGTAAAGAACAGCACAAATAATCCGGCAGGATGCCCATTTACCATCTTGTCATCTATCCCCTGCTTGGCCAGATGTGCTACAAGAACTTGATCTTTTTCTTGATTCATATAATTTCAATAATTGTTTTATAACTCAGGTTTTGTTTTTAATTTGATAAAAATCGCATGAAGATACACTATTTTTCTATGAATTAATCAATCCCATGCATCATCTTTTTTATTTTTTTATTACCGAGCAACAGAAATACAGCCGCTATCATAGGTATGACCGTAAACACGGCAAAGAAAAACGACATGGAATGTGATTCGGTTATCTTATCAATATAAGAACCAATAAATCCACCGATAAAATTAGCGATGGCATTGGCACAAAACCAAAAACCGAATAACAGCCCCAGGAATTTCTTTGGTGACAATTTACTCACATACGACAAGCCCACGGGGCCAATGCACAGCTCACCCACTGTATGAAAAAAGTAAGCCAATACCAACCAGATCATACTGACCGAAGCTGTCTTTGCCCCTGTTGGAATCTCTGCACTCCCTATTGCTAAGGCCGCAAACCCAACACCGACCAAGGTTAGCCCCATCGCGAACTTAATCGGGCCAGAAGGATTCCATACACGCTCCCAGATCTTACTGAATGAAGTTGCTAGCGTTATGATAAAGAAAGAATTGAGCATGGGAAACCAGGACACGGTCACTTCCGAATTCATGCCATGATATTCACGGTAAACCTTCCATAGACACAACGACCAGATAATCACAAATGAGATACTGGAAAAGAGTATGATTAAGGGGTATTTACGAATGATTTTCTTCGCCAATACAAAGAGTACTCCGGTAATCACAACAATAGGTACAATAGTTAACGCGAAATCTGCCCATTTAAAAATGGTGGCAACATCTCCGCTCAATACACGCTGGGTATAGTTTTTGGCAAATATGGTCATCGAACCTCCGGCCTGTTCAAAAGCCAAATGGAACACAATACTTGAAAACATAAAAATCGCAATGACCAATAGCCGATCCCGTACAATATGCTTTGGCTGTTCATCGTCCTGATTTAATTTTTCCGAAACAGTGCTTTCTTTTTCTGGCGTATCCCCTATTTTCCCAAAAATGCGTTGTGCAAAGTAAAACTGCAACATGCCCAGAAACATAAATATACCTGCAAGTCCAAAGCCATAATGCCAGCCTATTTTCTCGCCAATATAACCGCACAGCATCATGCCCAAAAAGGCCCCACCATTGATCCCCATATAGAAAATCGTATATCCGGCATCTTTTTTACCGCCCTTATCAGGATATAATTTACCCACCATAGAAGATATATTGGGCTTGAACAAACCATTTCCCAGCACAATAAGGATCAATCCCGCCAGAAAGAAATTTTTATTAAATCCCTCCATGGCCATCGAAATATGGCCCAGGGTCATGATGATCGCCCCCACCATGATAGACTTTTTATATCCTGTCAGACGATCCGCAATAATTCCACCGAATAAAGGCGTTAAAAAGACCATCCCCGTATACAGACCGTACAGCTTCATGGCCTCCGAATTTGTCCAGCCCCAGCCATGTTGCGCAATCGTCGAAACCAGAAAGTTTACCAATAGCGCGCGCATGCCATAGTAACTAAAACGCTCCCACATCTCCGTAAAAAACAAGACAAATAATCCAGCGGGATGCCCCTTCACCAATACTCGTTCAGCACCCACTTGATTTAAGTGAGATTCCAGAACAGCATCTTTTTCAAAATTCATGTTTTTCTAATCGTTATTTTTCAATATCAGGTCGTGTGATTTCAATTTATCCAATACTATCCAGCCCAGGTCATCCTACATTCATAGGCTACTAAAGCAGTGTGCTACAATCAAATTATTCGACAAAATAATATGGACAAAATTTAGATTTACTTTAATAGGATATCTCCTATCAATTAAATTCTCAGTTAAAAACAAAGTTCTTTTCAATAGCATGAAAAGAACTTTGTTTATATACTTTTATATTAAATCAATGGACGCAAACGCTCCAATAATTTTTTAGTTGCGAAGATTCCTTCCTCTTCACTCAATTTACTTCCTTCGTACTCAATCCCAACATATCCTTTGAATTTCGCCTTTTTCACGATTTTCAACATACGCTCATAGTCAATTTGGGTTTCATTACCATTCGCATCAAAATCATGTGTTTTCGCGCTTACACCATGCGCATAAGGCATTAAATCTGTCACACCTTGATAACGGTCATATTCATAGAAATTACCCAAATCAGGTAAGCTTCCACAATATTTGCTTCCTACAGCTTTCAGGGTTTTAGCCAACCAGTCACCATGCGAGGAAATACCACCATGATTTTCAACGATAATACTGATACCTGCTTTTTTTCCGATATCCGACAGCGTAGTTAAACTCTCTACCACACGTTTGCTTACTTCATCCGGTGTACCTTTACCAGCAGCGTTTACGCGGATGGCATGGCAACCCAAAAAGTTCGCGGCAGAAATCCATTTATAGTGATTTTGTACAGCCTGTTTTCTTTTAGTTTCATCTTCGTCACCAAGATTTCCCTCACCATCAATCATGATCAACACATTCCTTACACCATTATCCTTTGCACGCATGTTCAGTTCAGTCAGGTAATTGTTATCATTAGCCTTGTCTTTAAAGAATTGATTCACATACTCTACACCATAGATACCATATTTTTTTGCAGCTATAACCGGGAAATCCAAATTGTTCAGATCACCTTTAAATAAAGTTTTATGCAATGACCATTCAGCCAAGGAAATGTCAAACCAGTCTTTCTTTGCTACAGCAAAGCTCTCCAATGATGGCGCCAATGCTACACCAGCAGAGGCTAATGCAAGGTTTTTAAGAAAATCTCTTCTAGAATTCATGTGTTTAGATTTAAAGTGTGTTATTTATATATTTCCCCAACCAGTAGTCAGTACGTCCACGAGATGCATGGTCTGGATGGGTAATTTATGTTTATCAATATACGCCTGCAGTTGCAACAGGCAAGACGAATCTGTCGAAATAATATAATCAGCATTCAATGCCATGGCATTCCTGACTTTCTGTTCCGCCATGGCGGCCGATATCCCCTCAAACTTGACAGCAAAACTTCCACCAAAACCGCAACAGGTTTCACTATCTTTTACTTCCACCATTTCCAATCCCAACACCTTGCTAAGTAATTTTCTCGGCTCATCCTTGATCTTGCACTCACGTAGGGCTGAACAAGAGTCATGATACACCCCAACACCTTCCAATTCAGCTCCAAAATAATCCTTTTTCAATACATTGACTAGGAAATCGGAAATCTCCATGACCTGTTGTTGTATTTTATGACATTGGTGGGAATCTGCAGAATTTGCGAACAGATCGCTATAACCATTTCTGACCATACCGGTACAGGAGGCCGAAGGAGAAATAATGACATGATCTCCCGAAAAATCTTCTAAAAACTTCTTTCCTACCTGCTTCGCATCGTCCCAAAAACCAGCGTTATAAGCTGGTTGCCCACAGCAAGTCTGATCAGGATTATAATTCACCTCACAACCCACCTTCTCCAATAAACGGACCGTGTTAAAAGCGGTTTCTGGATAAAGCTGATCTATAAAACAAGGAACAAAAAGTTCTACCTTCATATTTAATTCAATCAATAAAATTAAGATTTATTGGATATTAATATCCGCACCAAAAGTAACAATCCGATTACAAAAAATAAAGAAAGTACCAGTGCAGAATAGCGAATATTATGTGTGATCTGTTCTATCAGGCCAAAGGAGAACAAGCCAATGACGATAGCCACCTTTTCTGTAACATCATAAAAGGAGAAAAAAGCCGTCGTATCCTTGATATCCGTTGGGATCAATTTGGAATAGGTTGACCGCGATAAAGATTGAATTCCGCCCATAACCAAGCCGACCAATGCGGCAATAATATAAAACTGCATTGCTGTAGCCAAGTAGAATGCAGCGATACAAATTGCAATCCAGATCATCACAACGACGATCAGCACCTTAATATTTCCAAAAAGTTTGGATAGGTACGACATCAAAAATGCACCTAAGATCGCTACAAGTTGAATTAAAAGAATTGTTGCAATTAATCGCTCAGCCCCCAGATGAAGAATTTTCTCTCCAAATGAGGATGCGACGATCATCAATGTCTGCACCCCGATCGCGTAGAAGAAAAAAGCGGGTAGAAACTGCTTTATTTCGGGTATACCTTTAATTTTATGAATCACATGGCCAAACTCATCCCGCACATTCTGTACAAAGCTTTTCCCGATATTATTGCCAGTGGCTTCAATTTTAGGTAAATATTTAAATGGAATCATGGAAAAGCCCAACCACCACAGTCCCACCATCAGAAAAGAGATCCGGGCAGGCAAAGACGGGTCAGTAATACCAAACCACTCCGGTTTCAATACTACGATAAAACAAAGTATCTGTAAGGTCACACAACCGATGTAGCCAAAAGCAAATCCTTGCGCGCTCACCCGATCCTGTTGATCTACAGTTGCTAACAGTGGTAAGTAGGAATTATTAAACAGCACCCCACCGATATAACCCATTGCAGCCAAAGCGAAACAGATAATACCGATCTCCAGAGTATCGAGTTTGAAGAAAAACAGACACATACATGAAATTGCTCCCACATAAGTAAAGAATTTCATAATCGGTTTCTTCAATCCTTTAGCATCCGCATAGGATGATATAAAAGGCAAAGAAAATGACATTAACAAATAAGCCGCAGCCAGAGCAAAATTAGAAAGCGCAGTATTGACAATCTTCAAACCAAAGAAATTAACAACATCACCATGTTCCTTTGTCGTTGTAATTGCGGTATAGTATACGGGGAAAATGGTTGAAGTAATCACGAGGTTGTAAGCGGAATTGGCCCAATCAAACATCGCCCATGAACGAATCAGTTTTTTATTGTTTTTTACAATTGCTTCCATTTAAATTGGCTTAATAAGTTTGACGAATATAAGTAATTATTTTAGCCATTTCTTTACGAATTACACTTGCGCGATCATCAATATAATTATTATTCATAAAAGAGAAAGCAAGCCGTCTTCCCGATCTTGTGACCAGATAACCACTCTGGTTATAGACAGACGTAATTGTTCCGGTTTTTGCGAAAACAAAAGGTTCGCCCTGGTCTTTCCCATAGGTTCTTTTCAACGTACCATCCACCCCACCAGCAGGAAACAGCCGAAAACGCACCTTTTCGTCCGGGATCTTATTTTTCAAAAGCACCAGCAAATCCACATTATTCTGTGGCGTGACCTTGTTATAGGAAGACAATCCCGATCCATCAAAAATCGCCACTTCATTCGAAAAGAACTTATAGACCTTATTTTTCATCCAGTCCCGAACTAGATAGGTATCAAATTGGCCATACTGCTTCCATGAGCACATCATCAAAAATTGTTCAGCGATAAAATTATCACTTGGCAACATCATCTCCCGAATCAGATTTTTGGTCTCTCCGGAATACAATATTTTTGTATCATTTGGCTTTTTATAGGTCAGCAGATTTACCTTCTTGCCTAGCGTATCTGACAACAATTTTACAAATAGACTATCTGAATAGATAAAAGGCACTTCATTGACATAATCGTTTGGCACAGGGCGTTTCGACATCCAAAAAACATTGCTCCGAAACGAGCGGGAAAGTTCAAAATCACCTGATTTAGGTTCAGGTAAAAAATTCAGGTCATTCTGAAAAATCCCAGGAGAAGTATTTAAATGATTATACCCTCTTTGACGGAAAGTGACCACATTGCCATAAATCGGGAAAGTGCTTATCTCAGGCTGATAGTATGCTTCGAAATCCTCCATTGCCCAACCGTGAGCATAGAACTTATTTTTCATTGTCCCGGGCACAACATAAATCGTTTTGTTCGTTCTTTTCAGAAAGTTATAGACCACCCGCGTATCGAGTCTATTATGCAAAAAGGTCGGATCTCCTGTTCCCCAGATCAACAGGGAGTCACCCCTTTCCACATACTCCAACCCAGGGATGGAGTCACCCAACAGCTCCAACGCGGCATAGGTTGTATACATTTTGGTATTTGAAGCTGGAGTAAAATGCTTATTACCATTGACGTCCAGGACAAACTTATTGGCGTTTAAGTCGTACAGTGAAAACCCATAGAAATGATCATTTAATATTTTGGATTCCTGAAGCATCCGATAGACGTCTTCAAAATCCTGTGACTTTACAATAAGGGTAGAAAATGGGATAAGCCAAAGCAGCAATATCGTGCGCAAGAAATTTTTCATTGGTTCAAACATACAAAAAAGAGCAACAACTCCTTTTCTCCTATTGCCAAAATTAACATACAAATCATTTAAAACGGCAAAAGGAGGAAATTCACTCCTCCTTTTGCTGTCTCTATATCAACTATTAATAACCGGGGTTTTGCTTTAGATTACCCATACTCGCATTGATTTCAACTTGAGGTATTGGGAAAATTTCATTTTTGTTAGGTGTGAAATTTATTCCTTTAAAGGTTGGCAAGATTCCTCCTTCAAAGGTCGAATAAGCTGCTATCACATCCTTTGCTATACCCCAACGTACAAGGTCATAAAAACGATGACCTTCCATTGCTAGCTCTAATCTACGCTCAAAACGCACAGCTCGCCGAGCATGATCTTGATCAGTAAATGCGAGATAAGGTTTCACATTATATTTCGCTGCGGGTTCCCCTTTATCTGTAAGTTTCCCAGGTAGTTTAGATGCTCTAATTCGAATAGCATTGACATATTTTAACGCCTCAGGAAGGTTATTCAACTCGATCTCACACTCAGCTGCCATCAAGATGACATCAGCTAAGCGAATAATATTTACATCCAGATCTGTCACATAAGTACCATCATTGGACGTATGCCCTGAAAACAGTGCCTTAGGGATCATTGTTTTAATAATTGAAAAAGGTCCTGCGTGTGGACGTTGCCCTTCTTCAGCTCTCAACCACGCGTCGCCAGGAAAAATTCCATAATCTAAATACATGACCCCTCTCCTTCCAACATTATAGTCAAGACGGGGATCGAATTGAAGGTTTGTATTCACTTTGTAATCAGCAAGGTCCTTACCTGTCAAAAGAATATCCGAAGTATACGGATTGTTTCGATAAGAACCATCTAACAACGGTAGTCCATTCGCATCAACTTTATACGCATTAACCAGATCTATGGAAGGTTGATAAAAGCCACAACATCCAACAGGGCCACCATTTAAACCCGACAACATATCTCCAACATTCGCATTGTCACCCGAACCATCAGGGTTAATTATATGCTTTGACACCATAATAGCCTCAGGACCATCTTCTTTTAACACATCATAGTTGTTCTGATAAGGCATTGCGGTAATATCTTTCCCTGCGATGACAGCCTTAAACAAATCGAGCGCTTCTCTATACTTTTTCTGATAAAGATAAAATTTCCCTAAATATGATTTTGCCACATTTTGATCCATTCGTCCAGCCTCATTGTTAATTTTCGTCAGCGGCAAATTCGCAATAGCTGTTTTCAAATCACTTTCAATCAGCGGTAAAATATCCTGATCATTTTTAATAGTTTTCGCCTCTTCAATTGGGGTATTTTCATTTATAATTGGAATATTTTTAAATACACGCCATAGTAGAAAATAATAATGGGCACGTAGCAATTTCGCCTCTCCTTCGATCTGCTTAGCACGCTCCCCAGTCACAGTCTTTTTAGAACTCTGATCCTGCGCTAATAATTTCAATGTTGTATTAGCACGAAGCACGCCCTCATAATACACCTGCCACATTGTACTCAAATTGTCATTCGAAGAAATAGGAGAAAAGTTCACCAATGCATTCATATTAGGCTGATCTGTAGGTACAGATCCCTTATGTGCATTATCTGAAATAATTTCACCAAATACCCATTGGCTCGGAGCAGAAGCATAATTACCCCAGGTACCGTTCACATTCCCATTTAATATAGCATAAGTGCCGATCAGCGATGCTTCTACACCTTTTTTTATTCCGACCTGATCTTCTATCAATTGTCCTTGTGTATTCTTTTCCAAAAAACCTTTACCACAGCTCGCTAAACCCAGAATAGCGATCCCTGTGATTCCAAGCAATATTTTTATATTTTTCATTTCACTCAAATTAAACATTAAACTAAAATCCTACACTTACTCCCAACATGTATTGTCTTGACTGTGGATACACTCCAAAATCAACGCCAAGTGCAGGGTATTTGGATGGTGTCGCAGTAACCTCGGGATCTAATCCTTTATATTTTGTAATTGTAAACAAATTGGTCACCCCTAGATAAGCACGAAGTCTCTTCACACCTGTATTTGACCCAAATATTTTATCAGTCTGAAAGTTATATCCGATCTGGAAATTTTTCATTTTGAAAAAGCTCGCATCTTGGATATAATAAGTTGATGAAGCGTATTCATTAGGAGACACTTTATCTTTGGTTATCGATGGTACAGCACCTAATGTGTTTTCGGTACTCCACATATCCTGGAGCCGAGTACTTTTTTGCCCATCAAAAACACCAAAATCAGTAAAATAACGAGTTGCTTCATAATTTTCATTACCTTTTGATCCGTAGAAATACATCATCATATCAAAATTTTGGTAACGTGCATTAAAATTAATTGCATAGGTAAAATCTGGATGTGGACTACCAATAATCGTTTTATCACCTTCGTCTATTTTACCATCATTATTGATATCCTCGAAGCGGAAACCTCCCACACGAGCCAAATCATAAGAAGCGTACTGAGTCAACTCGCCTGTATTTTGATAAATTCCTACGACCTTAAATCCATAAAATGCACCAAAAGGACTCCCCGCTTTCATAATTGATGTTTCCATACTCCGAAACGCACCATATACAACCTGTTCGACTCCCGGAGCGAGTGAAAGAATTTTATTGTCGTTTTTCGAGAAGTTAACCCCTAAGTCGAAATCGAATTTATTCGGATCATGTTGCTTATGGTGATAGTTAAGCGACAACTCTACCCCTTTATTTTGCATATCCCCCACATTTAAATAAGGAGAGTTACCCCTTCCAACCGCTGTTGCAGGTAGAGGCAAAGCAAACAACATATCGGTGGTTTTCTTATTATACCAGTCAAATGTTCCGTCTATCTTACCTTCAAGAATAGAGAAGTCCAGTCCCAGATTGAGCGATTTAACCTGTTCCCATTTCACATTTTCATTTTGATAATCGCTGATCCACATCCCGCTAACAAGATTTCCACCAATTGGATAGGAGGACGAGTTTTGTGATAGTTGAAATCTCTTTAAATATTGGTAACCTGGAATACGTTGATTTCCGGTAATTCCGTAACCCGCCCTAATTTTCAAATCATTCAACCAAGAGATATTTTTCATAAAGTCCTCCTGTGACAAACGCCACGCCGCACTAGCTCCTGGAAATACACCATATTTGTTATTCGGCCCGAAATTTGAAGAACCATCTCTTCTCACTGTGGCACTTAATATATAACGATCTTTGTAGGAATAATCCACCTTTCCAAACATCGAAAACAACGAACCATAGTTTCCTTCACTCTCACCTGATCTCTTACCCCCAGAAGTTACATAAAAATAATCTAAGTTATTCGTAATAAAGTAATCATTCCCAGCCCCTTTAACCTGCCGATGCGAATTGTCAATCGCCTCTGTTCCTAATAGGATATTTAAATTATGAACATCGTTAAAATTCGCTTTATAATTTAAGGTATTTGTCCAGGTCCATTCCGTATTATACCCCGCTGTTTCTGCTATCCCATTATTGGCACTTCCCTCCTGAAATTCAAGATTCGGATAGGTGTAATCAACACCATAATAATTTTCATATTTAATACCAAAACTTGTCCTGAATGTCAATCCCTTCAAAATATCGTATTCGCCAAAAGCATTACCAAAAAACAGGTTCGATCTATTCACATCATCTTTTGCGCGATAAGCAATAGCTACGGGATTTTCACCATTTCCCCATCCACCTTTCGACCCAGCGAAATTTCCACCCTCGTCATATACAGGAATGATATTTTTAATACGATAAGCAAAACCAATCGCACTTCCCTCGCCGATATAATCACCTGCAGTATTTGTATTTACACCTATTCCATGTCCTTTGGTCATACTATATTGCATATTTTCACCAAAGCGCAATTTTTTATTGAAAGCAGAAAAATTAGTATTTGAACGCACATTAAACCGCTCAAAACCAGTATGTATAACAGTTCCTTTCTGTCCCAGATATCCCCCTGATACAGCATATGAAGCATTTTCACCTCCTCCTACTGCACTCAATTGATAAGATTGCGTAGGCGCATTTTGCGACAATTCCTTGAACCAATCTGTTCCCGCCTTATTTGCTTTGGTAATTTGAAAAAATTCTTCTTTATTGTCCGCGTAGTTATACTTGGACATATCCACATTCTTGGGATCAATATCGCTTCCAGAAAGTGAACCATAAAGCAGATAATCTGGAAGATCTCCCTTATTACCGTTTATCTTGTATACTTCCTGAGGGTTCAACATCTTCGGAAAACGGCCTCTATTAGGTACCTGTACACCATAATAGGTGTCTAGACTAATTTGTGGCTTTCCTGATTTACCTGATTTTGTCGTTATAATAATAACACCATTATTCGCACGAGAACCGTAAATAGACGCCGCCGATGCATCTTTTAAGACCTGCATAGACTCAATATCATTCTGGTTTAACCAGCTCAGTTTTCCTTCGTACGGAACACCATCGATAACATATAATGGTTCATTATTATTAATCGTACTGAAACCACGAATCTTAATTGCAGGTGTTGCCCCTGGAGCACCATCTGTTACAACTTGAACCCCAGTTGCACGGCCTTGCAAGGACTCGACAGCACTCGCCGCTGGCGTGGTTTTCAATTGGTCTGTATTGACGACAGCGACAGATCCCGTCAGATCTTTCTTACGTTGCGTCGAATAACCTGTTACTACGACTTCTTCCAATGCACCTTCAGCAGAATTCAACGAAATTGTCAGATCCGCTTTTCCAGTGACGGTGACTTCAGCGCTTGAGTAACCGATGTAACTCACGACCAATACATCACCGACTTTTCCCTGGATCGTAAATGCACCATCCGCATCTGTTGATGTTCCCTTGCTTGTTCCTTTGATTTTAACCGATACACCGATAATCGCCTGGCCTGTAGTGGCATCTTTTACCACACCCTTAATGGGTATTTCCTGTAACCCATTAGTTTTCACCAACGAAACGACTTCAACTCGACCATGAGCAACAGCTCCTTTGGCAGATATCTGAGCAGTCATTCCGCCTGCGATGAGTAGAGAACTCATCAGCAAGAACCTCTTATTGAACTTTTGGCCCAATATGAGATCAAAACAGCAATTTTTGTCCGTTTTTTTCATCATAATTTTAAATAGGTGGTTTAAAAAATTTATGTTTATTTATCTGTTTGTTTAGCTTGGTAATGGTTTATTTAAGTTTTGGTCGTTCGACTCCAACAGAGACAATATGCATTATCACTGATTATGAGCCACTTTGGTTATCATTTTCAATTTCAGTTTGGTTATTTACAGAAATGTTAAAATCTGTTAAATAAATGTAAAGAATAAAAAATATAAAAAAAAGAAAATTCTTAATTTAAATCACAATACACTATAAATCAAGTTATTGTAGTTAATACACTAAGTCAAACATCCATATTTCTGTTACAAAAGAACGTTGAGAAAATTTAGTTTATCTGCTTCCCGCTCAATATCAAGTCGGAATGTCAAATATTCGCCAAATACATTTAAATCCGCTAAAAGGTACTTATATTTGTTTTGATGAATGTAAGTAGTTTATTAGAACGGGCGCTCCGATTTGAGTTCCTTTCCAAGGAAGAGGGTGTTTTTTTATATCAAAATGCACCTACAGCTGATTTGACTTTCGTAGCCAATGAATTGCGCAAGATACAAGTACCACATGGCAAGGTAACCTGGCAGATCGACAGGAATGTCAATACGACCAATGTCTGTATTGCAAACTGCAAGTTCTGCAATTTCTTTCGTCGTCCCGGTCATGAAGACAGTTACATCACCGATATCGAGAGTTACAAACAAAAGATCGAAGAAACATTTAAATTCGGTGGCGACCAACTTTTGCTACAGGGAGGGCACCATCCGGATTTAGGTATTGAATTCTACAAAAATCTATATAGACAGTTAAAGGAACTTTACCCTACACTGAAACTCCATTCACTCGGTCCACCGGAAATCGCCCATATTTCTAAACTGGAAAACATGAGCCATATCGACGTGTTGACTCAATTGAAAGAAGCAGGTCTTGATTCTTTACCGGGAGCCGGAGCCGAAATTCTCAATGATCGTGTGAGACGTTTGATATCCAAAGGAAAATGTGGTGGTAAGGAATGGCTCGATGTGATGCGCGCAGCGCACAAAATCAATCTGCCTAGTTCCGCTACCATGATGTTTGGGCATATTGAAACTATTGAAGAGCGTTTTGAACATCTGGTATGGATCAGAGAAGTGCAAGATGAAAAACCTGACGATTCTTATGGTTTTATAGCCTTTATACCTTGGCCTTTCCAAGATGATGGCACATTATTAAAAAGACTCCGTGGCATTACCAATGATGTTACAAGTGAAGAGTATATCCGTATGATCGCTTTGAGCCGAATCATGTTACCGAATATCAAAAATATCCAGGCATCATGGCTTACAGTTGGAAAACGCACCGCCCAGTTATGCTTGCATGCTGGTGCCAACGATTTTGGATCCATTATGATCGAGGAAAATGTCGTTTCGGCAGCAGGTGCTCCCCATCGGTTCACCTCTAAGTCAATACAGGAAGCGATTCTGGAAGCGGGGTTTGAACCGCAATTGAGAACGCAAAAATATGATTTCAGAGAACTGCCTGCGCACATGGTCGAACAAGTCATTAACTATTAATACCCTACATTGAAAGACGTCATTAGAAATATTGAAGCAATTATTTTTGCTTCTGCAGAAGGAATAGATCTTGCCGATATCAAACAGATTCTACAGGAAGCCTTGGCTATTGAAGTATCGAAAGAAGAGTTGCGTGAATTGATCAAAAAGATTGAAGACAAATATCAGGATGAAGATCAGGTATTGGAGTTGCGGTATATCAATAATTCATATCAGTTTCTGACCAAAGCGGTCTATCACGAGGCGATACAGCAATTACAAAATCACAACAACAAACGCAAGCTCAGTCAATCGGCTCTGGAAACACTTGCCATTATCGCATACAGACAGCCGATTACCAAACTGGAAGTTGAGCAGATCAGAGGTGTCAGCTGTGATTATTCTATCCAAAGACTACTGGAAAAGAAACTGATCAAAATAGCTGGAAAAGCCGATACAATAGGCAAGCCATTGTTGTACGCGACCAGCCAACAGTTTATGGATCATTTCGGAATCAATGGTGTTCGTGATCTTCCGCAGCTAAAAGATATCGTTACGGAAGACAATGCAATTGGCGAAACAAATGAGTAAATAAAATAAAATAAATTTTTATTTTTAAAAAACAATTCAACATATTGATTAGCAGAAAAATAAAGGGCTATATTTTTTTTAAAAAAAGTTTTAAAAAATAGTTTTCTTCTCTAATTTTACAACATTGAATAAGCAACAATAAAGTATTATTTTATGAACACGGCAATATTAGCTAACGAAGATCTTGAAGAAGTAAAATTCGCGTCTTTCAATGGACCCGATGACGACGATGATGATTTCGAAAACGATGATTTCGAAATTCCTGAAATTGAAGGATTGGATGACTTCGACGATGATGATGAGTTTTAATATTTAGTGCTATATAACACTACCTATCAAAACCAGAGAATCATTAAAAAAATAAGGCGTTCAATTTGATTGAACGCCTTATTTTTTTACCCACCGATTTATTTCGCCTGGTCGATTAGCTTATGCAATTCCATCTTTGGGATCACCCCACTCTGGCGCCACAGCTGTTGACCATTTTTAAATAATATAAAAGTAGGTACTCCACTTACTTTATAAATGGAAGCAATTTTTGGATTCTTATCCACATCTATTTTTATAATCGATAGATCCTCCTGATAAAATTCCTTTACATCCTGTAACACCGGCGCCATCGTCTGGCATGGACCGCACCACGTCGCAAAAAAATCCACTAAAACCAGCGAATTTGATTGAATAATCTGGTCAAAAGTTGCCATTATTAATTCTCCTTTATTTCATCTTTCAATGCCTTATATCCACCCTGAATATTGCACACATTTTTAAATCCTTTGGCACGCAAAATAGAGACGGCAACCGCACTGCGATAACCCGATTGACAATGCACATAAAGTGGCTTATTATCTTTTTCTAGCGTGTTACCAAAATTAATGAAATCCGTCAAGGGAATGTTCATTGCATTGTCAATATGTCCCTTATCAAATTCTTTCACTGTCCGTACATCCACAATATGACCTGGATCTGATCTTTCTCCAAATTCCCCAGCACTCAGATTTATAACAGAATCGATAGGTTCTCGTTCCTTCCAGCGGTCTATCCCTCCGTCCAATATACCGATTGCTCCCCTATAGCCCAATTGCGCTAGACGTGCAGCCACCGCAGTACGGTCTTGCTCCTCAGCAACAATTAAGAGCTTTTGGTTTTTATCAGGTACAACCTGTTTCAAGAAAGTATCAAATGGCCCCTTAAAACCTACATTGATCGATCCTGGAATGAAACCCTTTAAGAAATCATCACCTGACCGAGTATCCAACACCACCACATCATGCTGTTTACGCAGTTTTCTAAATTGCTTCAAGGCAAGTAATGGTAAATCAGCTATGGTATAATGTGATTCTTTTTGCTGTAGATCTGATTTTGCATTAGCTGGCAGAGCACCAGGACATATAAAGACAGCCCCTATCAATGCGGCTACTAAAATTCTGTTCATCTTATTTGCTATTTAAAGGGGATAAGTAATTTTTCCAATTCCGTTATTTTACCATTGTAGATATTTAAATCGACATTTCCACGGATACCGGTCACCGAGCCTTTTTCTGAAAATTGCCAAAATGCCCAATGCTCTTTTGGATTTTCGATCCAAAAATTATAGTTCGCGATCCAGAGGGTATAGTTTGCGAATTCCTTTTCTAAAAAATCACTATAGAATTTATCTCCGGAGTATAGGATAGGTTTGACTTTATAATGCGCTTCCACCTCGTCGAGCCAACGTTTCAATCCCACTTTCAGGCTATCCATGGATTGCTGTTTTGGATGCTCCTCAATATCGAGTACGGGGGGAAGATCTCCTGGATGGAGCTCAACCTTACGGATAAAATTTTTGGCCTGTTTGACCGAATTTTCATTTGGCCGAAAATAATGGTATGCACCCCGTAATATAGCTCGGTTACGTATTTTGGACCAGTTGCGGCTAAATTTATCATCGATACCCTTCTCCCCCATCGTCGCCCGGATAAATACAAAGTCAATGGGAAATTGATCGTTTATCGTGTTCACTTTCTGCCAGTCGATATCTTCCTGATAGGTCGAAACGTCAATACCAAACACCTTGTCATCATGCTTACTCATGATTTCGATATTACGGATATCATACTTAGCTTCCTTTGTTAAGGATTTATTTTTGGATGTTGCCACACGGAAGTAATACATTATTCCGGCTTTATAGTGCCATGCAACAAGAAATAAGAAAAACATAAACATCCCCACGATCATCCATATCCATTTGGTTTCGCGAGGTTGCTGTTTCTTCCCACTCCCTTTTGTTCTTTTTGATTGCTGTTGCGCCATACGATGATGAAGTTACGGCAATCACAATTAACTCGCAAAGTTTTCGTAACAATTTATATTTTTGTATATGATCGTATACAACCCTAAAGATTGGCTGTCAGCAACTTTCAAACTGCATAAATCAGACACGTTTATAAAGCTATTACCGTTTCTTATCTTAATAGCTGTCTACTCTTGGGCTATAGCCTACCTCGAAATGGAATATCTCAAATTAAATGAAAGAAGCTGGGTTAAAAACATTACCATCGTCCATAACCTGCTGGGTTTTGTAATCTCCCTATTGCTGGTATTTAGAACCAACTCAGCCTATGACCGTTGGTGGGAGGCACGCAAACAATGGGGCACATTGACCAATGTCAGCCGGGCCTTTGCCTATAAGCTCAACGCCATGCTCGATGCGGATGACAAGGTCAATCGCAGTTTCTTCCGAAAAACTATACCCTTGTTTGCAGAGACCCTATATGATTTTTTGCGATCCGACTACACCAAGTTTATGCTCGATGAAAACGAGCATCCCGAACTTAGGGCGTTGGACAGCAAGAAGCATGGTCCAAATCAGGTTTCCAATATGATTTTTCAGAAGATAAACGATCTTTACAAAGAAGGAATTGTCAGTGGAGAACAGTTGATTATACTCAATGAGGAGATTGTGTCCATGACCAATGTATGTGGTGCCTGTGAACGAATAAAAAATACGCCAATTCCATTAGCTTATAGCGCGTTTATCAAGAAGTTTATTATCTTCTATACGATGACACTTCCTGTAGGTTATGTTTTTTCGATCGGATATTTTGTTGTCGTTGCCGTTCCGTTTATCCTCTACGTATTAGCTTCGCTTGAATTGATCGGCGAATCCATTGAGGAGCCTTTTGGTATAGATCAGGATGATCTACCGATAGATAAAATAGCTGCCAATATCAAAAAACACTGCCACGAGATTATCCCAGCATAGCATTTTGAAAATAATCTAGCTCATTTTCAAACCATAAGACATTGCTGCAAAAATAAGTTTTGCAAATCTATTCAGAATTTCTACTTTTGTCGCGGAGAGTTGGCAGAGTGGTCGAATGCGGCGGTCTTGAAAACCGTTAACTGTCACAGGTTCGGGGGTTCGAATCCCTCACTCTCCGCCACCAAAAATAAAGCCCGACGATAGTCGGGTTTTGTCGTTTATAGACTTTTGCAAACAATGTTTGATAAAAAGTGTATAAACGACGAAAAAATGAACGGAGTGAATGGCTTTATTTTATGGTGAAGCCTCCCCCATCGGGATCATATTATTATCCCTCACTCTCCGCAGAAAGATCCTTCATCGAAAGATGAGGGATCTTTTATTTTACAGACAAGTTGATAGAAATTTACACTTAGTCATAATCTGGTATATTTTTGCCCAGGATGATATTTCGCCTGATTATTAGCATACCCGATTCTATTATTGGGAGGACTATCCCTGAACCACCACGATTTTCAGCAGTCTCTTTTTTCACAATTGATTCCGCGTGATCGAATAAAAGACTGATTTTGCCATCTGAGCTATTTGTAATTCTTAAAAAAAATCATTCAATAAAAACCTGATATCCAGGAACATTTTTGGCATAAATCGTCCAAATGGCACATTAAACGAAGAAAAATGTAAAATAAGTTTTGTAAATCTGTTCAGAATTTCTACTTTTGTCGCGGAGAGTTGGCAGAGTGGTCGAATGCGGCGGTCTTGAAAACCGTTAACTGTCACAGGTTCGGGGGTTCGAATCCCTCACTCTCCGCAGAACAAGCCTTTCAGAAATGAAAGGCTTTTTTCGTTGTATTCGGATTTGAACCAAAAGGGTTGGTCGGGGTTCGAACTTTATCATCTTCCCCTACCGTCTCTCAGGTTAACAATTAGAAGATTTTTCGATAAAAAACCTGAGTTCTTTCTTTCAGATATCCAGGTACTTTTTTGTAGATTTACGGTATTAACCGATTAACTTTTATGGAGTCACCTAAATCCAAATATTACCTTACAGCAAAGAAATTCTGGAAGACAGTTGTAGACATTGAGAAAACAGCAGATACCTCCCACTTACAACAACAGATCGAATTTCATAAACGTTTGTTAAATATATTTCAAGCAGGAAATTTCTATTATTTAGTTTTCAACATGTATACAGGGGATGTCGAGGTCATCAGCGAAGAATGCCAAAACCTGATCGGCTATAAACCAGATGAGCTTTCTATTCCATTCCTCATGGAACGTATCCATCCTGATGACAAACCCTATTTTCTCAACTTTGAATATAAAGTCGTAGAGTTTTTTAAGAGTTTACCTTATGAAAAAGTAAAAAGCTATAAAGTCCAATATGATTTCAGGTTCAAAAGAAAAGATGGGCATTACATCAGGATCCTGCATCAAGCTATTCAGATAGATTATGATGAAAATAACTTCTACCGGACACTTTCTCTGCATACCGACATATCGCATATAAAACAAGAAGGAAAACCCTGTTTCTCACTTATTGGACTTGATGACGAACCTTCTTTTTTTAATATTCAACTCGATCAAGCGTTCACAAAATCCTATGATATGTTTACAAAGCGAGAGCGAGAAATTTTAAAATGTATCCTCGAGGGCAAGATGAGCAAAACAATTGCCGATGAGCTGTGTGTCAGTCTCCACACGGTAAACACGCACAGGAAAAATATTCTTGCTAAAGCTGGCGTAAAAACACCAGTGGATCTGATAGCCAAGGCGATAAAGGAAGGCTGGTTGTAGGCTAAATAGATTAATAACTTAAGGAATTTAAATGAAGCATTTACATAAACCTAGACTCTTTCTGCTTATTTGGCTCTTACATATTCTAGTGTATTATTCCATCTATTTAATCGTTTTAAGAATATTAAAAAATGACTATGAGGCTTTTTATACGGTTCTTGGTGGTGCTATTGGCGGATTAATTGGCTGGTTGGAACAGATACCATTCTTTATCTTAATACCAATTTCTATCATGCTTGCTCTTATCAATTCCTTCTTAAAGAAAAAATGGTTTGAAGCCTATCTAATTGCTATATTGACAGCTTATTTAGCAGACTATATCTGGCTATTTTCAGAAGATAAAAACAATGGAGTGTTACTGTCTACCATTGATATCGACCTCATTTATCTGATTATTCCATCACTATTGATAAGCATCCTTAGTAACTGGCTTATTTTTAAGCGGTACTATAAAGCCATTGCATCGCTCTAAGACTATCTTTTATGGCATAAAAGCGAGAGCCCTGATCAAATTACCAGAACAGCAAGAGATTTATTTTTAATCAAAAAGCGTCGGAGTCCGATCTTTCATTTCCAGATCAATAAGAATAGATTTATTTTTCAGGCCACCTGCAAAACCAACGAGTTTACCGGTTCCACCGATGACCCGATGACAAGGTACAATAATGGATATCGGATTCTTGTTCAATGCACCACCGACTGCACGTACAGCTTTGATATCGCCAAGCTGGCGTGCCAGATCTCCATAGGTTTTTGTTCGGCCATAAGGAATAGTGAGCAAAGCTTCCCACACCTTAAGCTGAAAGGGAGTTCCCTGCATATCCAGCGGTAGGTCAAAAACAGTACGCTTGCGGTCAAAATACTCCAAAAGCTGTTGTTGAGCGAGTAAAAGTATTGGTGCATGGTCATCTCTATCCGGTTTAGATAACTTTGTACGGGTATAGTCTTCACCTTCCCACAATACAGCAGTAAGACCGCGCATGGTCGCCACAAGCCTTATGCTCCCTACCGGTGATACGATATCTGTATAGACAAGTCCTTTATCCTGCTCCATATTTTTTATTGGCAAGTTACTAATCTTTTTTATTTCATTTCCCGCAACGAAAATACGTTCCCCAACAATCTCCCCTAACTGACGACCTATATTATACAACCGCCACGACCACTTTATCACTGCTTCACCTTTTTGCGATAGTCACTACCAGAGAAGACAAGTTCTCAACCTTAGAAGTTAGTATCACCACAACACTATTTTTAGCACCAGCAAATCTTGGTCTATCATCTTCTACTAGATAATTCTTTAACCTATTGCAATTGAACCCTCTGAAAAAATTCAAAAAAAAACGGCTCCCCTTGTCAAAAAAAAATATGGAATAGTTCTCGTCGGGGCATCATATCAATGTGTATGAACAAGAGTTATAACCTAAAGACAAAGCATCATGGCAGAATTAAACCAAAAAACACAAGAAAGCGGAAAGAAAAAAATTAGAAGCCGGAAAATGGCTCCAAAGGTAGATCTGACAGCGATGGTAGACCTTGCTTTTCTTTTGATCACCTTCTTCATGCTGACCACAACCTTAAACAAACCTGCAGCAATGGATATTGCCATGCCAGACAAAACAAAAGGTGAGGCGACACCACCAGTGCTCATTGACGAAAACCGGACAGCGACATTGATCCTTGGGGATGGAAAATTTATGTGGTATCATGGCGACTTCAAGAAGCCCATTGCCTTTTCTGAAAAACCAAGCGATATAGAGAAAACATTACCGCAAGTGCTCACACAGTTGAAAGCAAAGATCAGTACCCTGCCCAACAGCAAGGATATGATCGTACTGATCAAACCGAGCAAAGAAGCAAGGACGAAAGATCTGATCCATACAATTGATGAGATCAAACACCAAAACATCACACGATATGTCATTGGTAAAACGCAAGAAGAAGAGGAAAAACAGTTATTGGCTTCCGTTCAGTAAAATACGAAAGGGAAAGCACCAATAGCAATGAAAATTGACTGAAGCTCTTTCTGGTCAATAAACCGAGCGTAACGAGTTCATTGATGCCTTAATGAAAAATACGAATCAATAAAAACAGGCAATTCAGAAAAAAAAGCCTATGTATTCAATATTCCAAACAGGACTGTAGCGATCCGAGCATAATCAAAGACAAAAGGGCCATTCCAAAATTGAATGGCCCTTTTGTCTTTGTATTCAGTATTACAATCTATTATCTTTTGTCCAGATTTTCCCAATAGCGTTCCACATTCTCTTTTACCTCGGTAGGCAAAGAAGCATAATTGTCTGAATAGGAAGTCTTAGCATATCCATCCTCCGCCTCTGCACGCAGACGATAAAATTGTCCCTTATATAAAACCAAAGCAATACAGCTCAGCTGCTTTTCGACGTGATCCTTTGGATGCCTGGAATAGATAAACACCGCATCCAGTTTCCCATCTTTGTCAGCATCAAAGAAGGCTTTTCTGGATTCCCACACCGAAGTAATAATACCATCTTCAACGATAGTTTCCTCCACAATAGGCACCCACATACCATCTTTTCGCTGAAATTGCTGTGCATATAGTTTATCCGGATCTGCTCCGCGTTCCTCTTTTGAAAAAATGATATAATTATCTTCCTTTTCGGTCTGAATATGCTCCACCTGCAGCACACGCTTGCCTTTAAATGGAAAACCCGAAGATTCAAAATTTTCTTTGTTGACTGTAATATCGGTGATTTGTGCCTGCGCGGTGTAACATCCCAGCAGCAGCAGGACAAAAAAAGTGTATTTTCCCATGTATTTTCCCTAAATATCTATTCAAATTACTGACAATAAAAGAAAAATCCAATATTTTTAACATGCATCTTTACATCTACCTGATTCAATTCTCCTATATTCTCGCTAAATTTATCTTATTCATACACCGTGCAACAGCTACAGATGAGGTATCCGTTTCACAAAAGCAGGCATTAAACCCATGAAACAGGACATTCAAACCATCGCGGACATAAAAATATTAGTCGATCAGTTTTACAACACCGTTCGTCAGGACAATCTCCTAGGCCCTATTTTTCAGGAACGTATCCAGGACAATTGGGGCGTACACCTGGAAAAAATGTATCGCTTCTGGCAGACGATCCTGCTGGATGAACATACCTACTTTGGCAGTCCATTTCCACCCCACATCCCCCTTCCCATTGAGGCAAAACATTTCGATCAATGGCTCCTGCTGTTTGAAGCGACCGTCGATCGGTTATATACAGGTGAAAAGGCTGACGAAGCCAAATGGCGCGCACAAAAAATGGCACAGATGTTCCAGTTTAAAAAAGAATATTTTAATACCAATCCAAAAAAGAAACCCCTGATATAAGGCATTTCGTATTCCAGGTTCGATATGCAGTCTCACTTCATTTTCCACTAGCATTCCAGATAAAGTTACCCCCCAGTATCCGATAGGCTCATTATTTTAGCAGTTGCCATTCTCTTTTTCTTGTAACAAAAATTGTTTATCACAAGCAATAAAATAAAAATAAAAGACTAGAAATCAATTAAATATACATAAATAACAAATTTTAACACTCTACATTCTACATAATGTAGAATAGATTCTATATTTGTAGTATGAATAAATTATCAGCGACTGAAGAACAATTGATGGGGTACATCTGGGACATGAAAAAGGCCTTTATGAAAGATCTTATGGAAGCCTATCCTGAACCCAAACCCGCTCCGACGACGATTGCGACATTATTAAAACGGATGACCGAAAAAGGAGCTATATCGTATGTATTATATGGCAATTCACGTGAGTATTATCCCCTATTCGATAAGGACAGTTATTATCTCGCACACGTCAATGATATTGTTGAAACGTATTTTGATAATTCAGCTTTAAAATTTGCTTCTTTTTTCACAAAACAATCGCAGTTGAACAAGGAGCAATTGGAAGAACTGAAAAAAATAATTGATTCAGAAATTAAAAACAAAGCGACATGATTATCTATTTGGGAAAATTGATCGCCTGTTCAGGCTTACTGTATCTCGTATACATTTTTCTTCTACAACAGCATAAGCTATTGGTATTTAACCGGTTTTATTTGCTCGCTATTATACCAATCGCTCTTTTTGCACCATTGCTGCAAACTGCTTTACCGTCTTTTATTCCTGATTTTTTTCATTTTAATAGAGTTCAACCGGAAGTCGTTCCTGAGAACATGGAGCTTGTCATCACAGCCCCTGCAGCCGTCCCGCAGGAACCGTTGATATCAACCAACACGGCTATTTTCCTTGCCTATCTACTGATCGCGATTGTACTTCTGATTAAGTATTTATTGAGCTATAAAAAGTTCTCGACTTACATCGATCGTGCCGCAGCGACTGACAATCCTTCAATTTATAGCATTCATGGCCTCAAAACTCCCTTCTCATTTTTCAGGCGGATCTATGTTCCC
The DNA here is from genome assembly GCF_024810095.1 of Sphingobacterium sp. BIGb0165. Lineage (NCBI taxonomy): Bacteria > Pseudomonadati > Bacteroidota > Sphingobacteriia > Sphingobacteriales > Sphingobacteriaceae > Sphingobacterium > Sphingobacterium sp. BIGb0165. The sequence goes on along the minus strand of NZ_JANUEB010000013.1, from coordinate 55,116 downwards.
CGTGGAGCCTATTTACAAGGAGAGATTGAGGCTTCGATTATCGCCCACGAACAGGCGCATGTAGACCAGCGCCATTCCATAGATGTGATCGTCATGCAGTTCATGCGCGTTATACTATGGTTCAACCCAATGGTTTACCTAATCGACAGAGCCGTTCGACAAAACCACGAGTACCTGGCAGACGATGCTGTAGTACAGGTTTATGAACGCGCCAGTTACCAACATCTGATTATCCAGTGGAGCATGTCCTCCCCCGATATAAACGCATTACCGGCCAGTAATTTTAATTTTTTAACAACAAAAAAACGATTAATTATGTTACAGAAAAGAACAAACAGTGGTAAGCTCCTGCTGATGCCAGCGCTTACCCTATTGCTGACAACAGCAATTAGTCTGTTGTTTTCGACTCATGTCGAAGCGCAGAAGACAACCCCGGCCAAAACAGAAAAAACTGAACCAGCGAAACCGGCGATGACTCCGCCTGCGTCCAAAAAACCGGGTGCTCCAAAAGCTGTATCTGAACAGCCTAATCCGCCCAGAAGAGCAGATGCTCCCGCAATGGAACCCAAGAAAAATGCTGCTCCAAAAGAAGAAACAGTACGCTTTCCAGAACCCAAGAAAAGCCCTGCTGCTCCAAAAGAAAAAACAGTACGCTTTCCAGAGCCCAAAAAGACAGATGGAAGCAGTAAGAAAACAACTGGAAGTAAACCTCCAGTACCTAAAGAGGTAAAATTGGATCCTGCGCCACCTAAAATCGAAGAAGTGACTTTGGAAAATGTACAAATTCAGGAGCCTAAACGGGTTAATGTAAACGGAAATGGAAATTCAAGCGGAAACGGGAATGCCAATACAAATGGAAACACGAACGGAAACGTAAAATTTCAAGAACCTAAACATGTAACTATGCGTGCAACTGCAAATGTGAGCACTGTCACATCGGTAAAAGCAAACAATGTTCAAGTCAATGATCCCAAAACTGTATCGATAGTAAAAACAGGAACTGCCACATCTGGATCGGCAAAGGCAACGGAAATTAGGTCAGCGGAACCAAATACCATAACGAATGTAAACGTGCGTTCTACTAGTACCATCAGCTCCGAAGCAAAGGAAAACAACGGAAAGCGAGCCGCAAAAATCGTTCTTAAAGGTCAACCCGCAAAAAAAGAGCTTACATCAAATTAAACAGGATTTATGTCAAGTGACATGAAACGTCTGATTCAAAAAGCAAAAAAACCGGAGGAACAATCGTTCCTCCGGTTTTTCAACCAAGCCTATGGAAAAATCGTGAAATCCATGAAGCTTTTATTGCATACGTACCGCCTGAATCACTTTCGGCTTGGATGTTAGGTAGTTCCTAAACCCAGTTGCATACTGTTCAATCTCCGCATTTAAGGTTTCGATGTACTTCTTTTTCGCTCCGCTATCACCATCCAGTTTTACCATCCAGTTAATTTCAGTGCTATCATCCCCTTTTTCTTTGGTAAATATCGCTACCTGAACCGCTTTCAAGCCCGTCGGCAGCGCATCTTTTTCAATCGTATACACCAAAAAACGATGCTGCTCCTCCAATTGGTTCAGCAATTCATCGCGCTTGGAACCGTCCTTAAATGTCACCTCCCGCGCAATAGGCAATTCAGTACCCTTGTTAACCATGGACTTCACATATCCATTGGAAAGAACGGCAACCAAGCCGTTATTCTTCAGCAACGACCAGACCGAGTCCCGTGCTACGGGAACCTCGATCCGTCGGTCTATATCCCAGCTTACAACAGCTGCTGTGGCCATTTGCGCCTTACCTTGCATCGCAACCGATACCAGCAAAACAAGCATGAAAAGAATACGTTTCATCGGTTATTTGTTTAAAAGTTTGGCCAATTCTTTTTCAAGATCTGCACCACGAAGATTTCGAGCTACCACTTTACCATCACTGTCTAACAAGAAGTTAGAAGGAATTGCTGTGATATTGTAATACTGAGCGGCTTCATTTTTCCAGCCTTTCAGATCCGATACTTGCGCCCAAGGCATTTTATCATCTTTTACCGCTTTCAACCAGTTATCCTTCTTATCGTCCAATGATACGGCAAAGACATCAAAACCTTTTGCCTTAAAAGCATTGTATGCTTTCAATACATGTGGGTTCTCAGCCCGGCAAGGACCACACCAGGAAGCCCAGAAATCGACCAATACATATTTCTTACCTTTCAGGTAGTCGTATAAGTTGACATTCTTTCCTGCGGCATCTGCCTGTGTGATATTGATAAATTTAGCGCCATCCTCTGTTTTCTTCACAGCAGCAAGAGCCTTGTTGATATTTTCCTTCACTTCCTTTGCTTCCTGTAACCAAGGGTATTTTTCAATCAGGGGATTGACATAGCTCAGGATAAATTCCTGATCACGTCTGGGACTGACATAGCCCAAAGCATAGACCACCTGCGGTTCATTTTTATAGTTCTTAACGTACCATTTAGCGCGGGTAGCCATATTATCATATTGTTCCATCATCATATCCGTCAACGATTTAGTCATTGCCGTATCCTTGCTCTGCATAGCCATGTACTGTCTTTTACCAATAGCAATGGTATTCTGATAGTTTTGATAATTTTCCCAGTTCAGCATATTGATCAACTGATTGTCTTTACCTTCGGATTCAATAAAAACATAAGGCGGATTTTTGATTTTGATTTTAGCGGTATCCAAGCCTCTAAAATCAATTTTTAAATCATCATTACCGGCCCAAAAGGTGATTCTATCCCAACCAAAAACATCCAGGCTGTAAAAACGAGGTGTTTTTGCCGGTACTTTTATTTCATAGGTATTATCTGCCTTTAATTGAATTTTCTGAAAAACCTCTGCATCCTTCATGGCTTTGTCTTTCAATACAAAAGGAAATTTCTCCTGACTCTCTTTATCTGGTGGAAATTTCACTGTTCCCCGTACGGTAATGTAATCTCGCGTTTGCGCAATTAATGCTGTAGTCATCAATAGTCCAGCGACTATACCTAATACCACTTTTTTCATGTTGTATCTAATTATATGTTTAAAATTTAACCTTGAATAATTCTTCTAATTTTTTCTCCATAGCGCCACCACCTTTGGGCTCAAAACCGATTTCCTTCATAATGATTTTGCCTGAGGGGTCGATCAGATAAGAAGTCGGCACTGCATTGACATTAAATAGGGAGTAGGAAACCTTGCGGTCGTCGTATAACTGTGGCCAGGGATTGGACTCCTCCTTTACAGCTTTTAACCAGGCGTCCTTATTTTGATCGATCGAAATATTGATCACAATAAAATCCTTATCCTTGATCTTGCTATAGACCTCACGGATCCTTGGGAACGAGGCCCGACATGGGGAACACCAGGAAGCCCAAAAATCCAACAGGATGTATTTCCCCTTAAACTCATTAAAGCTGCGTAATTTTCCAAGGGCATCAGGCAGTTCGAAGTTCTTGACCGTAGCACCTATATACGCATTTTTCTGCCCTTGGATCTTGGCGTGTAAGGTCTGCGATTCTTCGCTTTTTTTGACCTTATCCGATAATTTATTGTAATAATATTCCAATCGTTCGAGTGGTAATGTCGTTTCCTGCGACTGTATAAAGACAGGCGAAACCGATGCATTTGGTTTCACAAATACATTCAGCAAAGAATCATTCAAGTGCACAAAAAGCTGTTCTTTATACGCTTTTGCGGTTTCAAATTGTGCATTTCCGGTCTTCATGGCATCTGCACCATATTTTTCCTGCGTCAGACGCATGGATTCCCGAAATACCTTGATTTTAGCTTCAGTGTATTGGTAAAAAGAAGTTGCTGAGGCAAGACCGCTCACTTTACCGGACGACAAGCCTTTCACTATATCAAATTCCACGTTGATTGTACCCGATTGATCGTAAAACAAGACTAGCGGTGTATACATACGACGTTTGGCATGATCATATTCAATGGAAATCGCTCGGGATCCGACTTTTTTATCTTCAAAATTGATTTCGAAGTGGCCATTTTTTATTTCTGCCGAATCTTTCGCCATACGATTGTACAGGTATACCTTGTTATGCCCTTCCGTATCACCAGTTACCTTCCCAATGACCTTGACCTTAATCTGACCGATGGCCAGCTGCGCGATCAAAAGCCCTAAAACACTAAAAATTATTTTCTTCATCTATCTAAAATTTATTATTAAGCTACTCTGATTGCCATGCTTTCCGTACGGGACAACGTTCCATGACCAAACGCATCCGCTCTATCTGTCCCTGGGTGAAGCTATTCCGTAGCGAAGCAAAGCGGACATCATCCATAGCGTTGTTTGCCAGAAACTTTTCACCATCTAAGCCTGTCCTCAGGAGACCTGAAGATTGGTTTGCCGTCTGCGTATTCCCCGTAAAATATTTCTTCGTATCCGCCACAAAGTCATTGACAGGCAAGGTTATTGAATTCGTTGCATACAGACCATAATATATACCCAGATGAGGAGCGATTTCTATTTTTAGACTCGACTCCGGAAAGAAAATTGACCGCTGAATCCCCAGACCGTAGATTGTATAAAAATCAGTTGTCGGGATTTCGGCTTCCGAGTTAACGATATTGGCAATCCCCTCGATTGCCTGCTGTCCTGCAGGTACGAGTTGATAAGCCGCACGGTTATTTCCAATACTGGTATTTGCTACTGTTGGATAGATATAGATATTCAAAAATTTATCCTTGTTCCATTGGTAGGCAGCAGTCGCATTGATTTTCGCCGTAAAATTTGTGGGTAAAAACTGCGCTGTGGGGGAAGCTTTCCAACTTGCATCATACAGGATCTTATTGTAACCAGGTAGTGCTAAAGCCATCCCTGCCGGATTTTTCTTCGCCAGACGGAATTCAAAATTTGCCTGCCCGCCATTTGGATCTTTACCATACACATTGTTAAATACTGCATTCGCATAGGCTATAGCCGACTCCAATTGTTTTTGCTGAATATCTTGATAGGTCAGGGCATCATAGCCAGGGTCCGTCGTACTCAGCTCAAACACATGGAATACCACATCAATGTAGCGTTTTGCTCCCAAAGGCTTTGGCGCTTTAATCTGTACTGATTTAACCTTAGATTTCAGCCCACCGATCTGCGCATAAAATTCTCGTGTGTTCTTCGAAAGATCTTTTACCTGATATTCCATTCCTTCGACCAGCTGTCCATCCGCAAAAATCTTGACTTCAGCTTTCGGGAGCTTAGCGTAGTCCACATACATCATCGTATCCCTTGGCTGTCCCCCCGCATCCTTGATCTGCACTTTACGATAGGCCTCCAGCACAAATTGCAATGTCGCTTTGCCATCGGCGATCAGCGATGTGCTTCCTGTCGAAAAGTAGATGGAATCGATATCTCCGACTTCCGCTGCATAGGTTTGGTAATTAAACGTGTCTTTTTTGCAGGCCTGCAGGCCCAGCAAGACAATGAGTACAAAGAGTATATTTTTCATCTTTATCTATTTTTTTCGTTCATTCATCTATAACACTTAAAAAATAATTGGATTCCAGCCTTCATTTGGTACGATATGCGGATTTTCCTGCAATTCAGTCAATGGAATCGGCAATGCATAGTAATAGTCTCCGGCCTCGACCTTAATGTCAAATTCCTTATCGAAAAACTTGAGCTTACGCTGCATCGTGCCCAGTCGGTAACGTTTGAGATCTAACCAACGCTTATCCGTATCACAAAAGAATTCCTTGCGTCGCTCGCTGATAATCTCACGCAGCAGCTGTTCATTATTCAGATTGTTTTTTGCTGTTGCCCCTCTAAATCCTTTAAACTTATTTAAGGTTGCCAGCGCTTGCTCGTTCTGATTTAAACGGCAGTAGCTCTCCGCCAATATCAGATACGCTTCCTCTGGCGTAAACAAGTGAATACGCACATATTTTGGTCCATTGGGCATCCCGTCTGGCCAGGTACTTGACAATACAGCTCCATTGAAATACGCCGCCTTCCGTATGTCATCGTTGTCAAAAGATTCCAAAAATCCGGGATCCACTTTTAGATTTGCCGGAGCAAAACCCAGATAATCGTAAGGCGATCCGTAGATGGCGCCGACATTACCAAAGTTTAACGATTGCATATAAACTGCCGGATATTCGGTATTGAGATTGCGCTGCACATTTTGAAAAGCCGTCAGTGTATTTGGAATATATGCATCCACACCATCGATAGCCGCCAGTGCATAGTTGCGCGCTTCTTTATAATCTTCCGCTTGTCTGGCCGAGGACTCGGCCTTAAACCAATAGACCTGAGCCAACAGATTCTGGATAAAACGACCATTGAAAAAGCGGCTGTAACCAGGGTTCCCTCCTTCCGATTGGTAGAAGGCCAAAGCCTGTTTCAGATCGTCAATAAGGACTTTGTATACATCAGCCGATTTCCACCTCTTCATTTCAATACCTACCACCTCTTTTCCTGTATGCAGATACAAGGGAATTCCCCGGTCTTCCTTATCCATAGGTGCGAAATATTGCTGCAGTTTGAAGATATAGTAGGCCCGATGTACCAGCATCTCTCCTTTTACGCGTTTCAGTTCACTCGGATCAGCCTGCGTTAATTCGTCCGACTGGTCGATCAATGCGTTTAGAAACCCGATCACAGCATAATAGTTGTTCCAGATATTATCCGAGGTCTCCATATCGTTAAAAAGTAACTTATTAGCATACAATTTTTCGATACCGTGGATGTTTTTGGGATTGATATACTGCCCCATATTACCAGCAAAATCGAAATTGTCCGCATAGGCCTCAAACATCATATTTTGTGCTTCGTTCATAATTGGAGCCTGCCCAACAATTGGACTGGTGTTTGACCGTGCAAACATATCCAGATAACCAGCCAATACAGATTTTGCGTCGTCCAGGGTTGTTACCGCCCGTTGGTTTTTCGGCGGTAGATCCAAGAAGTCCTTACAACCGTTATTGATTAATGTACAGCATAATGCGATATAGATTACTATCTTTTTCATCTTTAATAGCTATTAAAATCCAATATTTAACGAAAATGAATAACTTGGTGTGGTTGGATAACCAAAAGCCATCTGTGTCTCCGGATCCGAACCTGAATAAGGTGAAATCGTAAACAGGTTATTGGCAAATACGCCGATCTGCAGCTGTTTGATCAATTTTTTGAGCACCGCTGGATTTGCGCGCCAGTTGACACCGATTTCGGTACATTTGATATACATCCCTGACTCAATATCCCTATCGATGAGGTAATTGACATAATTTGAAGCTGTCGGTGAATAATAGGGGATATCCGTCACATCACCATACTGACGCCAGCGGTATTGCTGTTCCTTGAGACGGTTTGTACGTCCAGCTGTCACATCATCCGTCATCCCACTCGGTCCCTCCCGACGATCCTGAAATCCCTTGATCATATTACCGTCCGCAAACACAAAGTTTGTTGAGAACGTCATGCTTTTATACCGCAAGCGCGTATTGAAACCGCCATATAATTTAGGGTCCTGCTGTCCCAAGTAATATGTCCTGTATTTGCTCTGCAAATCTGCCGACGATATTTTTGAAAGATCAATAATTTCCTCGCCGCTGATATTTCCGGCCGCATCCAGACGTTGGGCCTTCACCATCATGTGCCCATTATTCGGATCGATATGGTCATATTTATAGCCAAACCAAGAACGCATCGCATAATTCTCTACATTTTGTGGTGTTAGATTAGACACTGTCGGTTCTTTCTTATAATACACCTTATCGAGGTTATTTTTGACTGTCGTCAGATTTCCGCCAACCTCCCAGAGCCAGTCTGTCTTTTTGAGCAATTCCACACGTGCCGAAAGTTCCCAGCCTTTATTGGAAAGTATTCCCGCATTCACGACAGAACTCGTACGCCCTACCGATACTGGCAATACCACATTGTCCAAGAGATCGGTCACCCGATTATCGTAATAGTTGGCTTCGATATTCAGACGGCTATTCAAGACAGATATTTGGGCACCATAATTTATATCTCGCTTCTTTTCCCATTTCAATACAGGATTACCGTATTTAAACGCTTGTGCTTTTACGACATCATCATAGACCAATGCGCTGAGGGTATAGGTATGGAAGGGATAGACCGAACGGTTGATACTGCCTGTATAACCAAAACCTGCCGAGAGTACAAATCGGTTCAACCAGGGCAGTTGTTCCTTGACAAACTTCTCTTCATGTCCGTTCCATTTGGCACCCACCGACCAGAGTGGTGTAAACTGATTTTTTGAGCCAATGATATCCACACCGTCCGAACGGAAATTCGCATTAAAGACATAACGATTTGCATAACTATAGGTTGCGGAACTGATAAAGGATACGGAGCGATCTTTTTCATAATAAGTACCACCTAAGCGTGACAAATCCAGCTTTTTATAGTTCGCCGGTGGCACATCATCCCAGGAAGGATAGCCCGCCATACGGTAGTCCTGCAAATAAATGGGATTGTAGTGAAAGAAACGATTGTTTGTCCGCTCGGAGACCTCATTGGCAAAAAAAGCCTGAACATAATGCTTGTCTGCGAAAGTCTTGTTATACTCGATGGTATTCCGGACCGTGTAATCGAGGGTTCTGCCTGAATTTTCCTCCAAAAAGCCATAGTTAAATTTCGGTAATACTCCAGATCCACTCGTCCGGGCCACATTTAACCAGTTTTGAGCAAACGAACGGTAGGTACCCGCACGAGATTCATCCGCAGTAGATACATTGGTATAATTCACCACAGCGGATCCACGGTATTGGAATCCATTTAAAAACTTCCATTCCAGTCCAAACTGACTCCGTACATTGGCATAATCCGTGGTCAACGTATTTTCCCGCAGTTCTTTGATGATATTGAAAGTCTCATAATTTAAATAGGCCGTTTCACCAACTTTACCACTTAAATCCCGATAGGTCTTATCCCAGGCATACGAACCATCTTCCTGATAAGGTCGTTCATACGGATTGGCAAATAGCGCATAACGGAATGGATCCATGGCCGATTGCCCCTCCTTATTTTTCTTGATCGTAGAATACAGATTAAAATCGACCAATAGTTTATCGTTGATATTACGCGTCAGTTTGACATTCATCCCCCCTTGTTTGTTGTTATTTTCCATCAGTGTACCATTGGCATCCTGATAGTTCAACGAGACATTGTACTGGAGTTTCGTACTTCCACCGCTCATGGCAATATTATGAGACTGCTGATAGGCCGGATTGTACAGTACATTGATCCAGTCTGTATTGATCATTGACAGTTGGTTGATCTGCTGTTGCGCTTCCGCTGCTGAAATAGCGCCATTATCTACTTGTAGCAGCAATTGGTTGGCACGTCCACCATAGACCGGATGAAAATCTTTGTACAATTGGGTTTCGAAGGCCAGCTTTTCTGCCGAATTCATAAAATTGAATGCATTGCCCGGCTGCATATTCAAGGACTGCTTGGTGCTATAATTGATATAATCCTTGTCAGCTTCCCCACGTTTGGTCGTGATCACAATCACGCCATTGGCCGCGCGGGCACCGTAGATAGAAGCTGCGGTCGCATCTCGTAGAATATCGATGCTGGCGATATCTTCCGGCGGAATATTTCCGATCCCGTTGGTCAGCAAGCTATTGATATTGGAACTTGTTTTATCTGTTCCAGCAACCCCACCGTTCTGTAGCGGCATACCATCCAGGATGATCAGCGGCTCACTGCTTCCGGTCATAGTATTACTCCCGCGGATGATAATTGATCCAGCTTCGCCCGGCCTGCCCGAGTTGGAGCGGACATAGACACCGGTCAGTTTTCCACGCAGGGCCTTGTCTACGGTCGTTATCCCCGATGCCTGCAGATCCTCCCCCTTGATGGAGGAAATATTTCCGATCAATTTATTGCGTTCACGTTTTTGAAAGCCCGTGGAGATGACCACATCATCGAGCTGTTGTGCTTTGACACGCAAAGTCAGCATCAGTGTTGTCTGTCCAGCGACATGGATTTCTTCGGGGTGATAGCCCAGGCAATTACAGAGCACCTGCTGCCCATCAGCAGGGCGGAGCAACTTAAAAGTCCCCGTACGATCAGTGGCAGTACCGATCCTGGTACCTTTGATCAGCAAGGTCGCTCCCACAACAGGATTGCCCCGTTCGTCAACCACCTTCCCTTGAATGGTATCTTTTTGTGCTGCCTGCAAGGTTAACGCTGCTGCTTTTGTTTCCCCGGTTCCTTTCGTCGTTCTTTTCTTCACCAAAACCTGCTGTCCCGAAATCTTAAATTCCAATTTCGTCTGCTGTTCAAGTAGCTGAATAACCTGTTCTATCGAACAGTTGGCACAATCAAAGGAAATCGCAGGACTGTTTTCCACGGCCTTGTCGTAGAGAAATACATACTTGCTCTGTTTCTCGACCTGACGGAAGACGCTTATCAGCGATTTTTGTTTGGCGGCGATATTGATCTGTGCCTTTAGCCCTCCAAGCGGTGAAAGTATCAAAAGCCATACGCCTCCCCCGAGCAAAATGGATTTCACACGCCTATACTTCATGAAATGGTGTTTCATAATGTTTTAGGTTAAATATTAGAAAATTGATTAGTTTGCTTTTGTTGCTTATTCGTTTTTCGTGACCGTAATCTCAATATCAAAAAACCGCAGCATTTCCACGACTTCTTTCATGGAGTCCGTTCGCTTGATCCTTCCTGAGATTTTCTTCGTAGTATCCTGCTGTTTTAAGCCTATAGACACTGGATACCAGCGCTCAAGCTCCCTGACGATTGTGAGTGCGTCAGCATCTTCAAAGTAGAATTCGCCATTACGCCAAGCCACTACCGATTCCGGATTAGCCACTGTATGAACAGTCCCCACTAGCCCATCTGACACATACTGTTCGGCTGGTTTCAGTACCGTTGGCGCATCTTTTCGTCTGCTATCGCGCAGCGCTACAGCGCCCTCCAATAAAGTGACGGTCTTGCTTCGCTCATTGTGATACCCTCGGGTATTAAAATGCGTTCCCAATACCTTCACCTGCTGTTGTCCCATCGTGACGATAAACGGAGATTTTTTGTTGTGCGCCACCTCAAAGTAAGCCTCACCAGTTACCGAAACTGGGCGCTCAGCCGCTTCAAAATGTGCTGGAAATTTCAGTTGCGAAGATGCATTCAGCCACACCTCTGAACCATCAGACAATGTCACATGTAATTGCTTTCCTCGTCCGGTCTGCAGAGTTTGAAGCTGCCCCTGCAGTTTCGTATGATCTAGTTTTCTAAAATCCAGTGAACTGGCGTTGTGCGCCAATTGAGACAAATTGCTATCCAATGGGCGCGCACCATCCAATAAAACGGTATCACCTGTAGATAGAATGAGTTTTGACGATGAACTAGCATCCACATAGGTTGCTTTGAGCTCCTTCTCGTCCATAAAAGAGGTGGATGAATGCAGCCACAATTTCCATAGCGAGCCCAACAGCAATAGCACGAGTACCGCTGCTGCACCAATTGCCCAGCTGTTCCGATAGAACGGCATTGATCTTACAGTCATATCAATAGCCGATAGACTGTAGTCATGATCTTGCTCAGCTTTGCGGACAATACCTTTCCAGATCTCGTTCTGTTTATTCCTATTTGGTTTATTGGATAGAAGACGCATAATCAAATTTTGATTTCTACCTATATAGTCTGTCCTTTTTCAAAAACATACTATATAAAAAATAAAAAAAATTAAAATTTGATAAAAAACAGGAATAAGAGCCAGGTAGCCTTATCACCAAAACGGTTCTTAATACGCTTTAAAGCAGTAGAAATTTGGTTTCTCACAGTCTGTACAGTAATTCCCAATTTGTCTGCAATCTGTTGGGCAGATAGGTTTTCAAATCGGCTGAGCAGAAATATTTCACGCATTTTTTCGGGCATAGCATCAATTTCCTTTCTTACTTGCTGATTTTCGGCGGCAAAATCCTGCTGTTCCCCCTCCTGAAAACTATAGTCCCAGTATTCCTCCTGTTCATTAATGGGGACAAAGATGGGGAGTCGATCCCGTTGGGCATAGAAATCGTATATTTTATGACGCAGCATGGACATCAAGTAAGCAGCGATATTGCTTTTCACTTGCCAGCCAGCGCGATTTTTCCAAATAATGTAAAAGACATCTTGTGTAATGTCAGAAGCATCTTCTTCTGTAGGTAGTTTTTGCAGGGCTGTCCGATAGATTTTTTTCCAATACGTGTCAAACAGCCTTTTAAAAGCAATGGGATCGGCATTATTAATCGCCTCAATCAGTTCAACATCGTCTCTGTTCACAGCTAGGTTTTTCGTTAAAAGGTACTTGTTTAGAATTTATAATTTCCAAGTATAGAAAAAAAAACTTAGAAAGCAATTTCTAAAACCTCTTTTTAAGACAGCTACCTTTAAAAAAAATAGCGAACTCAAGTTCCTGTATGCGAATAAAATAACTGATTAGATTAAATAGATTAAAGTACACTAGAACAACCTATCCAAACAGATAAATTAAACTAAAAAGTATAGACAAAAGATAAATTGTTTATTTAAAATAGAGTTAATATACAGCTAATATCGCTAGAATACCTTTGCGGTATGAGAAGAAACCAAATTACAATCCTGAGTTTACTATTGTCAGTGGCAATAGCTGGCTGTAAAGACAACGACAAAATCGGAGATGGTGGAGAGAATCCGCCGGTGGAAAATTTAGAAAACTATTCAAAAGAACCCGCTTTTGTCTTTGGCATGCCCGGTTTTGAAAATTTAAAGATCACCACCCTGATCTCAAGTTCAGATAAATTATCCGGCAGTCCTGAATTCGTATTCGCTGGTCAACCTGATGGTGCTGGATTTATGAAGGATGACAAATCAGATGGTTTCCTGATGATCAGTAACCACGAAATCACGCAATCGGTATCCCGGGTTTATCTTGATAAAAACTTCAAACCTATTAAAGGCGAATATATCATGGATGGTACTGGTGGTAGCACCAGACTGTGTTCGGCTACACTTGCCACACCTGAGGAGCATGGGTTTTCCGCTTTTCTAACAGCTGGAGAATCTGGCGAAGAGAGCATGGTTCATAAGCTGGATCCACTGGGATCTGTAGCCCAACGCTCGGACAAAAACCGTGTTAAGCCGGCTTTAGGAAAAGCTTCCATGGAAAATGCGGTGCCACTTCCAAAAGACGTATCCAATGGCAAGACCTATATCCTAATCGGAGAAGATCAATCCTACGGTTCAAACCATCAATCCGCTGGCCAATTGATACTATATGTCGCTGATCAACAAGGAGACTTGGATAACGGCAAGCTATACGCCCTAAAGCGTAGCAATAATGACTATACCGAGACGAATATGAAAAAGGGTAGTTCCTATGATGTCGAGTTTGTCGAAATTCCGAATGCCAAAAATCTGATGGGTAAAGAAATCAACCAAGCTAATATAGACAATAAAGCCATCCGTTTCTCTCGGGTAGAAGATGTGGATTACCGTAAAGGTGCTGGTAATGGACGTGAAGTCTATTTTACCGCAACTGGGCAATCAAGTGATGGCAAGACCCCAACAGAAGGGTTAACAATGTGGGGCCGCGTCTATAAACTGAATATGGACGCTAAAGATATGTTGAAGGGCAAATTAGAAGTTATAGCTGAGGGAGATTCCGATCCGGGAAATAACCTGATCAATCCGGATAACCTATGTGTGACCGAAAACTACGTGTACATACAGGAAGATGGTGATTCTTATTATACTGATGCCAAACACGATTCTTATATCTGGCAATACAATATGGCGACCAAGACCTACAAGCCTTGGTTAAACATGAAACATGAGCGCAACAACCAAGATTGGCAAACAGCTTATAACCAAAGCGGCAACCTGCAGAAATTTGGCTCATGGGAATTTGGAGCGATGACAGATGTTTCCAAATTGGTTGGCATTCCAAATACCTTCGCTGTCAATATCCACTCTCACACTTGGCAGAATGATAAATTTGCCAACGCGGATGGATCTGGTGCGGTTACCAACAAGGAAGGTGGTCAAGTCGTTCTTATCCGTAACGTACAACGATAATTTAAAAAAATCAATACTAAAACTCAAAAGGGTATTCTTTCATAGCGAGAGGATACCCTTATTGTTATTTTATTCAAACATAAAAAATAAATGAAATATTGGCTTGTGAGCGGTCTGATAGCAATTGTATTATTGGCTATCATGTGTAAGGGAAATCAGGAGACAGATCCCCAAGATCTGCCAGCGATCAGACAACAGGTGTTAAAGATCAATACCGCATTTGATAAACAGATTGACCAACAGATCGCCAACGTCGAAAACAATAGTAGCGACCAACAGTTGCAACAAGGATTTGATCAGTTGCGGCTCACCTATAAAACTATGGAATGGGCAGTTGGCTATTTTATGCCCGAGACCGCCCGTTTTTTGAATGGTCCCAACCTGGACGAAATCGAACTGGAAGAAAATGCCGTCATCGAAGCTGAAGGTTTGCAAACTTTGGAGGAATATTTCTATCCCAGTTATCAAAAGGAAGAAAAACAACAGATTATTCGATTTTTAAAGAAGCTAAAAAACAAATCCCTAGCGATCAATACTTATTTTGAGGTCAATACCTTATCATTGCCACAGCTCATGGAATCATTACGCAATGAAGTATTCCGGATCACGACATTAGGCGTTACAGGTTTTGATACCCCCATCTCGGGGAAAGGTCTCGTCGAATCGACTCATGCCCTCGATGGTGTCGCTGATGTACTGCGTATGATCAAAGGACAGGTCAATCATCCTGGCGAGATCGAAAACATCTTAGGCTTAATTAAAACAACCAATACGATATTGGGCAAGAGTGCAGATCGGAACCAATTTGATTACCTCGGTTTGATGGATCAACATTTGAATAAAATTTCCGATGCACTGCATCAATTTCGAAAATCCGAAGGTATCCCATCCTTGCAGGTCAATCATCCTATCTCGCCCGATGCATCCAATCTTTTTAGCGAAGATGCCTTTAATCCCGATTTCTTTGTTCCCTCAGAGCGACAAAAAATGAGTCCTGAAAAAGTTACTTTGGGCGCCAAATTATTCCGGGACAATATCTTATCCGGGGATCAAACCCGTTCTTGTATCTCCTGTCATCATGCAGACAAAGCCTTTGCGGATGGGGTCAAAGTACCTAGTACCCTATCCGGTGCGAAGATGGATCGCAATACCCCCTCCCTTTCCTATAGTAATTATCAACATGGGCAATTCTGGGATATGCGTCGTGAAGATCTGGAAGGACAGAGCATGGACGTCATCACCAATAAGGACGAGATGCACGGATCCATGACGGAAATTGCCAAACGCCTGAATCAGCATGCAACCTATACAAAAGCGTTTAACAAAATTTATAAAACCGATACTGTTGAAAATTGGCAGGTACAGAACGTATTGGCCAGTTATGTCCGTTCATTAAGCACATTTAACTCCCGCTTTGACCGTTATATGCGCGGTCAGACGCAGCTATTGACTGCAGATGAGAAAGCCGGGTTTAACCTCTTTGTAGGCAAAGCCAAATGTGCTACCTGTCATTTTGTTCCCCTGTTTAACGGGACGGTACCACCTGAATATGCCAAGACCGAATCTGAAGTATTGGGCGTGGCCGTAGACTATCGTAATAAGCAACTGGATCCCGACCGCGGCAGAGGACGCTATCATGAGACGGTGCCACAATTGCAATATTCCTTTAAAACACCGACAGTACGCAATAGCAGCAAGACAGCGCCTTATATGCACAATGGTGGTTATGTCACCTTAGAACAGGTCATGGATTTTTACAACAAAGGCGGTGGTCAACAGTTTGGCTTTAAGTTGGACAACCAAACCTTACCGACGGATACATTGGGTTTAACACCCAAAGAGACAGCCAAAATTATTGCTTTTCTCAAAGCATTGGATGATTGATGTCAAAAGGAATATTCGTTCGTCGCCATTTGTAAAAAATGCGACAGCGGAAATGTGAGTAGTTAGCCGTACAAAGAAGCCGCATGAACGGGGAGTTCTATGCGGCTCAAGTATGTATAGATTATCAGGAATATATATGACGATTGAAACCCGCAATTGTCCCGAAAAATTTTAGAAAAGTTTTAGAAACCTTGATCAGAAGTGCAGCATACAAAAAAAGAAGCCGCAAGAACGGGGAATTCAATGCGGCTGTAACCAAACTAAGAATAGTAATTAAAATAAATCTGTGTTATTAGTAAGACGGTTCAGCAGCCCGATTGTCCCGAAAAATTTTAAAAAAGTTTTTTACTACCTTAGATAAAGAAATCAAACGAGGAAAACCAACTTGTTTTTCATTAACTAACGTAATATTTTATATGAAATCATATGCACTTGTTTTAGCAGCGGGCCTGCTTCCGGTTGTTGCCTTGTGTCAGAAGATCGTTGCCCCCGGCAGCCAGGATATCAACACCAAGTATATAAAGCCTGAGAAATCGCTTTACACGGTATATTATGTCAAAGAGACCAACTGGGACAAGCAGGGTACAATAACGTATGATATTGTTGCGGCCAACAATCAACTGAGTCTGACAAGTTCTTATACACCCAAAGACAATACTTGGGTCACGGCCCGCACCAGCGTCGTGGATGGAAGCACACTAAAATCCATCAGCTATGCGGCTGACACCAAGAAAACAAAATTAAATCTCAACTTTGGCGAGACCATCACCGGTAATTATTATTCCAAAGAAACCAAAAAAGATAAAAAGCTGAATTTACGTCCTACCGAACCATTTATTGATTTCAACTGGACAGACCATCTGATGGGCACACTTCCCCTAGATGTTGGGTATAAGGCACGGATCCCTCAATTTTACTACAATGACGAGTCCAATGTTCAGGTGGAATACTACACGATTAAAGAAGTCAAAAGCTATAGTTATGGCTCACCGAAAACAGGCAAACATGACAGCTGGTTAATCACGCTATTGGAAGAGAACACGGGGGCCATCTATAATTATGTCGTGGACAAGAAAGACCGCCGTTTATGGCAACGGGAGATGTCCATGGGCAATGGTAAGTGGGAAATTACAGTCAACGAGGAGCTCGATTACCAGCCGATCAAAAACCGATTTAACAAAGAGCAGGCTATTCAGCAGATATCCAATGGTAACAGTGTGATCATCGGCACCGCATATGCACGGTCAAGCTCTGGCAAGCGGCTGGCTGGTCTTGTCAATACAGCGAAAAAACAATATGCGCCAAAAGGAACGGAGATTATGCTTTTTCCAAATTCAGCATACTATGAAGAATGGCTTGAGGTAAACAAAAAAATCCGAAAGCAAAAGAAAGTTGCGGAGGTTCCGCTGGATGCCGATTTTGGCCATTCCGTCAAACGTACAAAGACCTATGATGATGAGGGGCACTTTGAATTTGCTGAGCTAATGCCCGGCAATTATATCATTATGACCAGCTTTGATTTTTCCAACTCCTATAATTATTCTTATGTATCGGGTTATACCAATTATTATAATTATTGGGGCTATACCGGATCTACCACAAATTACGGAACCGGACGGTCTTCATATATTGACAAGGCGAATATAGAGAAACGCATCACTATAGATAAGGATGGCGAGAAGAAAGAAGTGAATTTAAAGGAAATGTAACAAAAAAAAGCCGCACAAATGGGGAATTTGCTGCGGCTTCACACTAACCTATGAAAAACATATACTTTGTGAAAAAGTCTATACTTATAAGACGGTTAAGTGAGCCAATTGTCCCGAAAAAAATAAAAAAAATTAAATTACTTTATTTTCTTCTGTGCCGTTCCAAATAATGATCAAGACTGAAGGGAAAAATTCGGTTTGTCCCCAATAGAAAACAAGCACTTGCCCCCACCCAGACCGAATAGTTAAAAGTGACTTTGATACCAAAGGACAGCATCATTGTCAATGCAAAAATAGTCAGCAACCCTCCAGAGAACAGCGCTACCAAACGTGTCCGATAGCCGATCAACAGCAAAATCCCCAAAACTACTTCGAGTACCGTAGCTCCGATAGCGAGCACATTGCTCATGGAAGCAGGCGCAAAAAAATTAAGCTGATTGGAATAAGCGACGAAATTCGCCCAGTTTCCCCATGAAGCATTCGATGTACCGGGTGCTCCCCAAAAACCCAAACGATCCGCCACGGCAGATAAAAAGGCTGTTGCTACAGCCAGACGAACAAAAAGTTGACTATACATATGCTTTATTTTAATGATCAAATATAAAACAACAATAATCGTGTCAACTTAAACCAGTTTAAGAAATGAATTGACCAACAACAATAAGGCCGCCAGTACATCGGGTACTATGCGGCCTTAAACATCAATTAATACGAATAAGAATTTATATGGTGTATCTCTCCATTAAATTGTGATACACTATTTAAACGACAATCGAATTGTCAAATAGTCCCAATAAAATTTTCAATTTCTTATACCACACCGGGTCAAACTAGGATTTGCGTCAAAATCCTCTGTCACATCAATGTAGACACCTCACGCACTACCGCCCATCGGATCCATCTCCAACTAAACGAATAGCCATCATTAAAAAAATACATCAGGTGGCTAAAGAACTACTGTTTTCTCCATACAAGCTTTCATGCGCTGATAGGTTCGTTCAATATCATGATCCAGCCCAATAGAAAAACGGATCAATCCATCCGATATCCCCATGCTTACCCGTTCTTCCTCCGGAATTTCAGACGAGGTCGAACTGCATGAACAGGAAAATAAGGTTTTATAAAATCCAAGGCTTACCGCCAAATAGCCAAGATTTTCCTTTTGCATCAGTTCCATGAGTTCATTCGCTTTATCTGTTGTTCCCGCATCCAGCGTCAATATACCACCAAAGCCATACTCGGCGTGCATCATACTTTTTAATAGTTCATGATGTTTGTGGGAAGACAATCCGGGATAAGAAACCCGTAGTCCGTCCCGTTCAAAGCGTTCGGCGAGATACAAGGCGTTGTAACTATGCTGCTTCATCCGGATATGGAGTGTCCTTAGATTTTTAAGAATACTTGCCGCACGGAGGCTATCCATTGTCGGACCGAGCAACATGCAGGCACCCGAATTGACATTTTTGGTATCGTTGATAAATTCCTGCGGTCCACAATAGACTCCACCGACACTATCGCTACTACCATTAATAAATTTTGTCAGGCTATGAATCACAATATCCGCTCCCAGCAGACCTGGTGAAACAGATAGTGGTGAAAAGGTATTGTCGACCACAAGTTTTAGATTATATTTCTTACAGATTGCCGAAAGCTTCCTTAAATCTGCGACTTCCAATAGCGGATTGCTGACACTTTCACAATAGATCACTTTCGTTGTCGGACGTATTGCCTGTTCGATTGCATCGAAATTGCTGATATCGACAAAGCTGGTATCAATTTGAAATGGTGGCAAGAAATTCTTCAGAAAAGCATAAGTCCCCCCATAAATGGTCCTGCTGGAAACAATATGGTCACCACTTTTACAGAGCTGCAATAGTACAGTTGTAATGGCGCCCATTCCCGAAGCTGTTACATTGGCTGCCGCTGTATTTTCCAGCTTCGCCAATGCCTGTGCGAGATATAGATTCATAGGTGACGAATGCCGTGAATATAAATAACAGCCATCTGCATTGCCCTCGAAGGTATCAAACATCGTTTTAGCCGACAGAAAAGTATAGGTCGAACTATCCGAAATCGAAGGGTTCACACCACCGAATTCACCAAAGTATTGTAAATCCTGTATTTCATTTGCTGCATTAAAATCTTCCATAATTTTTTACTTATAAAATTGGGCCATTTTAAATTTTATAACAACATTTTATCAGTATATTAGACTATAAATCTAATTTTTAACAAAATATCAGAAAATATATCTACAATAGATGCAGTATATATTTTTAAACCAAAAAATAATCTATGCAATTCGATGAAACGGATAAGAAATTATTGCAATTTCTACAGGAAGATGCTAAACAGACCAGCAAAGAGCTCGCACATAAGCTCGGATTATCTGTAACGGCGGTGTATGAGCGCGTGCGCAAACTCGAAAACACAGGGGTGATCTCCAAATATATTGCCCTCCTCAATAAGCGCAAGATTGCCAAGGATTTTATGGTGCTCTGCCATGTCAAGCTCACACAGCATAAAAAAGAATATATTCAGCAGTTCGAGCGAGAAGTGTTGGATTTACAGGAAGTCACCGAATGCTTCCATGTCAGCGGCGACTATGATTATATCCTAAAAATCTGTGTGCGTGATATGGAAGACTACCGCCATTTTATGCTGAGTAAGCTGACCTCTCTCCAGCATATTGCCAGTACACACAGTTCATTTATGATCGCTGAGGTAAAAAACACATTGACCATTCTCGTTTAAAAAACCTATTGAACGAGAATGTACTGCCAAATGCATGTATTGTTAAACCAATACACCATTTTTCGATGCAATCGGATCGGGCAGATTTTCTTCACCCATTATTTGCAATAAGTCAATCTCGATCGTCCGGCAGATCGACAGCATCGGGATATCAAACATCAGTCCGCCAAATGGATTTTCGGTATAGTCCCCGACCAGCTCCATTACAATATAGATCCATCCGATCACCACACAAAAAGGAATACTGGTCCAGATTCCCCAATGACCCAACTTAGCAAATTCATTGACCAGCCCTAAGGGCAATAGCATGATCAAAATAACATTAAAAACAAATGCTGTACTCGCAAACTGCCTTGGTGAGGGAAACTTTTTGATCCGTTCGGCTTGCCCCTGGTAATCATAGAATTGATTGAGGCAATTCTGCAATTGCGTTTGATTAAAATCTGAGATTATCCGATCATTTTTTAAGGCATTGATATCTTTTGCCTGCTCGGCATTTAAATAAGTTGCAAAGTTTCTATAGCTCGATTGCAGTGCAAATTCCTCCGCTGAAAGATATTTATGTAAAAAAATAGGCGTTCGGCTATAGTCCGGAAAACCTGCCTTTATCAACCGATGCCTTTTTACGTTCAATGCCCCAATATGTCTCTTCAGGCTGATGTGTTCCCATTCGGTTGGTACCAGGAGCTGCTCACGCAGTTGATATAACCATGCAATATGACGATAGGTTATTTTCTTCCTGATTTCTTCCAGATTTTGCTGATCCCCCTGTTCGGTATTAAAAGCATAAAGCATGGATACAAAGGAACGGCTGGAATTGACGATACCGCCCCAGATCTTACGTGCCTCCCATAACCTATCGTAGGCTTGGTTATTTTTAAACCCTACATAAAAAGCCTCTGCTGTACCAATCAATGCCAGGGGAACCCAAGGAATGATCATCCATTCCCACTGAAAGAAATAATAGACGACGGCAACAAGAGAACACCAGGCTGTCAGCCAGATCAGGTGTACCCCAGCAAGGTTAAAGATCTGTTTGTAATTAAAATATTTTGTTGTGATCATAAAAGGTATATATTATTAAGGCCTTCCAATATCAGTTAAATCAAAAATCCTTGTTTTTCAAATTGCTTGACCAATTTTGCAGCATCTCTTTCAGCCTCGTTCTCCTCCACCTCATAATTATCCAACAAAACGGCTGTTACACTTTCGACATTAAATTCCTTTCCCTGCAGTTCCAACCAGATCTGCACAGCGGTCTCATTAAAGGTATACACCTTAGAAGCATCCAGTTGATCTTGCCCTGGATAGACTAGAATATGGTCATCGCCCAATTTGCGTAGTTGTAAATCTCCTCTAAGTTTCATCTGGCTATTCTTCTTTTTATTTCTATGACATTCAAACCGACTGTTTGGTTTGTCCTATTACGAAAAAATATATACTTATCCAATGAATTCGAATGGCATTTTCGTCTTCAAGGTGGCTTTCTATCAAAGATAGAAAAGACAGTGGAAAATACAGCACTCGATTAATTATATTATCATATCCTGCAATAAAAAAATTGAAATGGAATAGTGGATAACATAAGTTAACAATTTTATTAAATATATCGGCAATTTTTAAAGATTATCTGCAACCTCTATTCTATAGGACGGCTATACCCTGCGAATGACCTAAGAAAAAGCTAAAAATGGCTGCAGGAGATTACATTAATCTCCTGCAGTCTACAACTTATCTATTTCCTTCCCATATTTAGCAAGCAGACTGCTAACAGTAATGTTTACAAAATACCAAAACTATTATTTGTATTTAATCTAAATAAACTTATATTTGTCCCGCTTCGAAAAACTTATGCTCCTTATAAAGCTGATTGGCAGGAGCATAGTTAAACGATCTAATCATATGTCACTATAAAAAACATACATAACGCTAATAGCATGCTCAAGTCAACCTACATTTTTTTCATCTCGGTATTTTTCCTTACCTCCATAGCGCAAGCTCAAACATCCTTTTCAGGGTATGTGAAAGATGCCTTCGGAAAAGCAATCGAAAGCGCCACCGTTACCGTTGTCGGCACCAACCTCAGCACATCGACTGATATAGATGGGTTTTACAAATTAAAAATAGATTCCAAACAGAACCATAAAATTGAGGTGAGTTCTGTCGGTTACATTACGCAAAGTATCCTATTGAAAAGTAATGAAACGTACAGAGACTTTCAGCTAAAAAATGATGACCACATGCTGGAAACTGTCAATGTAAAAGGGCAATCTGAAAATCAAAAAAGGGTCAACGAAATAAAAAGATCAGGTTTCAATGTGAGTGTTGTTGACATGAACCGATATGCCAACCAGACCGCCAATGTGAGCCAGATTCTCCGTACAGCTCCCGGCGTGACCTTTCGGGAAGACGGTGGATTGGGATCCAATTTTGTCTTCCGTATTAATGGCCTTGTAGCCAAGATCTATATAGACGGTGTCCCGATGGATGATTTTGGATCTGCCATGTCCTTAAATAATATCCCGGTCAATTTGGTCGACCGAATAGAAATCTATAAAGGGGTTGTTCCTGCATTTTTAGGATCGGATGCCCTCGGGGGAGCTGTCAACATCATTACCAAACAACGGAATAGACATTTCCTTGATCTCAGCTATAGCTATGGTTCCTTCAATACCCACCAGGCATCCTTGGTCGGAATGTATACCAACCCCAAAAATAAGCTATCTGTCCGGACAAATGCTTTCTACAACTATTCAGACAATGACTACAAAATGTATACAGAGAAAAAATACGGTATTGTCTTTGAAAAAGTAGTAGATAATAAATTCATACCCATTGATTTCGTGAGACGATTCAATGACCGCTATTATTCGTCCATGGCCCAAGTTGAGGTCGGCCTCCGTGATAAAAGCTGGGCCGATCAGTTTTTCGTTGGTCTGACCTATTCCGGAAATAATAAACAAAATCAGCTCGGCGCCACGATCAACAGGCCTTATGGTGGCGACTGGCGAGAATCGGCTTACATCATGCCTACCCTGAGCTATAAAAAGCAAAATTTCATTGTTGACCGACTATATGCGGACATCTACGCAAACTATGGCTTTGACCTCACCCGCAACAGAGATACAGCACAATATAACTATGAATGGACCGGTAATCCGATCAGCAACCCCAATGGTCAGAGCAGACGAAAAGAGGTTTACATCAAACAAAACACCAATAGTGTACTCGGAAGGGTAAATCTGAACTATGACTTCGACGAAAGCCGCAACCATAGTTTGAACCTCAACTACAATGTCAGCACCAATTACCGCAAAACTTTTGATAAAATAGCGAACAATAGTACCTCTGGTTTGCCGAAAAACATGGTTAAGCATATTGCAGGACTGGCCTGGCAGAGTCAATGGCTGGATAAACGATTGGTCACCAATATTGCGATCAAATACTACGGCATGGACACCTATCAGCAGCTTGATGAGCGCAAATTCGGAGATAACAATGAATTATTGAGTGGTGCTATTATCACACAATCAAAATATCTAGGCTATAAAGGCTATAGTTTTGCTTCCCGTTACCGGATTTTCAAAGATGGTGGGGTCAAATTCTCTGCCGAGCGAGCTTATAATTTGCCCGAGATGATTGCCATTTATGGTGATGATCAAGACTATGTTTCAAATTGGGAGCTGAAGCCGGAGCGCAGCGATAACTTCAACACTGGTTTTTATTATAATACATTTTTTAATGAAAATCATTTTATAAATCTTGACGTTTCGGGATTCTACCGCCGGGCAAAAGATTATCAAAATGTACGTATCGTCAAAGACGATGAACGCGAAAAATTTCAGTATTACAATATTATGGGGGCTAAAATATATGGTGGAAGTTTCGAATTTCGCTATGGCTATAAAGATATCATCACAGCCGCGTTAAATGGAAGTTACGATAAAGCCATCGATAAGCAGAAATATACCGACCAAACCGATCAGCAAATTAGCCCGGCCTATGGCTATCAAATACCTAACCGACCTTGGACATATGGCAATATAGATCTTGGTTTTGCTCAAAATGACTGGTTCAGCAAAGGAAGCCGTACACAATTTAACTGGACGACGCAGTATACCAAATGGTTTTATTTAAGCGAAAGCCATCTTGGTTCGCTGGCTTCAAAAAATTATATCCCCACGCAGATCGTTCATTCCTTGCTGGTGAGCTACTCATGGAACCGCAACCGATACAATATTTCCGGTGAGGCCCGCAACATCTTTGATGAACGCGCCTATGACAACTTTCGTCTCCAAAAGCCAGGAAGAGCATTTTACGTAAAATTTAGAATATCACTACTATAATTCATCAAACACCATCAAAATCATGAAGAAAAATAGACTATTTGGCTATTGTGCATTAGCAGGACTATTACTATCCTCCTGCAAAGATAGCCCGAGCATCCCTGAAGTTACAGAAACCATACCAACCGCATATTCTGTCTGGGTGGCTACAACCAATGGATCGTACCTGTTGACGACCGATAAAATCATGAAAGATACCTTATTGTCGCCTGCGAATAATAAAGGGGTCGACATCACGGGCAACCTGCCACAAGCACGATATGCAGGTTATGCCTATGTTTTCAATGGTTACTATTACTTATCCAATGACGGAACCCGTTTTAGTAAACACCAACTGACAGAAAACGGGCAATTCAAAGAGGTTGATAATTATGCTTTCCCAACCGATTTCTATTTAGGAAAAGTCGCAGCCCAGTTTAGCAGCACGGATGAAATTGTTTTTACGGGAACAGGAGCGAGCGACGCAAACCTAGAGAAAAAAGTATTTGAAAAGGACATCTACTTTATGAATACCAAGGATATGACGATCTCAAAAACCTTAAAAGCACAGATTCCAACGTTAGACTATACCGTTTATAAGCCCGATGGCAGTGTTGATCCGACGATCCTCAATGTCACCAGTATGCGCATTGGCGGTGGAAAAGCGTATTTTGGTTTCTTCTATTATAACTACGATTACAAGCCGGTAGACAAGAAAGCTTACGTCTATATCTGTGATTACCCAAGCATGCAAAACGGTCACGTGATGAGCGACGACAGAGCAAGTTATGTAGCGGGTCACTGGCAAAGAGAGAACTACTCCTTCCTGGATGACAACAATAATCTATATGTATTGACCCGTGGTAAAACGGATGGTACCTACGCATTGATGCGTGTCAATAATGGTCAGACTCAATTTGATAAAAACTATCTATTTGACCTAAAAGACTACGCGGTAAAAGGCGGTGACCTCGCTTGGTTGGGTGAAGGAAAAGCATATATCAGACCTTATGTAATCGATGTTGCCAATAAAAGAATTGTCGCTAACCTAGCTGAAATGACAGGCGGCGATCCGACGACAACAATCAACCTGATCGAAAATGGCAACCTGTATACTGCCGTAAAAACACCAGCATCAAAATGGTTTATTTACGAGTATAATATTAAGAATAACAGTGTAAAAAAAGGTGCTGAAATTGATCCGGGTGTAACCCAGGTTTATCACATCAATAAATTAAAATAAGATAAATCGTAAGCACGTTGAAAAAATCCGCTCCTTATCGGGAGCGGATTTTTTATATAATTTACCGCTAACTTCCCGGCATAAACATATTCTTAAATAACTGTGGATAGTTCTTGGGCAGTTCAAAACGCCAGTTATGCATCGGGAAATCATCATTGCGGATCTTACCATCGGGATCCATCAGAATATACCGAGGTATTCCGTTGAATTTAAATAGCTCCCGTAGCGCCAGGTATTCGTCTGATGAAACAATATAACTTTCGAACATATGATTTTTGGCGACATAATCCTTGTAAAAATTCATATCTGGGGTACCACTGCTATCCGTCACAAAAACAAATACGAGATTGGGATTATCCTTGAGTTTTAATCGTTCTTCTTTCATCCTTTCGATTCCGGCACGGCAAGGACCACAGGATTCCGCCCAAAAATCAACAAGAACGACCTTACCACGATATTTATCGGTCAGTTTTTTAAATACAGCCGCAGATTCCGTCTGTGGCAATACGTAGCCTGCCATCGTTTTTTTCACTCTTTCGTTCAACGCTAAGGCCTCTTTTTTTAAATCCACATTTGTCAGCCCCGTCAAAAGGCTCGTTGTGATCCTTGCCATCTGCGCTGTATCCTGAACACTTGATATCCTGGATTTTAATGTCCGTAGTTTTGCTGCTTCGGTAACCAACGTACCGGCTATCGGCCCATTCACATTTCGATTTAAGGAATCCAATACCTGATAGAAGTCTACTTTCCGCTGGCTGTTCATTATCTGATAAAGTTTGGTGGTAGGAAATAACGGTGAGTACTCAAAGCGGTTGATAAATGTTGAGAACTCCCTTGGGACAAACAGTGCAGGATCATTCAGGTTCAGGCGCTTTATAAAATCAAAATAATCTCCCAGAAGGGGTTCTTTAAGATAAGGATTTAGGCTGTCACTTTTTGAAATCCCATTGCGGTACATCTGGAGATCCAACAGCTGCGTAGCGTAATTAACGTCCACATCGCTCCGGATCAAATGCTTTACCTTAGAGGTATATGCTGCTGTCGCCAGACGGCCATTTACATCCTGTCGGATGGAATCCCATGTCGAAACAATCCCCGCTTTGGTTTGTTGTACCGGCTTTTCTTTCAGCAGCTTTTCAACATGATCATAAAATTTCCTCCGATTGTCCTCCCATTTAAAATCCGTAAGCTGTTGATTTTCCGGAGCAAGCGGCCCACCGTACCGCAACAGTTCCAATTGGCCGGTCGCCGAAGCTTTCAAAATCATGGACAAGGTCTGACCGGGTTCGATATAATACTTATAGATCGCGTCATTAAAACACAGGTAGGACATTTCTGGATTTGTGGTCAGGTAACTGGTCTCAAAACGGCCATCAGGGTATATCCGGATAGTAGCCGGATAATCCTCTCTGGTCAATTGGTTGCCGCAATAGATAATGCCACTGGTAAAACCGAGTTTGGGGCTATAGCCTTCTATATACCCGATGATACGGACCGAATCTGGTCTAAAAAAATTTTTATCATAGTTTTTAAGCGCTGTTTTGACCTTTGCCCTAGCGAGTTCTTGCTTCATCCAACGATCAGGATCAATGGCTGCAGTTTTTTTCGAAGATGTTTGCGCCGCTGCAAACGAAAAGATCAGAGAAATAAAAAAGACTATGAGTGGATATTTCATAACTTATGGCTTTTAATCCCTTTAAGTTAAGCATTTTACACCAATCAAACCAAAAGTTTCAAAAAATCATTAATATCATTAACGCAGATGGACGTATCGTTTATGCATCAATTGGCTTCGTCAAAGATGAATTTGTTAAAAAAGAAACGATAAAGAAAGTAGCCCCAGGATAATCCCTTGGGGCTACTTTTACTTTTACCAATCTTTGCGATGGACAACTTGATCATACGAAAGCTCATCATTAAAGAAAGCTTTGGTCATCAGCTGTAGCTGCTCAAGCTGCATATCAAAATTGCTCCTTGTCTGGTCTAGCGCAAATATCATGTGCGTGCCATCACCATTTTTTGTAGCCGATATTGTGCTGTGGCAGTTACTCGCAGTGCTGGAATTTATCTTGAAAATCTATTCCCTTTATATACTTTTCAAACGCCGTGCACGTTACCAGCCTTTCCTGCTTCCCTCCTTTCGAATGATCGTCTTTGTACCGTTATTTGGTAGCCTGATATTCCTATTTACAAATAGCAACATCAAGAACAATGATAATTTAACTTAGACAAATATTTCCCTATTATCGCTGTGGATGGCAAGCGAAGCCCAGCGATTGGTGGATACCCTTTGGATAACTGGTTTAAAAGCACAAAAAGGGAATGTAAAAAATTACACTCCCTTCTACTATTGCTTTATATATCGTTTACCTGGTTTCTTATTCGCCTGATTAATTTGTGTTTACTGGATTTAAGGTCTGAATCATCTCCCGATAATACTTATAGCTCTTTTGCTTGTCATGGTTAAAAGCATAGGCACCAAAACCAGCCTGTGCGAACATCATCTTATACGAAGACGGTTGAGAAGCCAGATTGTCCCGAGGAAAATAAAATTCCTTTAAAATTTATCAATATTGAAGTTCTAGGACCGGTTTGTTTGCCGCTGCTTCCCGACTGCTAAATGCCATGTCATTGAATGAGGAAGCGGCTCCGGTATTCAGAAACAGGAACGACACCTTACGATCTGTACCTGTCAACTGTCTGTTGATCGCTTGCGTCACATCAATGGTCTGAAGACCGACTCCCGAAACAACGATCTTCCCAGCTGATACGGTATCCATTGGCGCATTATTCCAGTTGATGGTATTTTCCAGCCAGGAACTGGTACCTGTCCTATAGATATTGATCGTACGCTGGGGTGCTGTATTGACACCACTGACATACATTTTTAATTTTGCCGAACTTACCTTCGGTAGCGTAACTGCCGCGATATCAAATTTGATATACGATTTGCGCGCATAAGATACCGCATCAGATTTTACGATCAGATCCGGCAATGTACCATAATTGGTACCGGCATAGGTACCATTGCGTACATAGGCATCGGCAAGACTACTGCCAGCCTGTGAAATTACCGCATGTTGAAATGCACCGACATCTGGATTGCCCGCTGGTAAAACATTGCCGACAAAATCTTTTCCGCCATTGCCCGCAATCAGTATCCCCGCATTGCGGACAGGGGAATTGGGATCTACATCATAGCCTTTGGCAATATCAAAACCAGTTCCGGAGATGGGATTTAAGAAAACAGGATCTGTATAAAAGCTATTGCTCTGTACTGAGGTACCCCAATTGAATGCAGTAAATATATTGCCAGGGTAAAGGTTATTATTGTTGAACCTTGTCTGCGTTGTCAATGGAATTGTACTACCGGCATCATTTCTGGCTAAAACCAAACCTGTAGCCGAAGGTGCCACATAGAAAATATTATTGGAATAAGTCCCATACGGAGCACTATGGAAGATGGTACCCCCCGGGTTTTTAATGTAGAATACATTGTTATAAATCTGGTGATTGCGGTTTGTGCTACCGTTGAAAAGAAATAGCTTTTTCTTACCGGTCGTTCCGATATCATTGACACTGACATTATAACGCACGGTAATATTCTGCGAATTGTACATAAACAACATAAAGCCGCCGTTGTTGTCATGGGAATAGTTGTATTCAAAAATATCACCATTGGTCGGGGAGTTGGCATCGTAGCCATCGGCATCAAAGGCCATACCGTCATTGGCACCACCACCGGTCAATCCATATACTTCATTGTATGCGACCACCGTATTCTTGCTCTTTACAGTCCATATTCCCGCATAGTTATAGTTGGTTGTATTCATACAGGCTTTATAGACCGTATTATGGGTAATCTTACAGCCCCCTGTCGCTCCGGCCATAATAATGCCGTCGCCATAGATATACTCCAGCAGATTATCGCCAAATAGTACATTTGTCGCTGTACCCGTAGTGCGGATACCAGTGACCGAAGAGTTGGCAATATGGCAGCTTTGTACTAAAACATTACTTACCGTGCCATCAATAATAATACCGCCGGTTGCTTTTACAAAATTCGGCTGATTATCAAATGCGGCGTTGACATGATGAATGTAGCAGTTCTTTATCGCAATATCGGTACCACCATTGACCCGGATTCCTGTCGCCGCATAACTGGTTCCACTAGGCACTGTATTGGTCAATTCCAGATTATTCACTTCAACATAAGATACCTTATTTAAAAATAGGGTATTGGAACCATTTCTTTTCCCGCCGCCGTTAATGACGGGTCGTACCTCACCATCGTATTTGTCAAGCACAATAGCAGCTCCGCTGGCTCCAGAGCTTTTGATATGCAGGGTATCATTCCATACGCCGCCACTCTTGAAAAGGATCCGATCACCAGGGCTGAACACTGAAGCATTAATTTTGGCTAGTGTCTTCCATGCGGCTCCGGCACTTGTACCAACACTGTCATCGCTACCCGATGGGTCGACATAGTAGGTCGTCCCCAATACCATGCCATTGGCAAGAGCCTTTGCTTTAAGTACATCATTTGCAACGAGCCTATCGGCTTTCTTACAACTTAACAAGCCCAGCAGGCCAATTGAAATCAGGATAATAGTTTGTCTCATAACTTTGGTTTAAAATTTTATCGTAAGGATTATTCATTAACACTTAGTACATAACGTTTGAAATCAAAAATTGTCCTGAACTATTTTCAAAAAATGTATATTTTCCTCCCTAAACCGTCCAATGTTATGGTCATTCATCCCATAATCAAGCTCCTTATCCCAACAATATTTATCATTCGATCGATGACCAAAAATAATTTTAGCGAACAAACAAAAGTCCGTTGTAAATAAAACAGAAACACGCTACTTTTACGGTAAGTAAAAGCGAGGACATGAATTTTATTGACGACATCCATCCCATTCTATTTTCTATTATTGTAGGTGGTATTATCGGGCTTGAACGGGAGTACCAGCTGAAATCAGCGGGATTGCGGACCATGATATTGGTCACACTAGGATCCTGCATGTTTACCATGCTCTCCTTGAGTCTGGGTGGACCGGGAAGTCCCGACCGTATCGCTGCCAATATCATTACGGGAATAGGTTTTGTAGGCGCAGGTGTCATCTTTAAGGAAGAAAACCGTGTATCGGGGCTCACTACGGCAGTCACCATATGGATCTGTGCCTCTCTGGGCATGACCATTGGTGCGGGTTATTACAAAGAAGCAACAATTGGTTCCGTTGCCGTATTTTTAATGCTTATCGTCTTTAAATACATTCAGAATATTATCGATCGGATCAGCATGCGCTATACCTATGAGATTACCCTTCATTATGATGAGGGAGCGTTAGCAAAATATGAAGAGATCTTCAGGCAACATCATTTAAAAGCAAAACGTGGTAAACAGATCCGACGTGGTGGAAAATATACCGTCATCTGGTATGTACAGGGCACTACCCAGAATCATGAAAATTGTGCAAAGCTACTTTTCAACGACCTGACAATTGACGAGTTTAAATTCTAAATCTTTTATCCCCTGGCTTTGGCGAGGCTATTGATTTTAGAATTGACATCTTAACGTTATCCTTTCCTATCTATAATTTCTGAGCCAAGCAATAATTTTCTTCAACAATACTATTTTCGGAAGACGTATATGAAATAAAAATGAGGTTGTCACTTCACACTTTAGACAACCTCATTTTATTATTGTACCAGGCTATTAATCATACAGTAGATGACTTACTAAAGTTGCAAATTCAATTCCTGCTGTTGCTGATTTCTAAAGACATTAACTTTTGGTTGATCGGCGTGGACATGTTTTTTAATCGCTTGCTGCAGATCTGTTAATTGATCTGTCTTCTCACCTTGATAGTTTAGCACCACATCGCCTGTCCGCAAACCGCTTTTATAAAGTGTGCTCTTTTCGTCCAATTGAAGGACCAATACACCTGCGATCGATGGCAGACCTGCCGCTGACTGTTCGCCCAATGTTTCAACAGATTTAAATTGCCCGCCTTTCCAAGCCCACTTCACGCCCTGCTCTTTTGTATCCTTTTGTATCAGCTGCGGTATCTCAGGGCTGGCAGCAAGGCTTTTCAGTCTTTTGCTGGTCACACCAAAATGCAGCATATCAAAATTTTTGAAACCTTGGTCTTTCCAGTTCTTCAATCGAAAATCGCCTAGAGCAGGTGCGACAAAATTCATCGCAACAACACGCCCATGTTTTTCTATGCCTTTGGCCTGATCTTTTTGAAGATCTTCTTGTCGTGCGTAGATATTGTAATCCACCTCATCCCCCCAATACTTCACCTGAATATCTTGATGAGCATGCATCACAATATTATTGCGAAAGACATCATGGCTATTTTGGAACCAGACATGGGGATGAAAACCATTGTTGAGCATCACATTGTTATATACTTTGCGGTAAAAGCCCTCCCTCAATTTCAACCCGCCACTTAAACACAAGTTATTGTATATTTCATAGTTGGAGGATCCATCATCCAGATCAATGTCCCATCCGTGATCACAGCGAAAACGGTTGTCGTGAATTTTGGTTGTTTTGACCGCATCCAGTAAGATCAAGTCTGGGTGAGCTGCTGTCAGCTGATCCATCTTGTTTCGATCGGGATGCCAAAAACGATCACGTCCCCAGGAATTAAACGCACCATGGTCGCTGGTTTCCAGCACGGTGCTAAAAACATCATTGTAAGCGATCTCATGACCGCCCCAGGTGCCGTCACCTACATTGATCCCTGCGCGGGGTACATTGTAAATTGTATTGTGCAAAATACGTAAAGACTCTGCCATAGACACTTGTACACCTGCCACTTGTTTTTCGATCAGACCGATGCTGTGGATCAAATTGTCACTGGCTTCACAATCCATGGGGTAATTATTACTTTTAGGACCTTTGAGGGTGTCCATCTGATCGAGTGGAACAAATTTTTCATAGCGAAACGCTGGTGAACGTACAGCCTCGGGATCACCTACAAAATTGATGGCACCGGCACCGATCTGTTCGATACGATTACCACTGATCTTTACACCACGGTTGTAATTGTTAACGAAGATCGCATTTCCACCCAATTCGATAAAATCATTGGCACGAAGGATACAGTTTTCAGCACCTTCGATCTTCACTGCTCCTTGACGATAGATGGTCCAGTCGCTACGCAACAAAGGTTCGGCTGTTTTCATAAACGTAGGTGCAGTATGCGTAAAGCGGATACCGCTGACTTCGATATCGTGCACTGGATTGTTGGCAGATCCAGCGATTGTAATCAAATTTTCCAGCTGTGGTGCTACAAATTTCAATTGATTGGGGTCTTTACCTTTAGATGGCATATAATACAGAGTTGCTGTCCCCTCATCCAAATACCATTCTTGTGCACTGTCAAGTTCTTCAACTATATTCTCGACATAGCGGTAGGTTTCATGCATTGGGCTTGGCCGGTTATTTTGCTCTCCGCCTGCTAATGTAACCTTTGATGCTCCATCTTTTCCGGTAATACGGTAATGGAATCCACCCCAGCGACCTGAATGTAAAGCATGTACAATACCTCCTGTCGGATTTTTCCAGGTGGCAACGCGTTCTGGACTCAGTGCGTCAGCAGCGTAGCCCTGAAAGGGTAGTACGGATGCGTCATAATTTGGATACCGCGCCCGAATCAGGTGTGCATCATTGGCATATAAACTTTGGAAACTCATTCCCGCAGGAACTTTGGCTTTCCAGATTCCTTTATCTCCCTGCTCCCATTTCAGATCAAGCGGTTTAGCTCCACTGAGGATAACTTGCTTTCCGTCTGCGGCTTTGATCCGCAATGGTAGTTTTTTTGTACCGGACCGCGCTGCAGATATTTGAATTGGTTTGTCTAGATAGTAAGTGCCGCCAGTAAAAATAATTTCGATTCCAGTTGTCGCCTTTCCCTGTTTGGATTTTTCAACGACACGCAAGGCTGCCTCGGCGGTAGCAAACGGCCGCGCTACTGTTCCCGGATTTTGGTCATTGCCCTTTGTACTGACGTAAACTCGCTTGATTGTACCAGACTGTTGCGCTTGTATTGTAAACATAGGTGCACAGCTCAGACCAATAAACAATATTTTGGGAACTAGACTTGGTTTTATCTTCATAATTTTAATATTTCATTTGGTTATCGTTTGGTCAATTTTAGCTTCTTATTATAATTCAATTTTAACCTCTTATTATACAAGATGACTAATAAACGAATTTGTCCCTACAAATCCGTTTATTTTAGTTGTTTTATTTTCAGGAGCCGCCCGCAAAACTGCGGCCCCTTTTTTTAAATTTGCTCTAATCTCCCTTGATCTCTTTTTAACTATTCATTTTTCAGGGGCTCGCTTTTCTTTTGGGACAGCTTGTTGTTTCATACTCTTTCTAGTTGTCCAATTAATTTGCACTTTTTCTGCCCCTAGTCAAATATTGTTATTTATATAAGGGATTCTGTGGTATATTATTGTTGGTCACTTCGGTGGTCGGAATCAGCCAGGTCTGGTTGTATGGTCCGACAGGAACGTTCAGCGAGGCACCACGTTGTTTCTGAATACGGTCAAATGTATTGGTTCGCTTCATAATCGTCCAAGACTGTCCCTCTTCATGCAATTCCCAATCAAACTCTCTCCAAACCGCCTGTTGGAATTGTTCCTTGGATAATCCACTCAAATCAGGTACCTGTGTAGGATCATTTTTATCCATACGTGCTCTTTTACGAATAGCATTAATATAGCTATAGGCATTTGCAGGACCATTGATTGCATTTTCGGCTTCAGCGGCAATCAGATACATCTCTGCCAATCGGATAATGGGAACAGTATATGGAATACTTGCCTGTGAGGGTAAATCCCCTCGATTGATAGAGACGGTATCCACAAATTTCTGAAAAAATGGGCGGTCCAGAACCTTTTTATCAGGCTTGATGTAGTTGCTAATGATCCCCCAGGAAAAACGGCGATCACCTTTTGAAAAACTCGCCATAAAATTGTTTGATGGAACCAGGGTCGGATTATAACCAGGAGAAGTATTGGATGAGCCGTTCAAGAAATTGGAACCACGACCTGGTTCATATAACTTCTCCCAAATGGATTCGCTGGTATACTTCGTATTGTGAAATACCTGCGCATAATCATCCATAAGTTTGTATTTTCCAGAGTTGATCACCGCTGTAGACTTTTGCAGCGCATCTTTATAATACTGGGTTTGCTTGAGTGGATTGCCGGCCATAGTCAGGTATACGCGTGCCAGAAGTGCAGTAGCCACGTTTTTATCCACCCGTCCCTGCTGTGCGGCTTTGTCAGGAAGATTCTGCTCAGCGTACAGTAAATCTTTTAACACCTGTTCGTAAACCTGAGCCTGTCCAGTTCGGGGCAATCTTAGACTATTGTAATCTTGAGGAATCTTCAATGGTAACGGCACATCACCAAACAATTGTACCAGATTAAAGAAAGCATACCCCCGCAAGAAGCTGGCCTCGGCAATTAATTGTGTCTTTTTACTATCATCCAATGGCGCATTGGGAAGATATTGCAAAATAAAATTAGCATTCTTAATCACTGCATAGGGTGTATTCCATGCACCACCTGCATTGTAATAATCAGGTGTAGGTTGATTATTATAAATTGGCAAGGCTTGTTCGGCTGATGCAGAAGGTGTTGCATAGAGATCGGTAATCATCTCATGTGTATACACTACATACAGTGGAAAATCAGCGTAGATACCTGTTACTGCTGATTCATAGCTACTCGGGTTCTTAAAAAATTCATCCGGTGAAATCACCGTCTTTGGCGTCTCTTGCAAGGATTTTTCACAGCTCTGTAACAGACCGGCGGCCAACAGAACGCAAAGGATATAATTTAATTTCATAATTGCTCGTATTTAAAAATTAACTCTTAAACCTGCGGTAATGGACTTAAAAGCGGGATAGTTACCGCGGTCCCAACCATTGACAGACGCGGAAGCCCAAGATACTTCCGGATCATAACCACTATACTTGGTAATGGTCAAATAATTCTGTGCACTGAGATACACCCGGAGGTTGGACAAACGCCAGGATTGCAATAGGTTCTTGGGAAAGGTATAGCCTATGGTCACATCACGCAAGCGCAAATAAGAGCCATTTTCTACCCACAGCGAGTTGGCATAGTCTCGGATTGCACTGCCACTTTTTTCACTTGGGCGATCAAACTGCGCTTCTCCTGTACCCGTCCAACGGTTATTGTAGGCCTCATACGTGGGATTCCAATTGCCATTGAGCGAAATATTGTACTTACGGAATTCATTGACAATATCATTGCCATAACTTCCGACGATCAAAAAGGAAAAATCAATATTTTTGTAGGTAAAGCGATTATTAAAACCAAAAGTAAATTTGGGTTCCAAATGACTAATTACCGTCCGATCCTCACTTGCCGAAACAAGGCCCTGACCGTCCCAGTTTTTAAAACGGTAATCTCCTGCGCGCTTATCTGGCTCTCCATTATCTTTCGCCTCCTGATCGGTCTTGTAGGTACCTTCCACAGTAAAACCATACAATTGCATCATGGATTGGCCTACAATGGTGGGGAACCAGTTGCCACCAGTCCCGATTTCCTTGTAGGTAATCGGCTGTCCATACGCGTCGAGTCCGATGTCTAATACTTTGGTACGATTGGCGGATAGATTGAGTGAAGTATTCCAAGTAAATCCCTCCCCTATATTTGGTCGGGCAGAAACCTGAAATTCAAATCCACGATTTTGAACAACACCTATATTTTGCAATACGGAGCTAAAGCCACTTGATCCAGGCAAGGTCACATTGAGTAATAGGTCTTCTGTGCGTTTGTTATAGTAGTCTGCCACAACCTGAATCCTGTTGTCCAAGAATCCCAACTCCAAGCCCAAGTCTGTCTGCTTGGTTGATTCCCATTTGAGATTTGGGTTAGCCATCGAAGACAGGAAAAAGCCTGTTCCGATTTTACTATCAAATACGACATCCCTTGCACTCACATTGGCCAGTGTCTGGTAGTTACCTATACCTTGATTCCCGGATTTCCCATAAGATCCGCGGATTTTAAATTGAGAAATCAGCTCTTGGTCTTTTAAGAATTCTTCCTTATGAACATTCCAAGCCAAGGCTGCTGAGGGGAAAAAGGCGAACTTTTGATTAAGGCCAAAACGTGAGGAGCCATCGTATCGGCCTGTCAATGTCAGAAAATAACGGTCTGCGAAACCATAATTGATCCGTCCAAGATAGGATATTAGTTTATTGTCTCCATAAGACGTAGAAGGCAAGCCTTTCGTAATAGCCGAACCAATAGCATTGTTTTCATACAAATCACTGACAAAACCAATACCGCTACCACTATTGAGATTATCGCCTTTGCTCTTCTGATAGGTAAATCCAGCCACAGCATTGATGTGATGCTGCCCGAAATCTCTTTCGTACTCCAGGACATTTTCATTAATAATTGTGACAGAGCTATTATAACTTTTGGATGCGACGCCAAAAATTGGTTTTCCATTTGCATCTGTCCGTTGTCCCAAACTAATCGTGCCCGGATAGTAAAGATCATTTTTGGTTGTTCCTTGATCTATTCCAATACTGCTCTTCAATTTTAAACCAGCCATAATATCCACGGCCAAACTCGCATTTCCAATAATGCGAAGATTGTTGGAAGTATTATTCCAATTCTCGGATAATCCAACAGGGTTTGTCTCACCCCAGGATACCCCCGTAAACTTGGTATAATTTCCATTTTGGTCATAAACCTGCATCGTCGGAGGCAATACCATACTGGACCAAGGAATCCCTCCTCCACCATCGGCACTTTCATATTGTGCGCGGTTGTACTTCGAATTTTGTAGAGACATCGATGTCGCAAAGGTCACCCGATCCCAAAACCGATGTTCAATATTACCTCGAAAAGATAAACGTTGAAATCCAGAATTGCGGATAGTTCCATCTTGATTAAGATAACCAAAAGAGGTGTAGTATTTTGTCGCATCATTACCACCACTAAGATTAAGGTCATGATTTTGGACCATTGCCGAACGATACACCAAATCTTGCCAATCGGTCCCTTTACCTAGGTTGCGGATCTGTTCGTCAGTCCATGGCAAAGGTTTGTTTTCATTTTTGGTGATATTATTATTTTGGGTTACTTCGTTTTGCAGATTGGCAAAATCCTGTGCATTGAGCACATCAATACGTTTCCGCAAGTTTTGTACACCGAAATAGTTGCTATATCCAATTTGTGTCTTGCCACTTTTTCCCTTTTTTGTGGTAATCATAATAACCCCATTGGCTCCTCGGGAACCATAGATCGCGGTTGAAGAGGCATCTTTCAGTACAGAAATATTTTCGATATCCTCTGGGTTCAACTGTGCTGATAGACCATCCAAGGGCATACCATCGACTACGTATAAGGGATCATTGCTGGCGGAAAGTGAATTGATACCTCGGATCTGAATTTTCATTGCTTCACCGGGTTGTCCTGAGGCCTGATTGACCCGAACACCAGCTGCTTGCCCCTGTAGTGCCTGCGCCACATTGGAAACGGTATTGACCTGTGTAATTTGACTGGATCCTATGCTCGATACGGATCCTGTCAAATCAGACTTTTTGACAGACCCGTAACCTATGACGACAACTTCACCGATGTCCATATTGGAATTTTGCAGTACAACTTGTATTGTATTCTTACCGTTTGTCGACAGTTCCTGCGTCATGTAACCCACAGAAGAGATTTGCAAGATAGCCTGCGCCGCTCCACTCAGTTTAAATCGGCCACTAGCATCCGTCTGGGTACGATTGCTTGTTCCTTTAATCTGCACAGTAACCCCCGCAATCGGCTTACCGTTGTTGTCCTGTACGACTCCTGTGATTTCATGCTGTACATAGGTATAGACGGGAACCGTCTTCTCTGCTTCGCGGATCACAATCATCTTATCGACGAGCGTCCACTGCAAATTCTTTCCCGCGACAATCATATCCATAGCTTGTTGTAAACTAGCCTCCTCAATACGCGCAGTAATCGGAATATTGGCAATCTGTGCCCCGCGAAAGAAGAAGCGATACCCCTGTTGCTTCTGAATGGATTTCATCACCTTTTTTAAAGTTTCATGCTGCGCGTTTACGGTAATCTTCTGTGCTTTGACACTTGCGAAGGTCTGTAGGACAGCAGCAATACATAGCATAACCGTTAATTTCATATAGAGTAATAATCGGATCGCTGGACGATACATAGCCCGTCCAGTATATGGTTTAAAAAACATATCTTTGTGTGTTTGATTGGTTATTTAATTCACGTTAATAAGTCCAGTGTTATACACTGGTGCAAGCCCGTCAAACAATTTAGCTGAGTGATGTGTCCAGCATCGCTCAGTTGTTTTCTTGGCCTATTCGATTGGTTATTGTATTTCCGAAATGACCTCCTTTCTATAGAATTTTCCCTTATTTTATTGTTATTCCCCTTCAATCATCAGGCGTGTACGGTCGGCTTTCCGCTCCAAGCGTAATTTGACCCCGCTTTTTTGCAATATTTCAACTACTGTTTTTAAGCTCTTATTCCGCTCAATTGTTCCGAAAAAAGCAACATGTGGTTCTTTACCTATGTATTGTATATCGATATCATACCATTTACCCAATTGCTCAAAAGCTTCCTTTGCATCTTCGCCATCAAAATAGAATAACCCATCTTTCCAAGCGATGGCCTGATCCACATCAACTTCTTTGATTTGAAACGCATTGCCATCAAATAAACTTTGTTTCCCTGGTGTCAATAAGACTGATTTCGAAGGATATCCTGCAGCGGATACTGCTACTTTACCTTCCAATAAAGTTGTCTTCGTGGTCTTGATATTAGGATAAGCCGTTACATTAAACTTAGTCCCCAAAACCTCCAACAACTGCCCCTTGGTTTTTACCAGAAAAGGGATACGGGTAGGTTTAGCTCCACGAACAGCATTGTTTGATGTAAGTTTGGCGACTTCAAAATAAGCTTCCCCTTCAAGTTCAACCACGCGGTTATTTTTCTCAAATCGTAACGGGTAATGCAACTTAGAACCTGAGTTAACCCAGACTTGAGTGCCATCGGAAAGGATTATTTTATAAAAATTCTTTACAGGAACCTCCAATGTTAGCAAAGTATTATCTGCGATCTTTGTATTAGTCAAATCTGTCGTGGCAAGTCTATCACCATTTACATATTGAATTTCCTCCCCCATTTGGATGCCCTGATCGTCTGATTTTAGTGCGATAACAGTACCATCCGGTAAGGTTAAGCGCGCGCCACTTTTCCCCGGTTTTATATCTTCGGTATTTTTATAGGCCAATGTTTGCCCTTTTTTATCCGACTGTCTCTGTTGTACGATGAAGTAAATGGAGAAACAACAAAGCAAAATCGCTGCAGCCGCATACCACCACAAAGCGGAGACTTTCCTAGTTTGCACAGGCTCTTCCATTGCTTGGACTTTCTCCATCACTTTTGTCAAGAGCATCTGATCATCTTGACTTTTTTTCGAAGTATTGTTCAGACGATGCCAAATCGCTAGATCGTGTTCCCATCCGCTATTTTCTGCGAGTTGCTCAAAGAACACACGATGTTGTGGATCCGAATTGAGCCAAGTCTGCAGCTCATCCTGTTCCAAATCCGTAAGGTCGCCCTGAAAGTGATGAAAAATAAGGCATGCAATATCTCTAGGCACAGTCATAATCGTGGTTTTTATAGGTAAACCGGAAACTGAGCAAAACCTTAGTGAATATTTTACTTTTTTTAAAGATGCTGAAAAAGATAGGGGGCTAGGAACAATGCCAATAACATATCATTCCGTCCAAATCGCTGTCTAAGATAACTTAGCACCTTAGATTTAGCGTAAAACACATTATTAGCGGTGGTGTTTAATAATGTACAGATTTCCTCCGTACTGTAA
Organism: Sphingobacterium sp. BIGb0165; assembly: GCF_024810095.1. Classification (NCBI taxonomy): domain Bacteria; kingdom Pseudomonadati; phylum Bacteroidota; class Sphingobacteriia; order Sphingobacteriales; family Sphingobacteriaceae; genus Sphingobacterium; species Sphingobacterium sp. BIGb0165. The sequence continues at coordinate 14,237 of NZ_JANUEB010000013.1, read as the reverse complement.
CCTTCCAAATAACTCAATCTAAAGATTTGTGCTTGTTGTGTTGGCAGTTTATCCAACTCAGCATATAATAATTGAATAAACTCAGCATAAATCATATCGAATTGTATATTTCGATCGTCCTGTTGGTCTATCCCCTCAAGCCCATGGTAGACAAAGGGCGATGATTTTTCCTTTTCAATATGGTTCAGACAGGCATTCTTCGTGGTTTTAAACAGGAAATATTGAATATGGCCAAGATCAGTCATCCGTGCACGATGCTGCCAAAGTTTAAAGAAACTATCAGCAACAATTTCTTCACATACGGTTTCATCTCGAATAAATTTGTAGGCGAAAAACAATAGGGATGACCTATTTTGCTGAATGCAAAATTCTAGCACCCGCTGGTTTCCAGCCTTAAAGTCTTCAAAATAATTGTAATCCATTTGAGCTAATCAATAAAGCAATTTATCATAGTAAGACGATTGAAATAAGGTATTTTCCTGTTAAAAATGCTACTTTTTTATCTTTTTTAAAACATCCAAGTATTTTTTCTTTACACCATTATCTTCCTCCAACTCACAAAGGAGTTCCACTTCGGGGATTAAAAAATCATTTTGAACGGTTTTTAACTTGATTATTTCGGCTAGGGCATAGGCCGTAGCCCAACGGACAACCGTCCCACTATTACGTGTATTTTTCAACAAATTAGCGACAGTCTTATCCAATTGATCTGGAAAAAGCTTTGTAATATTTCCAACTATTTTGGCGCTCTCCCATTTTACTCTTGGTTCATTATCCTTCAATGCATGTGTCACATAATCCAACAGGTTGCTGTTGGCAATTGTCGAATTCTTTTTCGTCGCATATTCAATAGCTTCTAGACAGGTCGCTTTGTCAATAGCCTTTTGTTGATCTGCATATTCTAATAACAATTGGAGAGAAAGGTCGCCATTGAGTAATCTAGCTCCAAGAATAGCGACCTTACCCTTTAATTTTATCGATTTGTCTTGAAAAATTTCTTCTATTTCCATCTGTAGATAAATTGCTTATTATTTTAAGAGAGCCAAATAAAATTATGCTGAAAATAAAGATAAAAATAAAAGTCGTTTGCTTTTCACAAACGACTTTCTTCAGGTCTTAATTTTAAATAGATCCTGATTATTCTACCACTTCATTAATCTGAACTTCGGGCTTGACATTGGTGTATTTTGGAAAATCCTCTGCAAACTTACTCCCATTCTCTTTCATAGGACCCTCATAACCCGCTACCGATTCAAAATACAAATGACAAATGGCCAAATATGTTGGTTCACCTTGTGATCCTTTTCCAGAAAGCCCTTTGTCAATCGCGACACCTTTTAAATTTTTTCCAAAAACTTGTTTCACCAAGGCCATATGTTTATCGAGATAATAATTCCAGTCAAATGTTTTTCCTGGCCCATTAGGATAAAAGACAGTTAATTTAATCATCCCTTTTTTCTGAAAAGGTGGATCGGCCTTCACGCTATTTTGGAATCCGAACAGCATGGTGATCATGACCAAAAGTAAAATGATTTTTGTTTTCATGTTTGTTTGAAATTAAGTTTATCTTGGTTGCATTATATTATCTACTATAAATATACTGATCAAGCTTTAGGTCTGCTTATATTTTTTTCATTTTACCTATTTTTAGGAGGGCGGATAAAATACGATATTGAGCTGAATATAGATTCACCTTATTTGGAAAGATTATCTGTTATGATTTAGCTTCAGATGTCTTTGAAAACTCTTTAATAATTTCTATATAACAATGATCAAAGATATATTTCGGCATAGCTAAATTTCTATGAAAAACAAAGTAATGACCTGTCATTTTATAACTGACCCATGGGGTTCTAAACTTATGATCAATAGGAGATATAAATTTATCGTCTTGTCTACTTAAATATAGTGACAGTTTGTCTTTATCATTTCTGAAAATAATTGAAGTCCGATTCAAATCAATAATAAAAAATGGTCTTCTTTTAAAATAATAAAGATAAAGCAATAGGTCGGGGACAAATTTCTCCTTGACTTCATTTCTAGAATTTGCATAAATCCGAAGCTTTAATAATGATTCCATATTTTTAGTATCTTACTCTCTTATTGACGGTTGAAGGCTCGAAATGTCCCTAAAAAAATGAGAAGAAATTTTCTTTTTTTAGGGACAATCTAACATATTTATCGTCTTCTATAAGTAGGGAGTGATGCTAGATCTAAAACGTAGTGATCTGAAACCGATAAAGCTAAACTTCAAGGTTTCGAAAATTTAAAACGCATACCAAATAAATTATGAATAAAACACTATTTTTTATTGCTATGTTTCTCAGTCTATCCACAATAGGCTACTCACAGGAACAAAAATCCAGCAACAAGCCTACGCAGGCACAAAAGGAAATGATCAAACGTGGCTATGGCATGTTTATGCATTTCGGCGTCAACACCTTTACGGATGTAGAATGGTCTGATGGAAGCATTCCCGTAGAAAAATATAACCCAACGCAGCTCGATCCGGATCAATGGGTACGTACAGCTCGGGATGCGGGATTCCGTTATGTCCTATTAATTACAAAACATCATGACGGTTTCTGTTTATGGGATAGTAAATACACTGATTATGATGTCGCCGCCTCACCGGTGAAAACAGATGTGGTCAAGGCTGTATCCGATGCCTGTAAAAAATATGGTCTGGATTTCGCAATCTATTATTCCCTGTGGGATCGCAAAGAACCATCTTACAAAGACAAGGATCCCCAAAAGTATATTGATTATATGAAAAACCAGCTGACAGAACTCTTTACCAAATATGGCAACATTAGCGAACTATGGTTGGATGGTGGTTGGGATCGTCAACCTGATAATTGGGGGCTGGACCAACTGTACAAGCTGGTCAAATCCTATAGTCCGAACTGCGCCATCAGCGTTAACCATACGATCGTTTATAAAGAAGGTGAACGAAATGCCGCCTTACCATCAACTATGACCGAGGATAATAAATATTATTTTCAATATTTTCCCTCCGATTTCCGTCTTTGGGATCCTAAGTTGATCACCCGTTATGACAAAAAACAATATCTGCATAAGGGCCAGTCCTATTATCTCCCTTATGAGCATACGATCTGTTTGAGCAGTCGCTGGAACTGGTTTCAAAAATCGACAGAATTGCCGATCCGGTCGGTCGACGAACTGGAAGAACTGTTCTACTGGAGTACAGATAATGACAACTGCCTAGTCGTCAATGTCCCTCCTGATCAAACGGGTCGTATCCGCGAATATGAAGCGAATGCCGTTATTGAATTAGGAAAACGACTGGGGCTAAAAAAAGGACAACCCTTGCCTAAAAACGGTCAGTTTGTTTCGGCAAAAGCACCTGTTACCGCAAGCTCAACCGCACAGGATACAAAAGTGAACTACGCTGCGTCAAATATTACTGATGGAAGCCTAGAAAGCCGCTGGATGGCCAGCGATACAATAGCAACAGTTGACATTCAATTGGATCCTAAGAAAAAATTTAACAAAATCAGCATCTTTGAATATCAGGATACCAAAAATCTAGGGGATGGGTTTTCCAATGTCAGAATCAATAGAATTCAGGAATATAAAATACAAGTCTTTAATAAGGGCAACTGGGAGACAATTTATTTGGGTGCTGAATCTATGGGCGATTGTAAGGTCATCCGGTTACCGAGAGCATATCAAACAGAAAAGCTACGATTGAATATCACAAAAGCAAGCGGCTTACCGTCCATTTATGAGATTAATGTTATTGACAAATAATGGAGCAGTCAACTAACTCATTGTGATGTATTCAAATAAGGAAAATGACATTATTTTCGATAATTAATATTGGAAGGGCCTAATAAAAAAGAACCAGATTCACGATGAGTCTGGTTCTTTCTAATACAATTTGCTAATCGTTTATTTTGCTTGACCTTTTCGCTCCGCCGCCGCTTTCAGCAATATCTCTTTACTTATCGCAGGAACCTCACCATTTCCGTCTGGACCTATATTCAACAATAAATTTCCGCCCTGTGTATTAATCTCCACCAACTTTTTGTTTACTTCCTCCGGGCTCTTCCAGGCACTGTCCGATCGTTTGAATCCCCATGAGTTATTCAAGGTATAACAAGCCTCCCAATCATAATCTACTTTCGCACTGAGGTGCTCTTGCTCTGGTGTACCAAAGTCACGTTTGAATTGCTCACGTTTGGCTACGCGATTATTGATAATAAGAGATGGCTTTAACTCACGTAAATATTGGTAGAGTTCCTGTCCAGCGGCCATATCCCACCAATTAACCCAATCACCATCAAACCAGAGCATATCGGTATCGTACTTGACAATCAATTCTTTCAACTGATTTTTCATATACTGTATATAAACAGCCCTCTGATCTTGTTTCATCGCGACCTGTCCCCATTTGTCCCAACCGTTTTTTCCATCGCTATTACGATACTGTGAATCGTGGTGCCAGTCTATAATACTATAATAAGTACCAAATCGGATTCCTTTTTTCTTACAGGCAGTAGCCAATTCCTGTATGAGATCCCGCCCTTTCATTGGTGTTGAAGCAATATCATAAGCTGTATATTTTGAATCCCATAGGCAAAACCCTTCATGGTGTTTGGTCGTAACTACCAGATATTGCATGCCTGCATCTTTGGCTAACTGGACGATTTGATCCGCATTAAAATGCGATGGGTTCCAGCTATGGATCAACTGGGCATATTCTTCCTTGCGAATATCTGCCCCTGCCTGAATCCATTCGGCATAGCCTTCAATTGGCTTTCCCTTATAGTCTCCACCAAGTTGGCTATAAAGTCCAAAATGGATGAACATGCCATATTTAGCTTCTCTAAACCATTGCATGTGTTTGTCAAAGTCTGCTTTGGATTGGTTTAAATAATTGATTTGAGCTTGTACCTTACTATTAAACAGCAAGGCAATAAGAGCGAGTGCAAGACCTGTTACTTTTTTCATTATTTCGTAATTTATAATTGGTTACACGAATTGTCAAAGCAAATATAAGGCTAGCGGGTTTCTCTTTTTAACCAAAGAAAATACCTGATCAATTCACGAATAATAATCAGCACGAAGTATTCCATACTTTATCTAAATATCGCAAATCTGTTTGGAAAGATTTATATTTACGTAAAAAGTTTTAAAAGATTTACAAAACTATAAACCAATAATTATGAGCTTAAAAACATTAATCACCAAAAGCGTACAGTACAACAACTGGGTAGTCAACAAGTATCTGGATTGGTTAGGTACCAAGTCAGATGAACAACTCAATCAAGAAGTCCCATCGAGCTTTCCGACGATCTTAAAAACATTAAACCATATATGGCAGACGCAGGAGTATTGGTGGAGTCATATCTCAGAACGTAATGACTTTGATTTCGAAAAAACATTCAGTAATAAAGAGGATATCTTCAGGGCTATCAAAGACAGTTCGCAGAAACTCCAGGACTATGTAGAAGGTCTATCGGAACAGGATCTAGAAAAAAATGTAAAGGTCGAATCGCCTTGGTTCCAGTGTGATTTTTCAAAATATGAATATATTCAGCATTTGATTATCCATGGGACCTACCACCGAGGGCAGATCGTCACCATGGGCCGGAATATCGGTATAACAGATGCTCCGATGACGGATTATAATTTTTGGAATATCTATAAAGATCAAAAATAATAAATCAGATCGTGCAAATGGAAAAAATGACCAGTAAGGTTCGTGTAAGAGAAATCCTAGAGCAGGCCAAGCAAAGTTGGGAACTGCAAGGGCAGGATGCGCTCCTTGTAGTCATATATGAAGGTTTATTGAAAAAGAAGGTTAGCTTTCCTCTTTTGGAATTCGCAGCAAAGGAAATGGCATTATGGGTACCCGAGGATGAACAGCTACACGTTATGGATATACTGGTCGCTACCAAAGAAATGGGAAGTTATGTATTGGCGGGTATGATGCTACAACTGCATTTACCTTTATATCTTGAAGAGTCGATCCAAAGAGCATGCGCTTATATTGTAGGCGGAGACGAATGGTATGTCTGCGATATCGTAGGTGAGCGTGTACTTGGGCATGCACTCCTTACCTATCCAGAAAAAACAATTCCTTTGTTGAAACACCTGGCCCAATATTCCGACAAGTGGATTGTCCGTACGATCGGTGTAGCGACACATTATGCGGTAAAGAAAGGCCTTTCACCACAATTTACGGAAATAATGTTCAGGCTTTTGCTTTCGCTATCCGATGCCACAGATTTCCACATCAAAAAGGGAATCGGTTGGGGAGCTAAAACGATCGCAAAATTCCATCCGACAATTATAGAACGCTACCGAAAACAGATTGAATTGCCGGAGATCAGGCAATGGTTCAGGACGAAAATTACCATCGGTCTCAATCGGAACAAAGTGGCAACGTCATTATAGATAACACCGAGAAAGTCTCGCAGATAGGCAACCACATGCAAATACCATAAAGAGCTACTACGGTTATTTTTGAAAAAAAGCTCGTAAAAAGTAAGATGGGTATCCCTCGAAACGCCCCCCCTATTGGGAATCGAGGGTTTAAAACGAGACAGTGAGCAGAATAATGATTTTATTAGTAATACTGTTGGAAAACTAAAACAGAATCCCAAGGAGTAGAATATTTGAAATGCATCTGGGAGGATATGTACCAAATTATAAAAGAATAGGGCTAGCTGAATCCTCAGTAGCCCTATTCTTTTATAACCTGTAGCAATATGTGCGGCTAGTCTTTCTTCATGGTTCCTTTTTCTCTTAAGTTGATATGCCAACTGAATGCTTCCTCCAATAAATGTGGCGTATGTCCTCCCCTTTCACAGGCACGAGTATAATAATCCAATAATTGCGCTTTGAAATCGGGGTGTACACAATTTTCAATAATAACTTTTGCGCGTTCTCGTGGTGCTAAACCACGTAAATCGGCTAAACCATAGTCTGTCACCAAAATATCAACATCATGCTCAGTATGATCCACATGAGATACCATCGGAACGATATGGGAAATCACATCACCCTTAGAGGCCGCTTGCGTGACGAAGATACTTAAGTAAGCATTTCGTGCGAAATCTCCTGATCCACCAATACCGTTCATAATATTGGTACCTGAGGTATGCGTGGAATTTACATTTCCATAGATATCAAATTCAATTGCTGTATTGATCGCAATAATGCCCAAACGCTTGATTAAGCCCGGTGTATTGGAAATATTTTGAGGACGTAGCACAATCTTGTCACGGTATTTGTCCAAATGATCAAATACGCGTGAGTAACATTCCTCCGATACGGTAATGGAAGAAGCTGATGCAAAATCCAGTTTACCAGCATCAATTAAATCAAATGTACTATCTTGCAATACCTCAGAAAACATTGTTAAATTATGAAATTTACTATGTATAAAGCCTGTAAGTACCGCATTGGCTACTTTTCCGATCCCGGCCTGCAATGGCATCAAACTTTCGGATAGATGTCCCAATTCAACCTCATTTTCAAAAAACGCCAATATATGTTTCGCTATTGCTGTTGTTTTCGCATCTGGCTCAGCAATATCCGCCGGACTATCAAGCTCATTGGTAAATACGATACCCACGATCTTGCTGGGATCCAATGGAATTGTTTTTCGACCGATTTTATTTTCGGGCGCGACAATAGGAATTACATTACGACGTGGATAATCTTCTGCCTGATAAATATCATGTATCCCTTTGATTGTGGTCGGTATAGCAGTATTGACCTCCAAAATAACCTGCTTAGCCAATGCGGCAAAAGTAGCTGAGTTACCAACCGAAGTCGTTGGAACGATACTACCGTCGGATTCGATCGCCGCAACCTCCAAAACAGCGATATCGACCTGTGGTAGATTTTTATTGTGTAACAGCTCTGCAGTCTCACTTAAATGCTGATCTATAAAAAGCACATCTCCAGCATTGATCTTATTGCGAAGGGTACGATCCACCTGAAAAGGCATGCGTTTGGATAGCGCTCCGGCTTCTGCCAGTTTTCCGTCTGTACCATGACCTAAAGAAGCCCCTGTAATCAACGTTATTTTCAACGGATCTTCTTTGGCCCGATCTGCCAATGCTGGTAATACGACTTTACTATCGCCTGCCTTTGTAAAACCACTCGACCCGACGACCATACCGTCCTGAAATAATTTTGCAGCTTCGGTAGCTGTAATAACCTTATCGTGTAAGCTCTGAATTTTTATCCTTTCGTAAGCCATATCCTTATAATTTTATTTTGTACGCTATTCATGTAAACTTAAGAAATTGAAACCTATTTATATCCGCTATTTTAAAAGATATTAAACGTCAGTGAACATTTCTTAAACAAACAATTTTAACGTTTTTTTATACAGTGAATTTATTACCATTCGACACAAAATTATTCAATGGAGACGAAATAACTATAACACATTGTTGTTCAGTAAAATAAACAAAAATATATTTCCTATTATTTTTATAAAAACAGAAACAGAATTCGTATCAATCTAATTTTCAATGAATTAAAAAAAATCAATTTAAAACCAAGTAAGTAAATACTAACTCGCCAGCTATTTAATTGCAATTTTATTGTAAGCATACACTCACTTTAACAGCAAGAAGGTTAGGTCTAGTAAAAAAGTCTTACCTTTGCAGCGTAGTTTTATAGGAAAAAATGAACATAAAAGATACAACGAGTGATTCAAAATATGTCAACCGCTATTATATGACGGAGGTTGATTCATTTCAAGATAGCATCTATTGCCATCATGCCATAATAGCTGAAAATCATATCACTGAGCATTGTCATGAAAAGGATCAATTTTTATATACAGAGGGTGGAGTCGTCTTTATAAAAACAGATGAAAAATCATATTTTCTGCCGGCCCGACATTATCTATGGATTCCCGCTGGTGTAAAGCATAGTATTCATCCAAGTACTCCTGAGGTAGTGATGCGTAATCTCTATTTTCCAAAAACGAATAACGATACCGCATTCTACAGCAAAATGGGCATCTACCCAGTAAACGATCTACTGATTGAATTGATCATGTTTACCAATCGTTGGAATGGCAATATATTCCCCGTTGAAGAACCTAAATATAGCTTAGCTACGGCATTTAAACTTATTCTTCCTGAACTATCGCTGCACGAACTTCCCTTGGCGCTGCCTTATCCAAGCCACCCCAAATTAAAAGATATCGTTACTTATCTAGAAGAGAATATCGAAGAAAATGTAAGCTTCAAAAAACTTGCAAGCCTCTTTAATATCAGCGAACGTACATTGGCGAGACTCTTTCAGAAGGAATTGAATATGTCATTTATCCAATACTATACCATCCTTAGAATGTTGACTGCGCTCAAGTTGTTATTGGATGAAAAACTAAGTGTCAATGAAGTCGCTTTGAAAGTTGGATATAACAGCTTGCCCACATTTAGTAATACATTCAATAAAGTCGTAGGTATTCGTCCCAGTGAGTATGTCAAACAAAAAGAATTGCTTATTTAAAAATGTTTCCCTAATTTAGGTCAATAAACCTAATTCAGGATGAAATTCAAACATATTATCTATGGTGCTGGAATTTTATTACTCAGTACTTCCGTATTTGGCAATTCTCAAGACAAAAAACCCAAACCCATTCAATTATTCAATGGGAAAGATTTAAAAAACTGGACCCCTAAAATCCGAAACCACAAGGTTGGAGATAACTATAAAAACACTTTCCGTGTTGAAGATGGTTTATTGAAAGTCCGATATGATGGCTATGATAACTTCAATTTTCAATACGGCCATTTATTCTTTAATAAAGAATTCTCAGCTTATTTATTACGTGTAACCTATCGTTTTGTAGGCGAACAAGCACCAGGCGGCGAAGGTTGGGCTTGGCGCAATAGTGGTGCTATGCTACACGGACAAGATCCGAAAACAATGGGTATAGATCAAGATTTTCCGATATCAATCGAAGGACAACTTTTAGGTGGCAATGGTAAGGACGAACGTACAACAAGTAATCTCTGTACACCGGGAACAAATGTTGTCATCGATAACAAACTATTTACCCCACACTGCATCAGCTCCACATCCAAAACCTATGCTGGAGATCAATGGGTAACAGCGGATTTTCTGGTATTGGGAGATTCACTTGTACAACATATCCTTGAAGACAAAGTGGTGATGCAATACACCAAACCTCAAATCGGTGGTGGCAATGTAACAGCCTTTGATCCTGCAGTAAAAAAAGATGGACAACTATTAAAGAAAGGAAGCATTTCGTTGCAGAGTGAGAGTCATCCAATCGACTTCAAAAAAGTAGAGCTATATGATTTGGAACCTTATATGAAAGATCCCAATAAGTTGAAAAAAGTCATTGCGGAGTTATTGCCCAATTTAAAGCAATAGTTTATCCACTAAATAACATAAAATAAAAAAAGCATCAGTATTGATGCTTTTTTTATTACTATTCGCTTGGAAAGAGAAATCCAAAGTATATAACATAAAGAAAAGGGATACAGCGAGCTGTACCCCTCAATATCTATACAGAAAGCTTACGCTAAACCGTTAACGAATTTAGTTAACTTAGATTTGTTGTTAGAAGCTTTTTTCTTGTGGATCACATTTTTCTTTGCCAAACGATCAAGCATAGAAATTACGCGTGGTAACAATGTTTTTGCTTCTTCTGCAGAAGTTGTATGACGTAATTTTTTGATTGCGTTACGCGTTGTTTTTGCTTGGTAACGGTTTCTTAAACGTTTAGTAGCGTTTGCTCTAATTCTTTTGATCGCTGATTTATGATTTGCCATTTTTTTTAGCTAATTTTTATTCAATTTTTTCTTGTAATTCGGACTGCAAAAATAACACCTTATTTTCAATATTCAAAATCTATTTTGTTTTTTAGGTTTAGTATATTTGCGACATGCAAAAATTATCGATGGATGAACTTCAACGTACAGATGTTGAATCGTTTAAAAAACAAGAAAAAACGCCTATCGCAATCGTTTTGGACAATGTTCGTAGTATGCACAATGTCGGCTCAGCCTTCCGTACCGCAGACGGATTTGCTATTGAAAAAATATATTTATGTGGCATTTCCGGCACTCCTCCACACCGAGAAATCGAAAAAACTGCTTTAGGTGCTACACAATCCGTGTCTTGGGAATACCATAAAGATACAACTGACGTCGTAGATCAGCTAAAAGCAGAAGGTTATACCATCATCGCCGTTGAACAAGCAGATGATAGTGTCATGTTACATCAATTTGAGCCAAAGTCGGATAAAAAGTATGCATTAATTTTTGGAAATGAGGTCAATGGAGTTGATGAAGAAGTCATGGAAAAAATCGATACTTGTATCGAAATCCCCCAATATGGCACCAAGCACTCACTTAACGTATCTGTCGCAATTGGCATTATCCTTTGGGATTTTATCCAAAAACGCAATCTGAACTAAAAATTTATCAATAAAGGTCATATTCCTATCCACATTGCTTCCATTTTAGAAAGCAAAATAGTAGATTTGTGTGCAAAATTTAAAGAAGAAATGAGTGTATTAGTTAATAAAGATTCAAAAGTAATCGTTCAAGGTTTCACTGGAAACGAAGGTACTTACCATGCGACTCAAATGATTGAGTACGGAACAAATGTAGTTGGTGGTGTGACTCCTGGTAAAGGTGGTCAACAACACTTAGACCGTCCTGTATTCAACACTGTTCAAGATGCAGTAGACGCTACAGGAGCTAATGTTTCTATTATCTTTGTACCTCCAGCATTTGCTGCAGATGCAATCATGGAAGCTGCCGCTGCGGGTATCGAAGTGATTGTCTGTATTACTGAGGGTATCCCTACAAAAGACATGATCCAAGTAAAATCTTACTTGAGCGACAAGAAATCTCGTTTGATCGGTCCTAACTGCCCTGGTATCATCACTGCAGGTGAAGCTAAAATCGGTATTATGCCAGGATTTATCTTCAAAAAAGGTAATGTAGGTGTAGTTTCTAAATCAGGAACTTTAACTTACGAAGCGGTAGATCAAACTGTAAAAGCTGGATTAGGAATCACGACAGCTATCGGAATCGGTGGTGACCCTATCATCGGTACAACAACTAAAGAAGCTGTTGAATTATTAATGAACGACCCAGAAACTGAAGCGATCATCATGATTGGTGAGATCGGTGGTGGAATGGAAGCTGAAGCTGCACGTTGGATCAAAGAACACGGCACTAAACCTGTTGTTGGATTTATCGCTGGTCAAACAGCGCCTCCAGGACGTCGTATGGGCCACGCTGGTGCAATCGTTGGTGGTGCTGATGATACTGCTGCTGCAAAAATGAAAATCATGCGTGAGTGTGGTATTCGTGTAGTTGAATCTCCAGCTGAAATCGGAAAAGCAATCGCTGAAGAATTGGCTAAATAATTAGACAATTCAACATATAAAAATAAAGGGGATCAATTTGATCCCCTTTATTTTTATATCTATTTTTCTATACCATATCCAAATGATACTACATACTGGGCATCGGTTCATCCGCCGAAGGCCCATATAAACCCGGTACTGGAATACCGAGTAACCGTAAATATACAGTCAACTGTCCACGATGGTGAACGATATGGTTGTTAACAATAAAACGTATAGCGCCAGCGCGTGGTAAACGTGCTATTTCATAGTCTCCAGCTTTCAATACCCAGTCTTTAAACCAGTCATCCTCAGCTATATCTTCTATGGCAGCTTTGTTCTTTTCCAATCCTTCAGAAAGAGTCAATTTAAGCTCTTCTACAGAAGATACTTTGAGTGGATGATAATCTACCTTAAAATCAAATGCATCTTTTGGTATCGCTTTAGACACCCAACTATGTAACTCCACAACATGGGATGCAAGCTCTCCTAGAGTCATCGATTTTTCATGCGGACGCCAATCCAATTTTTCATCTGGTATCCGATCCAAAATACGTTTGGTATTTTTTGTTTCATGATCTAATTCGATCAAATAGCTTTTTTTGATACTCATATAAATATATTATTTCATTAATTGAAAATCCTTCAATACAGTAACCCCATAAGGAGATTCCAACGCTTGATGTGCGGCCGCCCGTGCTATCTGCCCTTCAATATAGGTTACTTTAAGTGGCAAAAACGTATTATTGACAACATTTTCTTTAAACAGTGCCTCATACCAGGTACATGCGGCTACAAAACGTCCATAATCCAAATTAAGATGATAGCCATCCCGTGTGAATTGATCGCCTAAATAGCTTGATCGTGCATTTTGTATAGCTGTTCCCGAAGGTACCAATACATTAAAATTCCCCCAATTAAAGACTTCCTGAGAGGTGTTTACGATAGCCGTATACATTGCACTCTGATTACGATTATACCGGACAAAGCCTTCATGCGATGAACCATTCTGATAGGCCCAGGTTTGATGTAATATATAGTTCGTTTCCGGATACTTTACATGTTTTGTGACATACTCATATAAAAGTGGTAAATCCTTCGCATAGGAATCATAATCTCCCGATAAAGGGCTTGCCTGCTGGAAACTAATATAATCCCAAGCTTCATCTACCAAAGCCGTAGAAAGCCTTTCATTTGCCCGCTCTGACATCCGACCGTCGAGATTGATCTTCCGATAGCGATAAGCAGGTTTATCTTCTTTCGCATTGCTTACATGTAGGCTTAATGGTGCCCCACCAATATAAAGGTTACCGATGACGATCTTTTTCTTCCCTGCTTTGGCTAATTCATACAGGTTCTGCTCGATCGCATCCTCCGAAAAGCTATTCCCAATCGCCAATATGCGCAAAACACCATCATCCAATGCTTGCCCCTGTGCATTCAAACTATTGCTGATAAAGAAAAATACAAGTAAAAAAATACTGAGTAAGGATATCTGTTTAGCTTTCATCATATTTACATTGCTGTAATGACTAAATTAGCTAATATCTCGTAGAATTGCTAATCGTATAAAAGGAAAAACAGTTAAACCTGTAAACCAATACCGATTTTAGTGGATCCACTGCAGCGTCGATGCGTGGTCCATTGAAAAGTAGATTATATAACTTAAGGGCCAGGCCATTATTCTTTGGGATCTTTTGGGGCAGTATGTAAACGAAAGAAGCCCTTGACTGTTTCCAGCAAGGGCTTCCGTGTAAAAAAAGGCACCGACCTACTCTCCCACCTGTTACGGCAATACCATCGGCTCTGGCGGGCTTGACTGCTCTGTTCGGAATGGGAAGAGGTA
>NZ_JANUEB010000012.1:0-286616 GCF_024810095.1 Sphingobacterium sp. BIGb0165 | reverse complement strand
TGAAAAAATAATCTTATAATTGTTGGCCCGTAATCACCGATACGGGTGGCCCATATTCAAGCGATAGGCTTGGCCCGGAATAACCGATATACACACTAGACGTTGCCGAGCCGCGGCGCATCGTTCCGAGAAACCCACTTTCTCCAATTTACACGACTGCTGGAGTATGGATTTTGTTGCTGATGCGCTGTTCGATGGCAGGAAAATCCGCTGCTTAACTATAGTGGATAACTATAGCCGTAAATGCATGGCTATTGAGGTTGGACAGGGGCTTAAAGGAAATGACGTTGTTTCTGTTTTGGAAGAACTCCGGCTATTCCACCAGGCAATGCCCAGAAAAATCCAAGTTGATAACGGATCGGAATTTATCTCCAAGGAAGTCGACAGGTGGGCTTATGAACATCAGGTTGAATTAGTTTTCTCCAGACCTGGGAAACCAACAGATAATCCGTATATTGAGTCATTCAATGGAAGTTTCCGTGACGAGTGCCTAAATGCGCATTGGTTCCTGTCATTGGAAGATGCGAAGGCAAAAATTGAAATCTGGAAGGAAGAGTACAATACCTTTAGACCCCACAGCTGTTTAGGGGATCTGACACCTGAAATGTTTATCGAAAAACAGGTCAAAACAGCGGGATTCCCTACTTTAGAACACTCCCAGATTTGGGGAGAGGTCATTTATACAATAAGAATTTTGTTACTTCGTCTTTAGATATATATCATTCTCATACTTTAGCGTTGGAGTGGCTCTGTCGTAGATTGTTTTTACATCCAGATATAATGGGAATACGTTTTTATTTAAAATTTGGTCATTAATGGATTTTTGAAAAATTGTAGATTTTCCAGTACCTTTTCTTCCAATTATAATAGTGGAGTTAGCCAAGTTTACTTTATCATTTATAGCATTTTCAGGAAATAAATCTGTATATAAATTATTTATCAAAGATTTACCACCTTTGTCAAAAATTTCCGCCTTTTGATTAAGTTTTAAAGATTCTGTGAATTCTAAAAACTCTCTTATACTTTCCATTTAAATAGTTAATAGTTTGGTATTATTATAGATGATTATTTACTGTTGTTGTGCTGTCTAGCAAGGCTAATATCCAAATCTTTTACCAATCTGTAACAATGAAACTGACGTATGTTATCAGTAGAAATATTGAAAATTCGACGATATCAATGTACAATTACGGATTGGCAGTTTCCCAACTTTACATTGAATTTGAAAATGCACCCAAACTTGGTTTAAAATTTTAGAATTAGGTTTATGAGCCAACGATACAGTTTGAGTTATACTCCTTGGTTATAGTTAATATTTTTCTTCCAAATATTCCCAATTTAAATTTAAACTAAGCCCATTAATATCGGGGTAGACGCTTCCGCTATTAATCCCGAAGACTGATAGTTTTCGGAGGATCTTTTTCTTTAAGCTGGCGGGGATTTTGATTTCAGTCAAGTGCTCTTTAGCTTTTTTATTAGTTTCCAACTTAACAAACTTACCGGCAGATTTTGAGTACGCGTGGGCTGTAAACCATCCATATTGAGCGACTATTCTTTCATTGTTTAACATTGGCTTTAGGATTTTAGTACTTCTAATGTCAAATGGGGAAGTTTTCTTATCAATATCAACGCGCATGTTGTTATCACAAGAGAAAATATATAAATAAGCATCATCATCGATGTTATTAAGATTTTGACATGCGAACCAAAGAGCGATAAGGGGATTGCTAGTCCAATCTAATAGCCGCGTTTTAAGTCCAAAATGTTGTGCATAAACCAACCATTCCCAATCTGTTGTAAATTCTTTTTTTATTAGAAGAGCAGATCTACGTTTGAAATCATTAAGCATATCGCGCTCCAATTCGGTAGAATCTTTAGATGAATTCTTTCTACATATACTTGGTAACAATGGATGATTATGGGATTGACCACGGAATAGATTGATTTCATATCCTAATATTTCGACTGTATCAAGATAATTTATGAAATCTATAAATGAAGATATTGTTACTCTGTTCATGTTTTGATTAAGCTTTAGTAATGGTTTATAAATGACGAATTTGTAAATCAAATAAATGTACCTATCTTAAATTTGCGAAACAATTTTATGCTTCAAAAACAAACCTTCCATTCTCATCTTTCTTGCTCGTCACCTTAGGCGTTCCTTTTGTACCGTTACATGCCTTTAAAGCATTTGCAATAAATAATGGCCGTACTGCACTATCGAATTCTTTCTGACAATCTTTAAGAATCTGTAAGGCATTTTTAGTTTCGCTAAAATATCCTGAGGAGATTTGACGTAATACCCAATCTTTGACCGATTGTTCTGAGACAGTACTTGGCGATTCAAGTAATAAATTTTTTTGTTCAGGAGATATGGTGCCTATAATTTCAATTCGGCCATCTTTGAAGAATCTTTCAGCTTTATAAACAGCCGAGTCAGATTCATCTTTTGCTACAGATATTTGGATTGTAAATTCTGAGTTAGTGATATCGGGTACTATTTGCTCAATGCTACAATCGAAAATTTCACGAAATATATTATTAAAAGGTACGGAGTAAATTAAGGTATGGGTGGGATCTTCTGCGTCACGAACATAAAAGTCTCGTTGGCCCATGAGAAAAGAAAGCTCGAATTGACTATAACCTTTTTTCTTCCTCAAAAGAAATACATTTAGTATTTTTTCGACTTCTATTCGTGGCATGGCAGTAATGTTAATTATTTCAAATTTAAGATCAACTTGCATAAAAATGGCCATTTCTTTGACCACAAAGATACTAATCCTTTTTCTGCTTACCGATAAGGATGTATGTGTTAAGGTCCCCTTTAAGTACTACTTTGAGTCTTTTATTTTTGCCTTTTACAGCACGTTCTAATGGACGAGTAAAGTCTTTTGCTTCCCAGTTTTGATTTTGGACTTCATTAGCTTTCATCACAATTTCATTTAGAGTCTTAGCTTTTTTGAAAAAAGTTTGGTCCTCTATTAATGCACTTAGGGTAGGTGCTGGACCTACGCCGGGTGGGATAGGAGGAATTTTTTTGAGAACTTTGTCATTAGATAAAATTTCTGACGGATAGAAATCATATATGGTGTATTCTGTTTTTATGATGGAGCTATCTCCTGAATCTTTAAGTTCTTGTTGTCTTATTCTTGCAATTTGAGAAAAGTATAATGCAATTTCGCTCAAAACCTCATCATTGTATTTTGAATTGTTTGCAGCGCTTTCCATGTGTCCAATATATTTTTCATTTTTTCCAAGATGCTCAGAAATATCTTCGCCAGAAATTCCTAATTCAAAGCGAATAGTTCTAACAGCAATAATAATATAAAGTTCAATTGGAAATATATGCCAAGTGTTTTTGTTCATATATAAATTAATGAATAGAATTATTTTATGCTTTGTGCTGTAAATAATTTGAATTTCAAGAATTACTTTAGTATCTTTGTTTCAGTAAAATATTAGATCAGTCATCTATAGTTTAGGTGTTTAAATCAAAGAGTCTTGTGCCTGTATTTTCTGACGCCACATCGCAAGACAGCAGATTAAACACCCATGTCTATACTTTTATGCTATATTTGCATAACAGATAGATGTGGGTACTGCTGTAAATCCGTGGTGTGTAAGGCGTCAGAAACTTTATTTCAGGTACGGTGTGCAGTCCCACATTTATCATTGGAACCAACCCACAAGACTCGTTACCAATAAAACGAGTTATGAACAAAAAACAAAGATCAAAGAACATCATCACGGCCCCCGAGTAGCTCGGTGACAGAAGTCATACAATGACTTTCCTAGCTGCTGAAGACGTATCGAACCAATTATATACTTGCAACTGTCATTTAACGTCTTGCGCTTCCCGCATTTACAACAATTTTTTTATTTGTGACCTAAGCTAGGCTTAGGAGCAAGAGGATACGTTTGTAAGTATCAATAAAAAGAACCGAGTCAGCAGGTCACAGCCCTCAACACCTTTAAAAATGAACAGTTTTTACAAGGGTGGGAGTGAACTGCCTACTGGAAAAGGTTCCTCCTGCTCAAACCAAATTAAATCCAAAAAATTATGGCCTCTGGCCTTTAAATTAGTAGTGCTTTTTAGGTTATATTTTACCAGTATATCTCCAGTACGGATAAAGCACTCCTTAAGCAGAGATATAGTACTATTTACGCAAATGTTGCGTAAGCATATTTACAAAGGAAAAACGTGCTATCAAAGTGCTTTTCTGCTGCTATATACATACTTGATTATTGGAAGCAAGCTAACAAGTAAAAAGTTGTCGCAAAAGCTTACAAAACCAAAGCTTTCTTCGAGAGGGCTTCGGTGGCTGTTCGACATTTCTTCGAACCTGCTTCGAGCCTGCGTCGCCCCTTCTTCGGGGTTGCTTCGGCTGCTGTTCGACTGCCCTTCGGGTGCGAGCCGAAGCCCACTCGAAGCGGAGCCGAAGCCGAGTCGAAACGTAGCCGAACATGTCTCGAACGAGTCCCGAAGAGGTCCCGAAGCGTTGCCGAAGCCTAGCCGAAGAGCCAAAGGTGTCGAGATACCGATTCGATTACGTCTATATTTTACCTACATCTGCGAAGCACTTGCCAGATACTCTGACAGATCATACTGTAAGAGTACTGGTCGGGTGCTGACTAATGGAGCCGTACCACCTTCGGACTTTCTTCTGACCAATACCTGCCTTTCTTCTGCCTTGTATGCAGCTGGCTCCCAATTTTCTTCGGGGCAGCATCTGCGTGGCTCGACGAAAAACCTATGCCGACTCGATGAAAACCCACGGAAAGGGCAGATTTGGTCAGGAGTTGATAGGTACTTAACTGGTCTATTCCCCGCCACTAAAGGCACTATTGATTCACGGTTAAGCTACCGTGAGTGTACTGAGAGTGTACCAAAAAGGTACTGGAAAGGTACTAAAGAGCTACTAAAGAGGTACCAAATAGCTACCAGACAGGTACAGGCTTTCAGTAGCTTTCTGGTGAACCGTAGGTATAAGCTTGGACGTGCAATGGAAATTCCTACTAAAATGCATAGAGGCAATTTGGTAAGTGGAGGAGATGGATGCCGTTTGAAATCAGAGGATTTACAAGCGTTCAGTGTCACTCGAGTGTGTAGGAATGGGTGTTTAGCTGTTCAAAAGAAAATAGGTGCTCAGAAGGCTTTAAAATACTTTTCAGTAGTTGCAGGTTACGGAAAGGGATATCGTATGTCTCTGACATGCCTGCTCTTAATGATAGTTTCTATGTTTAGTTTATTGGCTCAGACGCCCCGCAAGGACAGCGGGGCCGATGGGCTATTCAGTCTCGTTACGCTAAAGCCGGGCGACAAGATCCCTGATGCGGTATGGAACCAGTCGCTCGAGCTGAACTATTTCAATGGAAAGAAGAGGACAATCAAGTTCTCTGACCTGAAAGGAAAGCTGATATTGTTAGACTTCTGGTCAACAGGTTGCCCGAGCTGCATCGAAGGTATTCCCAAAATGGAATGGATACAGCAGCGTTTTCTGGATAACATACAGGTCATAATGGTCAATAGTAAGCGGAATAAAGATACCGCAAAACGGATAAAGACGAGATTTGAAAAATTTAAAGCTGATTTTAATTTTACGCCCTCTTTACCCACAGTATTAGATGATACCATATTTACCGCATTGTTTGCGCATAATACCCTACCTGCATTGGCGGTAGTTGATACAAATGGTGTCTTTATTGCCATGACCAGCTCACATTCACTGACGGACAAAAATATTCAGGCTTTGTTGGATGGAAACGCCGTGTTAAAGAGCGAAGGTAATTATAAAAACCTCACTCGGAGTGCTGCTGAACCGCTGCTGGATACAGTAGGTATGCATTACATTTCTGCATTTGGAGGATATAGGGAAAATTACCTGCCTGTATACCCTAATTTGAACCATAAGAATGGGACAACGTTCCTTCAAATGGGCAATCAGAGTCTCCAGTTTATGCTCTTTCAAGCTCATGGAAAGGCGCTCAAAGGATTCCGACAAAATGATCTAGTAATAGATGCTCGCCTCGGCAGGCAATTTAAAGAAAAGTTGTTGAACGGAAATAGTACCAAAAACAAGTGTTGGTATCAGTTTTATGCCGATGACT
Organism: Sphingobacterium sp. BIGb0165; assembly: GCF_024810095.1. Taxonomy (NCBI): domain Bacteria; kingdom Pseudomonadati; phylum Bacteroidota; class Sphingobacteriia; order Sphingobacteriales; family Sphingobacteriaceae; genus Sphingobacterium; species Sphingobacterium sp. BIGb0165. Next base: position 280,505 of record NZ_JANUEB010000012.1, on the reverse strand, counting down.
CGGTGTCGCGACAACAATTTGAGGATATTTTTTGTCGAGAATTTCAGAACTATTTTAAAATTGCTGTCGCGCGTAAAAGCGACAGCATCGAACTGTATAAAATACGATTCTCCGATAAGATCAAAAACATTCTTACCAGTGGAAAGGCTTCAATTGCACGGTTTCAAGGGATAGGTGAAGAGGCTTTCTATCAGAATATCCCTATTCGTCTGTTTCTGCAGAATCTCTTTTATGCTTTTGATCTTCCGACTGAACTGCAAGAGAAGGAAAATTTTAATATTGATATCATCGTACCAGTTGACTTTGTCCGTTGGACAGAACAAGAAAAGTTATCCTTTCTGAAAGAAAGAGGGATAGTTTTTACAGCTGTGAAAGAATACAGAACCTATCCTTTTGTTTATCCAATCTACTAGTCCGAAGTTATGAAAGTAGGACTATTAACGCTGCTATGCAGCGTAAGCATCTTGCTGGGCAAGGCTCAGCAAGTGCAACGGATGGAGGTTAAAGGACGCGTACTAAATAGTACGGATAGATCTCCTGTGCCGAATGCCAATATTCGCGTGATCAATAAACAGCAGGTAACACGTACTGATGACAAGGGACAGTTTGTTGTAAATGGTATTTTTGATAGGGACTCGTTGACAGTCAGTTCGGTAGGATACCACAGCCGCACTGTGGCCGGAGGTTATTTTAGAGATAATGCAGTGATATTGCTTCAAAAGGAAGAAAACTATTTGCAGGAGGTACAGGTAAATACCGGCTATCAGACACTTCGGGCAAACGAAGTCACGGGGGCTATAAATGTAATTTCCCGAAAAATGTTGGATCAGCAGGTAGGGACCAATATCCTGCAGCGTCTTAACAATGTTGTACCCGCTATTCGCTTTGACAATCAGCCGATCAAAAATGCTATGCAGCAGAAGCTAAATGTTTCTGTTCGGGGACTAAGTACCATTAACGGTAATCTTGATCCTTTAATTGTGCTGGACGGGTTTATCTATGAGGGTGATATTACCAACATAGACCCTGCGATGATTCAATCGGCTACGGTTTTGAAAGATGCTGCGGCGAGTGCAATATGGGGAGCCCGGGCAGGAAATGGTGTAATTGTACTGACCACCAAGAAAGGTATGATAGGGACAAATACCCGCAATAAAATTACGTTTGGAAGTACCATGATCTTTAAAGATCGCCCAAATCTGTCGCAACTGTATCAGGTACCCAACGCTGATTTTATTGCTATCGAAAAGATGCTGTTCGACGGGGGCCATTATGATGTTTTTCTACAATCATTTCTGTATGTAGCAATGACCCCCGTAATTGATATTTTGGACCGCACAAAAAATGGAAAGATTTCATCATTGGATTCCGCAGAGGTAATCAATAACCTTTTGGCGCAGGACGGTTTGAAGAATTATTCAGATGCTTTTTATAGATCACCGATGTCCATGCAGTATAATCTTCATATCGCCGGCGGCAATGCAAAAAACAGTTATGGGCTAGGATTAGGCTACACGAAAACAACAACTGAATTGGATAGCCGAAATAGAAAATGGAATCTGCTATTTTCAAATAGTTATCGTCCGATCGCAAACTTGCAGGTAGACCTGAATGTGAACTATACCGATCATAGGGATCAATCGGGGAGACCTGATTATTCCAGCCTGAGCTATGGCAGCAAATCGGTTCCCTATATGCAGTTCTCTGATAATGACGGTAAGGAAATATCGTTTGACGGGGATTTTAGGAGGTCGTATCTCGACCAGAATTTTGGTGCTAATTATTTAGACTGGTCTTACTATCCGCTGTCGGAATATAATTATTCGAAGACTACCAAAAACTTGACCGAGCTCTTTGCATCTGCCGGTATATCTTATCAGATCTTGCCCTACCTCAAGTTAACCGCTTCAGGACAATATCAAAAGCAGGCTTCCAAGAGTGAGTTTTTAAGTGAAATGGAAAGTTATAGTGCTCGTCTGTTGATCAATAAATTTACACAGGTGGATCCGGTGACAGGAAAGGTAAGTTATCCGGTGCCGCGTGCGGGAATTAACAAAATTGGTGAAAGTGAGGGGCAGTCGTACACCGTGCGCAGTCAGCTCAATTTAGATAGACGATTGAGTGCGCATCACTTAATCGGCATCTTTGGTGCGGAGATGCGACAGAATACACAGAGCGGAACAGCCTATACCGTGTATGGGTACAACAAAATCCCCCTGACGTCGCAGGCTGTAGACTTTATAAACCTTTATCGTACCAGTCCCGATGCACTATTACAGACAATAGGGGGAAGTCCGGATTTCACAAAAACGGTCAATAGGTTTGTTTCGACATACATCAATTTTTCTGATATATGGAAGGAGAAATATGCCATTTCTTTCAGTTTTAGGCAGGATGGAGCCAATATATTTGGAGCCAATACAAATGATAAATGGTCACCGCTATGGTCTGTGGGTGGTTTTTGGGATCTCGGTAAAGAGCAGTTTATGGAGCTGTCTTGGTTGGATAATCTCAAATTCAGAGCTACATTTGGTTACAGTGGTAACGTTGATCTGACCAGAACGCCCGAACCCATTGCAAATATTGAGACCGCCCGTTACACGAATTACCCCATGTTGAATATCCGAAACCTAAATGATCCTTCGCTCCGATGGGAGAAGGTTGGAACTTTCAATCTAGGACTAGATTATGCTTTACTTAAAAACCGGATCTCGGGCAGTGTTGACTATTATGTGAAAAATGGAAAAGACCTGTATGGTACCACAGATTATGATTATACAACCTGGGGAGCACAGGCAACAGTGGTCAAAAATGTCGGCGCCATGCGTGGTCATGGACTCGATCTGGCTTTGAATAGTATCAATACAATCAATAGGCTCAAATGGAGTACGAGTCTGGTATTAAGCCTGAATAAAAACAAAACGACCGCATATTATAGAAGTGTGAACCAAGGGCTCGGTAATTTTCTCGGCAATGGGAATGGCATCACGCCGATAGTAGGAAGACCTTTAAATGCAATAGCGGCTTATCGATGGGCTGGACTGAATGAACAGGGGCAGCCGCAGGGATACCTGAACGGTGAAGTCAGTACAGAATATCTCAAGATCAGAAATGCGTCTCTACAGAGCGCTTCGGATTCAGAAAGTATTGTCTTTATCGGCTCTTCCAAACCTCAGCTGTTTGGCAATCTCACCAATACCTTTGTGTGGAAAGCATTTTCGATGTCTTTTAACATGAGCTTTAAAGCTGATTATTATTTTCAAAAGCCGTCCACGTCCTACTACTCACTCTTCGAGCAGGGCGTGGCTTATCCCGATTATGAAAATCGCTGGATGAAGCCTGGCGATGAAAAGCAGACCAGCATGCCTAAAATGGAATATCCGATCAATGATAATCTCAGTACATTTTATACCCAATCGGAAATTCATGTCCTCAAAGGAGACCATATCCGCTTGGAATATATTAATGCCGCCTGGGAACATAGGCTACCCGGTAAGAACGAAATGAAATTTAGGCTGTATGGGAATATTGCTAACCTAGGTGTAATCTGGAGGACCAATAGGCAACATATTGATCCTGAATTTGCCTATCGTCTAACACCTCCAAAAACATTTTCATTGGGAATTCAAATAGATTATTAAGAGATGAAAACAATAATTATAATTATAACCCTAGGCTTTGCTACACTAATCTTCGGGGCTTGTGATAAATATTTAGATGTACAATCCAATAATAAATTGGTTGTACCCAAAGAATTGGATGACTTACAGAAACTACTGGACAATGTACGTGTAATGAACAATAATTTTTGTTCACGTGGTGAAAAGGCCTGTGACGATTATTTTATTCCTGAGAGCAATTACAAAGCATTGAATGATGTGGAGAAGCTGGATTATATCTGGGAAGATTCCCAATATAATTTTTCCAACGATTGGTCGAGCATGTACAATGTTGTATATATAGCTAATCTCGTACTGGAGCGTCTTGATAAAATTGATAGAAATGAACAGAATGCTGCAAAATGGGACGGTATTAAAGGCGCTGCCCTATTTTTTCGTGCCAATAGTTATCTCAGTTTGTTATGGACCTATGCCAAGGCCTATCAGCAGAATGCCGCTGAGACGGATCTAGGTATTGTTCTTCGGGAAACATCGGATTTTAATGTGAAATCCGTACGGGCCTCCGTGGAAGATAGCTATAGAAAGGTGATCACAGATCTGGAAGCTTCGATTTTGCTTCTGCCATTGGAACCGAATCATGTGGTACAGCCAAGTAAGCCAGCTGTATATGGGGTTTTGGCAAGAGCTTATCTGTCGATGCGTCAATATGATCTGGCATTAAAATATGTTGAGCTGTATTTGCAAGTGCGAAACGAGCTACTTGATTATAATAACAGCAATGAAGTGAAGTTGACGGCCTCTTTTTCCTTTAGTTTATTCAATAAAGAGACTACATTTTATATGGAACTGAAGGCAACGATATTGAGCAATGCGTATTCAAATATCGATTCTGTACTCTATCGCTCTTATGATTCCAATGACCTGCGGAAGCAAGCGTATTTTAAAGTGACAGCTAACACGGTCAATTTTAAGGGACAATACTCGGGAAGTGCACTTTTATTTGGCGGGGTGGCTACAGATGAAATGTATCTGATCCGAGCGGAATGTCTGGCGCGAGCGGGCAAGTTGGTGGAAGCGCAAGCAGATCTTAATAAACTTTTGGCGACGCGATATAAAGCAGGAACCTATAAATCTTATCTTTTGACGGATACGGGGGAGGTGCTGAAAGTGATATTAAGTGAAAGACGGAAAGAGCTGGTCTATCGAGGGCTGAGGTGGATGGATATCAAACGATTAAATCTGGAAGGGCAGGAGATCATCTTAAAAAGAGTAGTCGATGGGAAAGAATACAGGCTTGTGCCCAACGAAAACCGGTATGCATTACCTCTGCCGGCAGATATTGTGAGGATAGCAGGAATTCCTCAAAATCCACGTTAATTTACGATAATAGCGGCCCTGTATAGGGCCGCTATTAATTGATGCAAGTCGAATCTCTAATTTCGATTAATCGGATTAAACTGCATAGGGTTAGACCCCGGCTCCAACGATGGAATGTATCCGGAGCTGGTAGATGTCGCTTCGATCGCTATTTTGCTCGAGTCGAAAGATGTTCCAGAACTGTTAAGGTCTGTTGGATCAACTTGAACTGCACAAGCGAGCTCATCTTGGTTATTACAACTTTTGCCATTAGGAGATGTACTCCATTGCGACAGATCTTCTACCTGTGTGGGATCCGTTGGAGTCCCATGAAAATAAACAGTTACAGGAGCTAAACTTTTTCCTGCATAAGCCTCAGCACCTTTAAATGCTGAGAATCCGATAATCATGGCTCCGCCTAATATCATGTAGCCATAATTGTTTAAAAATTTGGTTAGCATGTTGCTACCCTCCTTTCTTTACTGCAGGTCAGTGATTGGTTAGTAAAGATACTGGCCTGCAACTTTTTGGTAAATAATTGTCGGTACGGTTCTGTATACCGATCGTATCCGTATGCCAGGCTGCCTACTATAGGCCTACTGACGTCGTTATGTGCTGGATAATAATAGAGACTGTCTGGTGCATACCACATATCTTTTGACTTTGTATAGTGGATGTTCCTGTGGCTGATGGCTCCCATTGCCACGAAGCCAATCAGAAATAGTGCGATGTTTGTTTTGCCGGTCAATGCACACTCGCCATATTTGGCTATTCTCCGATGCAGTACCAATCCTATGATAGAAAGGCCAAGAATCAGGATATTTATCAAGAGATGCGCAGTCCAGGAGATACCACTCAGAAAGCTCGTGCACATACAGGGTTTCTGTGAATAGACATTCAGTACACCTAATCCAATATAGATCGTAAAAACGATGATCAATAGGGTGGAGGTTCTCCATCCCCAGGCACGCAGCCGGGCTACTGGCATGGCTAGCAATATCCCAACACCGATTTCCATAAGCGGAAGTAACCAAAAGAGTATCGGAGCCAGATAACTGATTACTGGCTGCTGCTTGAGGGCGATCCGGAATGCGCCCAGCTGCCAGATCTTGTCTATGCCTACATAGATCCAAAACAGGATCATTACCGCCCGTAGGATCTTGTATATCATGCTGCTTGTTTTATTCGCTTCCATAGCTTTAATTATTTGTACTGTGGTATTTATTATTTTTAAAAACAGGGCGCCGTACCTGCCCCTCCATTAGGTACAGAGGCCTGCCTGAGCGTCAGCTGCTACTTTCTCGTACGCCTTAAATCAAAGGTAGCGCAGATAATAGCGCTTCGTAGGGGTAGTATTTCATGCTCATCATGCCTGCAAATAGGCTTTAAACAAGTTTCAGGAAAGGGAAGGGGGTACCATGGGTAAAATGCTTGCAGATATACCGGAAGGGACTATCGGGGCAGGAAATTATCTTGGCCACTATTTAAGGCAGTATGATAAGGGGCAATTGCAGGGGTAGTGGGTGAATACCCCTACTTTTATGATTTTTCTTTTTTTTACCTTTTTAAATCCGGGAATAGCTCGCGCAGTTCAGCCTGCATGTTGTTTAATGTCCGGAGAATACGCACGGCAGCAGCATATTCCACACTTTTATCCATTTTGGTCAGGGTATGTGGCGTCAGCAAGATACCTTCTTTGGTCTTGATGAGTTTTGAAAACTCCGCAGCGACCTCCTTTTTCTCAGACGAACGCGTAATATTGGCTTTTACGCACAAATGTAACCAGAGCTTGAGCTCCTTGCCATTGAAATTGCTATGTATAAATTGTTCTTCATCTTTTTCTGATGATGTCTGCTGAGACTGGGATAGCTCCGTTTGCACATATTCGCACATCAGCTTAAGTAGACTGCTGCGGTTACTATCGTAGGCAAAGTCCCGTATGCAGGAGAAATGTTTTGGAAACCGCAATAAATTTTCCATAAAGATGGGATCGGTCTGATAAAACTCCTTCCAACGATTGAAAAATCCCATATGGTTAAAATTGAAATTGATCATCAAGATCAAAAAGCGGTAATGCCAGTTTTTTCTCTGTCGGTTATCTTCGGCCAGTTGCGCTAGTGCATCCAGCAACTGTATCAGATATTCCTGATGACGGTACTGGATATAAGGAATCTTGCCCTCCACAAATAGGCTGTCGATGGCCGAATGGATTTCATGGAGATAGACCAGTGGAATATTCTTTTTTGCCAGCCGATCAAAAATAGCAGGTATGCGATTGTAGACATAGGTACTGATCTTGTCCCGGTAATGGCTGGGCAGGTTGGTCGTGGGATCGATATCATTTTTAAATAAAAATTCAATACGCTCCAGCAGTTCCTCCAATGCAGTTAGCGCACTCCGGTCTTCAATACCTTTCTCTGTACAGAATGCCGTCAGCTTTTGGTGTAGCCAGAGCAACTGTATATGATATAAACGTACGGCATTGCTGGCTCTGTCTACATTGCCGGCCTCTCTGTGGGCATGTAGTGCTAACGGGAAATTGTCCGAACAGGCTACCGATATACTGTATAGCCGTGTCGGTATCTCGGTCTGATCGACACGATGCAATGTTTCGATCATCAGGGTGAGCTGGTATAGACTTACAATCATTGGTACCTCCTTTTGATATCTTTGTGGTACCAGGGCCAACCGTATACACCGGGATGCAGCTGGAGATTGAGCTTATCGCCTTCTTTTGCTTTTTTATAAAGTTTGGGATGTACGTCCATCGGTAGCTGATATTGTCGCCCTTCGTAAGAAAAGGAAAGTAGGAGCTCATGGATATCACAGCACAGAGGACATTTCTGAACGACAACAGCCGTAATCTGTACATTATTGGCGTCAGCTGTATGCTGGCAATTATTGAGGATCAGAACCATGCGGATATACCAGGTACAGGCAATAAGCATAATGGGAAACTGGACGGTATATAGTTTTACGATATTCACCTGCTTGAGCAGTAGAATATGAGCTGCGGCACAACAGAGTAGCGCAGCAGGAAGGGCATGTATAAAAGCTGTTCCAAAGGGCTGTGAGCTGAGCAGTAGCTCATAGGGCATACGGTCAAATAGTGCAATGCTGCTGATCTGGATGCAGATAAAGAAAACAAAGAATAACTGGAGTACCACGCTTTGATTACGGATCTCTAAAAAAGGTATAAATAGTACAAGGACACCTATGCTATATACTCTTAATGGGAATGTTGGTGCAATGAATAGACCATATAAGGTAACGAGGACCGCTACACAGATCAGGATGTAATTGCGGGTGAACCGTTGTATCGTTGGCTTTGGGGTTTCCATACGCATGGTTTTTAATATCAGTAAATTGCTGTATGCTAAAATTACCTATAAAGGGGCTTATTCTGCCTGAAGATCATCTTTATTTCAACAAGCACATGTTTTCTACATTAAAGCATGTCTTTTTGCAACGAAGGATATTATCTGTACAATAAAGTACTCAATTTTCCTGTTTTGGCGTATTTTCTTGACTTGCAAAAATCGGGTATGGGGGTAGTATTTCTACTTTTGTGGACTGATTATTAAAATATTGACTAAATTTATAATATAAAATTCCTATTTGAAAGAAATTTTTGCTGGATTAAATTCTAACCTATTTTTTATCTATGAGATCGGTAAGGTTTTTTGTCCTATATATAAACGTAGATTATGGAAAGTATCCAACAGGTCAAGTATTCAAAAGATACGGAGGTGCATGTGCATTATCCGGATTTTATATGGGTATGCATTGCCTCGGTTCTTTTCGGGGGGATTTGTTGGTATATTGGCCATATCGCTGCGCTGTCGGACTGGTTTGAGGATAGTCCCTTGATCTTGAGTTATCTATTTTATGTGATGATCATTGCTTTTGCGCTCTTTTATACGCGCACGATGATCAAGCTATTGGACAAGCGAAAAAGCTGGCTGCATAGTTTTGGTGATCGTTTGGGGGCACAGTTCTTCTTTTGCGTTTTGTTGCCTACGATATTTTTATTTGCAATCATAAGACCCGTTGCCCCGCCCAAAAGCGAGTGGATATGGCTACCGCTCCTGGTGATCTTGGGCGGGATGTTGTTTTTTAATATGGGCTATGCGATCTTTTTTTATTCGTCTGTGTATCGCAAAAGGGAGACCTATGTCGGGGAACTGGAAAAGCGAGTGGAGCATCTGGAACAAAAATTATCAGCGCAGAAAGAGCCGCAATTGGTACACTTGTCCGACACTCAGCTGGATGAAGAAGAGCCTTCCAAAATAGATGAGCAAGAAAAAGAAGGGGATATGACCGAAGAAATAGACCTCGCACTATTGAGGGGAATGGATACGCTTGAGGAGGAATTTTTGCTAAACAACAGATACCTGACCAAAAAGATTATGTACAATGAGCTGGGTATATTTTTATTCGAGAAGACCAATAATACGCCGATCGTCAAATTATTTTTGAATAGCGATATGAATGAGGGAATAGGCTGTGAGCAACGTAGTCTGAACGAAATTGTGCGCGATACGCACGGCTTTGTACAGAAAATAGACCGGCATCACGCGATCCCATTGGATATGATTAAGGCCTGTTACCAATTGAAGGGCGGCCGGCTTCGGATTATTTTGCGCGTACCGTTTGGAGATATGGACAGTTTTGTGGTTTCGGTGACCATCTCGCGTAGGATAAAAGACTGGGTAATGCTTCAGGTGCCTATTGAAAAGGATAATAGTACAAATCAATGATATTAAAATATTGGCTATGGAAAACCTAAAAAGTAACACTTGGAAGTGCCGTGCCACGGGTAAAGTAGCATTTCCGTCGTTGATCGAAGCAAAATGGAGGATGATCAATTTTAAATTTATGACACGCATCAGGAATAAAGACGGCAAGCGTGTCAAACATCGCATGGGCAAACCGGCTTGCAAAAGGGCTTACTACTGTAAATTTTGTAAAGGGTACCACATCACCAAATGGGATAAAGGTCATTTCAAAAACTATAAAAATGTAGTGATGACCTGGGATATCTCTGCTATAGTAAATGATTACAACTATTTATTGAAATAGTGTTATTAAAAAGGTTAAAACAGGCCTGTTCAGAGTTGAAAGGCCTCGGACAGTCTTTTTAGTCTTGCTATTTTGCAGGTTGATATTGCCAGAGGCTTTCTCTTCGTTAAGGTGGTTTTCCAGTTCGCCATCCATCATCGGTTCCAACATATGCTTCATTAATGGCGCTAGAATGTCATCATTGGGAGATAAACTTTTGCCTTCGTAAACACCTTACATAGCTGCTGCCTTGAAGCGTTCCAAACGGCCAAGCTCTCTTGACTGCCTTTAAAAACAAACACTAACGAAAAATCAAATGGGGCCTTTTCTTTCATGACCGTGCCGCTTGAATAATTGAATATAAACAATCTTATTGAATTTGTTTCTCTGACACAATTCATGTTACGGTCGCTATAGAAGAACGAAAATATTTCTTTGTCAGTCTGGGAAATGAATATATCTTACGGTTGTACTTATTTAAAGCTATTATTTTTTTTTAAATATGAGGCAAACCTATGTTTGTTTTTGATTAAAGTGTTTTCTGTACACGAATACGTTTTCGAGATTAGCACAATCGATTGCGTTGGTTTTCGCTGATAGCTGTTTGAATCTAATCAACTAATATTACAATAGAAATTCAAGCAAAAGGTTTGTTAATGCCGGTTTGGATTAAATAAGTTAATATCTGCTGGATGATCCAGGATTAAAAACCAATCGTATGTCAATTATGAAAAGAAAGAAGACTTTTTATACCTTATTTTTCCTATTTGGATTCAGCAATTTAGATTTGGTTTCTGTTTTTGCATCAGATGTCAAAAAGGTTATTTCCTTTAAGTTTATCAGATCTTTCGTGTACTATTTCAGAATCAAACAGATTTTTTTGTGCTTTCCTGATCGCGGGCAAGTGATGTTTTTATAAAATCGAAAGCCTAAAAGTGAACATAAAAGTGTGAGTACATTCTATCTATAATCAACATGCAGGATCTTTACTATATTTCAGCGCAACCCGTATCAGTTTATTTTATCTGGCAACTGGATTTGTTAATTTTTAATTTTAAGAATCTGGGATTAAGCAAGGAAAATATCCATATACTTTTTGCATACAATGAGGAGGTTGACAAGAAGCAAATTTTAGAGGAATTCGTAACGCGAAATTCTAAATATGCTTCCATCTTTTTGTATAATGACACCAGAAGCAAAAAGAACTATTTATCTTCTGTAAGGCCTCATATCATCGCCAAACATATTGCTCAACACCCCTATCTGGAGCAGTCTGTATTATTATACCACGATTCTGATCTATTGTTTAAAAGACTTCCGGATGTTAATCTCTTCATGTATGACGAGTACTGTTATGTTGCCAATACCAAATCCTATCTGGGGTATAATTATATAATGGATTGCCTCTCAGAACGTGAATTTGGGAAAATGTGCAGTATTGTGGGGATTCCCTCAGAGCAGGTCAAAGGTCTGGACCAAAAATTTGTGGGTGGCGCTCAATATATCCTGAAAGGAACCTCTATTGATTTCTGGCGGAAAGTGGAAATAGATTCTGAAAATCTATTTAACTATATGACCGCGATTAATGAAAAAAAGAATAGAGATTTCCGTAGTAATAATGACGCCCTGGCAGGCAAAAAGATAGGGATACAGGCATGGTGCAGTGATATGTGGGCGATGCTCTGGAATCTCAGTCTAGGTGGAAAGGAAATTCGGGTTTTAGAGGATCTGAATCATTGTTGGCCCTGGGATCACATGAGCGAATGGGATAAGAAACCTATTCTGCATTATTCAGGCAGTATAACCAGTACAAGGTTTTTTAGAAAAGGCTTATATAATCTATTCCCGCCATACTATTCGAAAAATATCGCAGAAATAGACGTTGATACGGTGAGTAATGCAATGGCGCAAGGAATTAGAGATTTTGTGAAAGAGGAATTGAGGCCAAATACCTACACGGATAGTAAACATTCATTTATTCTGATCTATGACCGAATCAGTGCCGACAGCCTGGATGTCAATCTGCTATGGTTTTATAAATATTTCAATATAGATCTCATCATTTTGGATTTAGGTGCAAATTTTGGAAAGGAGCACCTTGATCTACTTTCCGGCTTAGGTTATGGATACTTTTCTTTAGATCATTATAAAAATGAAGAGCTGTTGATTGATGATCTTTCAGACGCCATAAAAACGCCATTTGTTGGCTGCATGCGCAATCATACAATACTCTCAGAACAGCAGCTTATATCCGCCATGAAATTCATGGGAAGTATGAAGAACAAGGAGGTAAAATCGGTCATCCCTTACACTGAGAATGCGGAAATAGCACAAGTGGACAGCTTATTTCATGCATTGTTTTCAGATTTTATCGATATCGATCTACTGATTAAGAATTATAACAAATTTAACCAGGTACAAAAAAACAAAAATGAAAGAATCGCAGCCTTCTTTACAACAACCGCAGAATTTCTGTCGCAATTAAGAGGAGTTGATCTTAAGAACTCCGTGAATGATATTTTTAGTTGTCCTGTAGAATCCAGTTATATTGATGGACCCTGTTTTCAACTTTAATCAGAACACCGTGGAAAATACGATAATGAATCACCTGGGAAACAGGAGCAGCGAAAAATTGCTAATTAAGGCGATCCAAACCGGCAAAACCAGAGGGAATAAAGATAAGGATCATCTGACGGAGAGTTTTCAAAAATTAATTGCTGAACTCTATGACGAAGAGAATACGACATTTGGTAGCGGGGTAGTTGGTATGGCCTGGAGGCTGGAATGGATCGTTCAGAAAAAGCTCTTACTGCGGTTTGACCTACACGAAGTTGAGGAAATTTTGGAAGACGTGGATAATTTTATCTATAAAAGAACGATTTATCAGAATGCATCTGATTTTTCACTGGCAAATGGTCTTTTGGGAGATTTATATTATCTGGTTAATAGACTGGATAGGATCAGCCCGGAGGTTAAGAAAATTCCTATCGCAAAATGTATTTTTATCTTGATAGATAGGTTATCTACAGCCTTTTCTGCTATAATTTCATCAAATGTGGGGAGCCCCAAAAACGTTAATGATTGGAGTACCGATCAATTAAAATTTATTTCTCAGCTGTTTCACATATTGTCTTTCGTACCATTCTTACCCTACACAGAATATGGGGTCATCCAGCAATTGATTGATAAGATGTCGAATTTCATAAAATATCTATTTATTGAATCATTGGATATGCATTCGGATGAAATCTCACAGGAGCGATATATCGACCTGTTAATGTTGAGTGTATGTTACCATAACGTTGGAAAGAAATTGAAGATTGGCAGATGGGAAAAAAGAGGAAAACAATACATCGCTCATTACATCAGCTTGATAAATTTTGATGAGGTATGTTCTTCGGTATATGCAGAAAAATTTCTACGGGTTTATGGGCTAATAGTAAGCAGCGGGGTTGCAATAGAAATGAATACTAAAATTTTAATAGAAAAGTTATGGATTGAATACCAGAGCAGTAATCAAATCAGGAATGATTTGCTGGAAGTAATTATCGGTGGAAATGCTAAGCCTAGCCATTCTGCGATGATATCGGATTTACAATTAGTATCCATATAGTGAACGTATACCATCTGAAAAATACAAAAGATAACATGCCAATAATTTCAATAGTAATTGCAACCTATAATAATGAGCATTCGATTGTCAACACCCTAATGTCAATCAAAAAGCAGACATCTGATCTTTGGGAATGTGTCATTATTGATGATTGTTCCACAGATGGGACCGTAGCAACAGTAAAGGCAGAAATTGCAGGATATCGGCGATTTCGGTTATTTGAGAACCGTGTAGGTAGCGGTATAGATCATTGTAGAAATTTAGGGGTAGATCATAGTCAGGGTGATTATCTCGTGTTTTTAGAGCCCGGTAATTTTTTATACGAGACCTGTATTGAGAAAAGAAGTTATTTTATTAACGGGTGGTCAAAGATAGATATGCTGGTTTCTCACACCACTTTGTTTAAGGATCAGGTAGACCATGTTATTGGTAGCGTAAATCATAGTGTAATAGAAACCGATTACCATGATCTGATCAATAGGCTGATAAGATGCTGCCAGATATGGACAATGAGCTCAGTGACATGGGAAAAAAGATTTCTGTTAAAGATCGGAAATTGGTCTACTAAGTTTAAATCCTTTTCGGAAATGGACCTCTATATCAGGGCCCTCTTAGACAGACCTAAGCTCCATTTTATTAAAATTGAAGATTCATTGATGAAAATAGAGGGGCGCAAATCGGATGTTTTACAGGAAGTTAGGGAACTTGCCATGTTGCTCAATATATATTTTGAGGTAATCAATAGATTTTCGAACGGTAAGACGGTACAGGATATTTATAATGCATCTTTTATGTTTCTGATCAAGAATATGTTGCGGTTGATCCTATCAAACGAGATTGAATTAGGAGAGGGTGATAAACAGCTGCTCTTTTCAATATTGGAAAAAATAACAGATGAGGAAGGTGTGCTCCAAGTAAGCGCAATTTTGCAATAAACATATCAAAATGAATAATATAAATAGTTATCTATGTCCGTTTTGCTCTTTTTCTCTACCGATAATGAATATTATTGGTACTGACTTTCCCGTGATTAAAGAAAAGAAGATTGTCGGAGGTGGAGAAAGGTACGGTGGGTGCCCAAATTGTCTCAGTACAGATAGAGACCGGCTCGTTTTCGTCTATCTAAAATCCGTCTATAAGATATTCGAAAGAAATGACTGTAAAATTCTCCATATCGCTCCGGAGTTTAACCTATTGAGATCTTTGAATGATCGATTTGCTGCCTCAGATTACATATGTGGTGATCTTAATCCCGGTTACTATAACAGCGGTCGAAAGATGATCGAAGAAATTAATATTCTGGATATTCCTTATCCTGACAAATATTTCGATCTGGTTATTTGTAACCATGTACTGGAGCATATCGAGGAAGATATTTTGGCCATGCAAGAAATTTTTAGAGTGCTTAAAGCCAGTGGGCAGGCGATTCTGCAGACTCCGATTTCATTTGATCTGGATGTTACGTATGAAAATTTTGAGATTGTGAATGAAACCGACCGTGAGGCTGCTTTTGGTCAGAAAGATCATGTTAGAATATATGGAAATGATTACGTGACAAGATTAGAACGTGTTGGTTTTTCCGTTCAAAAGTTCAACCTATATCCAGATTACGACCTTTTTGGATTAAATAGTGAAGAGCGGTTATTTGTATGCAACCGAAATGATTAATGCATTATGTATAAATAATATATGATGGAAAAAGTTTTTATTTCAATAGGTGAAAACTGTCTTGCCGATGCGATTTTAGCAAGGTTTGGGCTAAAATCGTTCACGACTCCATTTTCTCATGGTAAATCCAATATAGAATATCTATTGCAGCTTGAAAAAGAAACGTATAAAGATATAGTCAATACCGATTATTTGGAGTATGGGGACCTAAATAATAATCCTTCCGGCAGAAAGGTTCCAGTGTTGAAAAAATATGTCAAAACCCGTAATATTTATCACGAGATGTTTATGGACGGGGTGGTTTTTTCGCATAGTGACGTAATAGAAAGTACGGCAATTAGGGATACCATCAAAAAACGCGCGGAGAGGTTAGTGGATATCAAAGGAAAAAAAGAGGTATACGCCTTTTATCACCATAGATTTACGAACCATCGGGCTGATTTTGAAATGCTGATCGATGACCTGGATTCCTTTATACAATTATACTGTACGGATGAGGTTTCATCCAAATGCATATTGTTCACGCAGCATATTATTGAAAACGGTCAAGAAAGGGGGGTAAAGTATGCGTCTCACAATCATGTCCATATATTCATGTTTTACACGCTTCAGGAATGGGGGGGGACCGACGATGACGTTTTCTGGGCAAAATGTGATGAAGATTTAATAGCGCAAATGATCGCCCAAGTCCAAAATATCTAAAACTCGCATGAAAGGTAATATAATAAGATGTTAATTATTTTTAAAATGAAAAGAAACAAGATTCAAATTCTTTTAATGTTAGCTATGTTAAGTCCGTTAAGTTTAGTCAAAGCGCAGTGGACCGGTAAAAGAGAAAAACCAGCCAAGACCATTGATGTCAAATATGGAACGATTACTCGGCCAAACAGGACGGATTCCGCAATGGTAGCTTTCCGTAATTATGGGCTCGGACAATTTATCCATTGGGGATTGTATGCAATACCCGGAAATGAATGGAATGGCATAAGTGCGAGACAGGGTGCTCCCGCATCTGAGTGGATCAGGACCTGGGGCGGGCCCACTGCACCAAAAAACTGGCTGAACATCTATGACAACCTCTATAAGCAATTCAATCCAAAGAACTTTGATGCCAAAATCTGGGCTAAACGTGCCAAAGAAATGGGGGTTAAATATCTGGTTTTTACTACAAAACATCATGATGGTTTTTGTTTATGGCCTTCTAAATATTCGGACTATACAGTGGCTAATAGTCCCTATAAAAAAGATATAGTTAAACAGGTTGTAGACGCTTATACCGAGCAAGGCATTGATGTCTTCCTTTATTTTTCGGTGACAGAATGGACCAACAAAGATTGCGTTACATCCATCCCGAAAACCGCCGATGAAAAAGCAAGGTTTGACCGTTTTCTAAAATATACAAAGAACCAGTTACTGGAGCTGCAAACAAATTATCCTCGAATAAAAGGATTTTGGTTTGATGGTACCTGGGATAGATCCTGGGTGAATTCCTACGAATTTACCTACAATTTGGAAAAAGAACTCAGAAAAAATAATCCAAACCTAATTATCGGATCACGCTTTCGAAACGATGAGCATGGGAGCAGACATTTTGATTCAAATGGGGTATTGTTAGGAGATTACGAACAGGGATGGGAGCGAAAAATGCCTGCTAATATAGATATTCTTGATGGCAACGATTGGGATTGTGTGATGACGATACCTCCAAATGGATGGGGATATGTTAAGAACACGGATGGTATGTACCTTAAGACCACCGATGATGTTATCGACCTATTGATGAGATCCCGCTCCATGAACGGTAATTTTGTCCTCAATTTTGGTCCGGATGGCGATGGAAACATGAGCAAGCACGAAAATGAACTCATCACTGATCTGGGGAAATGGACCAAGGCGAATGCCGAAGGCATCTATAATGTCAGTCACTTTCCACTGGAGAGTAAGTATGGATACTATACTGTCAGTAAAACCGATTCGACCTCATTGTTCTTAACTGTTATGAATAGACCCGTCAATAATATTTTAAGAGTGGTGTTTCCTAAGAATTCCAAACTTATCCCTGCCTCAGCAATACTATTGGATTCTCAAAAGGATTTAATTTTAAAAAAGGCAAATATTGGCTTTGACAGGGATCAAAATATGTATTTCGACATTATTATTCCTGAAGATTTGCAATCTAAAAGAGCTTTTTTGGTAAAGATAAAGCTAGGAAATGCGAAAACTGCAGAAGACAAACTGATGGACGCGAAAATCTAACTCGTTCGTAATTTATTTGGTCACAGCATATGTTTTTTGTTCTCTAAGCGGTTTTTTTGAGAAAGATCAATAGTGCTAATGGATCACTTAGAGCGTAGATAATCAGTCTTTTTTAAAAGGTAATAATAAAAAATCAATTGAAAACTAGTAGCTAGTTTATATAAATCATTAATTAATTAAATAACACACACAAATGAAGAAATTGAAATTAAATTTCATTAATCTTGGGGACGCCGAAGTCCTATCAAAAGATCAACTTAAGAAAGTCTTAGGTGGCGGTTATGGTGCAAATAGTGGAACTTATAATGGGGTTCCACCAACAGACCCTGACAGGGGGCCGGTTACTAATCCTGGTAATCCGGTCACGGACCCTGTTACAAGCCGTTACGGTAATTTCTAGGCTTAAATTTTAAGCTTTAGGATTTCAGGAAAGCTGCCTCCTTTGATGGAGGCAGTTTTTTATTGATCATGATCTCTCAAAATAACAATGAAACCAATTTCGATTATAATTCCGACGCATAACAACGAAAATACGATTGTTGATACCATAGCATCTGTTCAAAAGCAGACCTCCCGATCCTGGAATTGTATCCTAGTAGATGACCATTCGAGTGATCGGACGATAGCGAATATAAAATCCAGGATTGTCAATGATGAACGGTTTCAATTGGTTGAAAACTCCGTCAATCGAGGCGCCAATTTTTGTAGAAATATAGGCTTGAAATTGTGCAAAGATGATCTTCTCCTATTTTTGGATGGCGATGATATCTTGTATCCTGATTGTATTGAAACTCGAAGTTCTTTCCTGAAGGGGAGGACGGATCTGGATATGCTCGTTTCTCAAACAACGTATTTTAAGCATGATATCAATAACGTAATTGAAGTATTCCGGAACTCCGAATCGGACAATAATAAGGAAAAATTAATCGTATCATTTTTAAAGCATCAGATCATATGGACCACTACCGCCGTGACCTGGAATAAAAATTTTTTAGTAAGAATACAGGGCTGGAACGAGGATTATCCACGTCTTCAGGATGTTGAACTGAATATCCGCGCCCTTATGGAAAGTCCTGTGATCGCGTTTACCGGAAGGGCGGATTCTTATCTGAGAAAAAGTGAATTCACTCAGGCAAAGAGGGTTGCTGCATTTTGGGGATTCACGAATCTGATTTCTTCGTTTTATGGAAAATTAATGGCCAGTACTGATGACGAAAAAACGCTAAATGACTATGGTGAAGCTTTTCAGCATCTTATACAGACGATCGTCAAGTACTACTTCCTGGATGAGAATAATTATAATGAAGAAATGAAAGCCTATTTTTTAAACACGGTCCACATGATCTTGGATGAGAGCTCCTATGAACAAATCTTTGAGGCACTTTCCCTTCTTAGTGCTGATTGATTTTGATTGCCATTTGAACTGGACCTTTACGATTTGAAATAAGTTTTTTACAGCATCAGTTTATTTATATTATTTGTAGACTAGAATGAAAATTCGACTTACAACATTTGCCCGTCCCGATGACGACTTGTTAACCCGATTTACTAACCGTTATCTTTCAGGAGTAAAAACATGGAAAGACATTGAGTTTGTCTCTGATGAATCATATGATCGCTTGGTTATCCTAACGTATCCCCATAAAGATACCCTAGAAAAAGGCTATGAAAAAAGTAGAGCGCTGACATTTATGACAGAACCTACGGTTTCTTATTATGCGAAGAGTCATCCGACGGAAGTGAAGATGAAAATACATCTTCATCTACCTTTTTTTCCTAAAAATTTTTCAGTGTATCGAGAGATTGGTGAAAAAGTTGATATTGATGTTATCGAACAGAAGAAGGATAAGCTTCTTTCTGTAGTTGTGAGTGAATTATCAGGGCTGCCAGGCCATAGGACCAGATTGGAGTTTGTTCATGTGATGGATCAGCTTATCGCTGATGGTTTAGATATCTATGGAAGACCATTTAATGGCAATTTTTTTTCATTGTTAGCTAATTATCGAGGGTTCCTGCCAGATAAATACGATGGACTATGGCAATATCTTTATCATCTGGCCTGCGAGAATAGTTTTGAAAACGGTTATTTTACAGAGAAATTAATCGACCCGATTGTGACCGAAACACTATGCTTTTACGACGGTTGTCCAAATATAGAGGAATTCGTTGATCCCCGGGCTTACGTGAAAATTAACATTCACAACATTGAAGAAGCATTAGGTACGATAGTAAAAACGATAAATGATCAGGAGTGGAAAACAAGATATCCTTTTATTGCTCGACAGAAGACAAGATTTTTAACGGACTTACATCCTTTAAATCTAATTTGGTTGGCCGTTCACGACAAGGATGTTGACAACATCTATAAATGCTTTTAATCTAATGAAAGGTTTTTATCCTTTTAAATCTTCATAGGTGTCATTCTGAATCTTATGTATATTTTGTTTCTGTTATCAATTAACCAACCATAATCACTAACTGAGCGTGCTAAAGAAATTTCCACATTATAAGCAGATGGATATGATGGATTGCGGGGCAACCTGTCTCCGTATGATTTTTAAATATTATGGACAGCTGGTTTCTATCCACAAGATTCGAAAACTGTGTCAGACCACCAAAAATGGCGTCAATCTGTTGGGTATTTCCGAAGCTGCGGAAAAGTTAGGATTCCGTACCTATGGCGTTCGGTTAAGCCTTGAACAGCTGAAAGAAGTACAACTTCCTTGTATATTGCACTGGAATCAAAACCATTTTGTAGTTCTGTATCGAATGAAGAAAGGCCGATATTCCATTGCAGATCCGGCAACCGGACTTGTTACTTTCCAGGAAAAGGAATTTTCAAAAAACTGGTATTCAACAAGGGAGCTACATTCAGGGTTATCGCTTCTTTTGAGTCCCGGCCCCGATTTCTATCAGTTAGATGATGATGAAGCTTCGGTTGCTTTGAAGTGGGGCAAGATGTTTACTTATTTCTACCAGTACAAAAAGCTTTTCCTGCAGCTGTTCCTTGGCATGATCTTAGGCACGATTTTGCAGCTGGTCACCCCATTTCTTACCCAATCAGTAGTAGACATAGGAATCAATACAAAAAATATCAGTTTTATAAATTTAATACTGATTGCCCAACTTATGCTTTTTATCGGCAGTGTGTCAGTGTCTTTTATTCGCTCATGGATTATGTTGCATATCAGTACACGAGTAAATATTTCAATTTTGACAGATTTACTGATCAAGATCATGAAGCTCCCAATGTCATTCTTTGATTTAAAAACACATGGAGACCTGATGCAACGGATGTCAGATCAGCAGCGGATAGAATCTTTTCTCACAGGAAATACCTTAAATACCTTGTTTTCTTTAGTCAATATGCTGATTTTCGGAACCTTACTGATTATTTACAATAAGACAATTTTCTTGGTTTTTTTCATTGCAACAACATTGTACACGCTTTGGATCTTGTTTTTTATGAAATATAGAAAAGAACTTGACCATAGGAGGTTTAAGATAGGCTCAGAAAATCAAACCTATATGGTGGAAATGATCCAGAGTATCAAGGATATTAAGCTTAATAACGCTCAAAAGCAGAAACGCTGGGGCTGGGAGGCGCTACAGGCTAAGCTCTTCCAGTTCAAGGTAAAAAGTCTTGCATTGGCGCAATACCAGTCACTGGGGTCAATGGCAATCAACCAGACAAAAGGAATATTCATTACCTATATTAGCGCTAAAGCGGTTATCGATGGTGAAATTACCTTAGGGGGAATGATGGCGATCCAGTACATTGTCGGGATGGTCAACAGTCCCGTAGAGTCTTTATTAAGCTTTTTGCAATCTTATCAGGATGCTAAAATTAGTATGGAACGCCTGAATGAGATCTACGAAACCCCAGAGGAGGAAGATATCCAAAAGGATTACCTATCCAAATTGCCAACGCAAAAAGACATTGAAATTCGAAATCTGACATTCCGGTATTATGGCGCCGGAAATGAGCCTTTATTTCAGAAGCTCAATCTGACTTTCCCATCTGGAAAGACGACAGCCATAGTCGGAACCAGCGGTAGTGGGAAAACGACGATATTAAAGTTGTTATTGAGATTTTATGATTATGAAGAGGGAGAGATTCTTGTTGGAGGTAAGCGCCTGGAACAGATCGATTTTTCCCTATGGCGGGACAGTTGTGGCGCTGTGTTACAGGATAACTATATATATGCCGATACGATCCAACGTAATATAGCCATAAATGATGAATTCCCTGATGAGCAGCGACTGCAGAATGCCATCACCGTTGCCAATCTGGATGAATTTATCGCTGAACAGCCCTTTGGAATAGCCACAAAGATTGGGACCGGAGGGAAAGGGGTTAGCCAGGGGCAACGGCAACGTCTTATGATTGCAAGGGCTGTCTATAAGGAACCCGATTTTATCTTGTTGGACGAAGCTACCAATTCGCTTGATGCCAATAATGAAAAAGTAATTATTGAAAATCTGGATCGTTTTTTCCGAAATCGTACTGTCGTGGTGGTTGCTCATCGGCTGAGTACGGTAAAAAATGCAGATAACATTGTAGTGATTGAAAAAGGAGAAGTTGTGGAACATGGTACACACTCGGCCCTAACCCAACTAAAAGGAAGATATTTTGAGCTCGTTAAAAATCAGTTAGAACTGGGGAATTAAAGATGAAAAAATCACATTGGCTAGAGGAGGACCTTCATTCAGAAGACTTACAGGAGATTATCACCAAACCTCCATCTTGGTTATTGAAAAGAGGAATCTCCCTGATACTTGGAACTATTTTATTGATTTTGGGACTATCTGTGTTTATACGTTTTCCGGAAATTGTGACAAGTTCGATGAAATTCAATAGTGTCAATGCACCAAAGACTATCGTGAGCCGAAATAACGGCAACCTTGTAAAATTATTGGTAATGGATGGCGATTGGGTTGAACAGGGGACAGATGTGGCCTACTTGGAAAGTACGGCAGATCATGGCCAGGTGGCCATGTTACTGGAAAGATTGCTGAATTTGAGAAAGGTTGAAAACGAACGTTATAATTTAGAAAGCCTCATAGATCCTAATAAGTTAAATTTAGGGGAATTACAGAGCGGGTATCATAATTTTTATCTAGCTTATCTAAATTATATTGCTGCGAGTGAGAATGGCATCTACCAAAAACGTAAAGGAGCCTTGGAAGAGGAAAGGGCTAATTTGACCCGACAGCAGGAAAAAGCCTCCCAATCATTTAGACTCCAACAGCAACAATTAAAACTTGCAGAGGAAGAGTTCGAAAAGTACCGGTTTCTTGCTCAAAAGAAAATCATCAGCCCTTCTGAATTACGGGAGAAAGAGGCTTTATTGCTTGCGAAGAGACAGACCATTCCTCAAATGGAAAATACCTTGATCAGTTATGAAGGAAATATGCTTTCTAAAAATAGGGAGCTGTCTGATCTTGGTAATCAGATTGATGAAGAACGTAAAAAGTTTAAACAGGCTTTAAACAGCTTTATAAGTGAAGCTGAAACCTGGAAAAGGCAGTATATATTAACAAGCCCGGTCAGTGGTAAACTCATTTATGGATCCTTTTTGCAGGAAAATCAACAGGTTAAGATTGATCAGCCTCTTTTTTACGTCAATCCAAAAAATGAGCAATACTATGGGGAGCTGTTGCTCCCTCAGGTTATATCGGCAAAAGTTAAAAAAGGACAGGATGTAATGATAAAAGTTCGGAGTTATCCTTACCAGGAGTATGGATATTTAAATGGAAAAATAGGCTATGTTTCAGATATTCCGATTCAGGACAGTGTATTTTTTGCTAAAGTGACCCTAATTCGATCTGTCAGAGATTCATCGATTATCTTGAAGCCAGGCATCTATGGTGATGCGGAAATCATTACAGAGGATAAATCCATTTTTAAAAGAATATGGGATAACCTAACCAAGAGTCTGAAGTTTTAGCCTAGATAACAAAATACCGGACTTTCCTATGCAGATGTAAGGAAATTAAAATGGACAGACATTGCTGAGCGGGTGGATGGAAAGCTCCGGTTTTTCACAGGCAGGGAAAAGACCGAGACTTCATCAAATATTCCTTTGCTTCCAAAGGCGCTTGAAATCATTGAAGGGCAAATGGTAGAATCTTAAAATTGCTTTATACCCTTGTTAAGTGAGAGCCATGTTGAAAAAGGCAGCCTATCTTTTAAGATTGGCTGCCTTTGGTTTTATGTGAAAAAGCTGCTCAAGGACTGTAAAATGAGGCAACCGTTACTTCGCTTCGATCTTATACACATAGATCGGTATCTCATCCTTTTGTCCTGGGGGTAAAACAAGATTTAAATTATCTTTACCCTGGGTCCATTTGACCTTTGATGTGTTGCCAAGCAGGCTGATCGAGCTGATCGCAAGTTTGTTTTTGGCAAGCTCCGGAATGTCAATCGCTTTTGATGCAGGACTCCGCACAAAGAGGTAGACCGTATTCCCTTTCTGGGTAAAACGATAGTCTGATACAATTTCTTTCGGGGTTGCATCGTTGACGGCATCTTTCATGCTGGCTTTATCTTTGTCGGATTCTTTTTTTGCTGCTTGCGCTGCTGCGATTTCCTTATGCCCATTCCAGACGCTACTGCCGTGTAGGGCTTCGCCATTGACCTTCATCCAGGCGCCTATAGCCCGTAGATTTTGCTGACTTTCAGCCGGCCAGCTACCGTCGCCTTTCGGCCCGACATTGAGCAGGAGATTACCGCCTTTGCTGACCACTTCAATCAGGTTGCGGACCAGCAGCTCGGGGCTTTTCCAGTTGTGGTCGTGCCGGTTGTAGCCCCAGTTTTCACTCATCGTAATACAGGCTTCCCAGTTCTTGCGTGCTGCAGAGACCAGCGTTTGCTCAACGACGGCATAATCGCCGAGGCCGTTGCCGATGCGGCTGTTGATCATACATTGAGGTTGAATGGAGTGGATCAGATCGCGGATCTCCTGGCTCTGTTTTTTGGTAATCAGCTCGGGCGTGTCAAACCAGATAATACCGATGGGACCGTACTGTGTCAGCAGTTCACGAAGCTGCGGTTTGACCTTATTTTCGACATACTTGTTCAGGTCTTTGGCATCTTCATCGGGATAGTCCCAGGTATTGCTACGTCCAGCTTTTGTCGGCCAGTTGGTTGGTACATCGGGGTTTTCCCAATCGCGGCCCAGGGAATAATAGAAGCAGAGCTTTAACCCGTACTTCTTGCAGGCTGCCGCGAGCGCCAGCATCGGATCCCTGGCCCAAGGTGTTCTCTTGACGATATTATAATCACTGACAGCCGAATTGTACATCGAAAAGCCATCGTGATGCTTGGCGGTGATCACAATATACTTCATCCCCGCATCATGGGCCATCTGCACCCAACGATCGGCATCAAAGGCCGTCGGATTAAACTGATCGGCGATCTTTGCATAGGTTTTAACGGGGATCCGCTCATAGAGCATAAAATGTTCGCCGCCCTTGGTGGGATGCCCGTTCCAGTCGCCTGCGGTCTGGGAGTACAGACCCCAGTGCAGAAACAGCCCGAATTTGCCATCGGTAAACCAGGGGGCCGGCTGGCCGAACAGGTTCAATCCTGCCACAGCAAATAGCAGAAGCAGGATTGTTCTTATGTTATTAAATATTAAATTATTCATTGTCCCTCTCTGGCCTTCCTAACGGTTTTGTACCTTCATGGATGAAACTTTATCGTTGAAAGTTGAGAGATAGGAAGACGACGAGGTCACGACGAGACTGTCGCCGGTAAAATTATTCCCGTTGTATAATGTGACTTTCACATTTGCTCCTACTTTAATGGAAGATATGCTATTGTCGGTCACGCCTTTTGCCAATAAATCCGATGTGGTATACTGTCCTTTACCAAAGCTTCCCTTCACACCGGCATAGGATGCATTGGAATAGGTATATACCGAATCTTGATTGGTCGTCATAAGCCCGTTGACATAGTTGAAGTCGTAAACATTGGAGGTTGTGTATCCATTTTGCAATAATAATTTTACTTTGAGTTCGTAAGGTGTATTGCCTTTGTAGTAGAGTTCATTGAGGTCTATGGTTCCTTGGATATTACCGGAGGAAAGCGGCGTAAATTTCCATGTGACTGCATTGTAATCTTTGTTAGCTCCGGTACCTTCGTTGTTCACATTGGGATCCATATAGACCAATATCTCGCTCACAGGTAAATTAGATGTATAATTTCCTGTAATAAAAATCTTTTGCTGACTGTTGTCAATTGCAAATTGAGGTTGTATGGAATAACTGGGCGCCTGGTAAGGACTGGCTGTCGCTACTGCTGGTTGAAAAACTTCATTTCTGTTGAGGATAGCTGCATCGGAGCCGGTTAGGAAAGTAGGTTGTCCCTTGCTAAAGCTTACATTGCCGCTTCCCATCAGTGATGTGCCCAATGTAGGTTCTTCACTCACATATTTAGCACGGTTGTGGGGCAGGTTTAATCCATGGCCTAATTCATGTAGCATACCGCCGAGGTAGTTTGAACTTGGATTTGGAATTCCATTAACGGACATAGAGGAATTATCCACAGCAAAGCAGAATTTTCCATAGCCATAGAATGGCTGGCTGCCATCGCCGTCTGTTCTTGCCGGCAAAAGTACTAAATAGTGATTGTTGGATGAAAATTGGCCCGGATGGCTGGTTTTGTATGCATTGATCTCATTGATAATTTTACCGGCTGATATAGCTGAGCTGTACGGGTAGTCCGCTTGAGCTCCTGCCGCCGGAATTTCAATAATGTTGACCAAGCCTGTAGAATCTTTTGCCAGTCCCAGATAACTGTTGTAGCCATAGCGTCCCATTTCATTATGTAGCCAGTCCTGAAAATGGACAAACAGCTGCGATAGCCGTGTTTTGTAGCCGGGTAGGGCCGGATTGTCTGTGGGTACAAACATAATGATATTGAGGTTTACTGGATTCGTGACAAATTTAAGATTGGATAAGGACGTGTCTATATCGCCATTCGAGGACGCCTTTGACCGTCGGATTTCTGTGGTATTTTGCTCTGACAATGGCTTTGAACAAGCGAAAAAAAGTGATAGGACTGTGACGGACAACGCAATTCCTTGAATGATTTGCATCCATTTTTTTGTTTGTTTTCTCATAATTTTTTAAATAAATAATCTATAACTGTTAATGGGTATTGATTGGTTAGGGCCAACCAAAAGACAGATCTATAGTAGAGAATATATTTTGATTTATAGTAGTTTTCGTTTAAGTCAAACGTTTGCGTAACTTGCGAAAACGTTTCAATTGATGTACTTATTCAGAGGACTTGCGTGCCAGGATAGAAGCTTGTAATTCAATGTTTTGATAGTGTGTTGCAATATTATTATCCGAATTGTCCAAAATTTTATTGAGAATAGCGAAGGCCTGAGATCCGATTTCACGCGAAGGCTGTACAATGCTTGACAATGACGGTTGAAAAATATTTGTGTATTGAAAATTAGCGAAACCAATCAGGGCCAAGCGATCTGGTACGGCTATTCCGATTTCCTGTAAAGCCTCTAACGTTAAATAGGTGAGTTGATCTGACGCAGTAAAAATTGCTTCGGGTGGGGCACTTGAATTAACGAGACGTATAAGGTGATTTTTTAATTGGTCCAGCACATCTATTCTTTTTCTATTGGTTTCTATCGATAGGAGATAATTCGAATTAAAACCTATGTCAAAATCCCGTAGACATTGAATATAACCGCGCCGGCGCTCCGTTGATGTTCCCGGCGAGAGATTGGAAATAAACAGAATTTTCCTTTTGCCTCGATTGATCAACTGAGAAATACCTTGGTAAACCACTTTAAAATTATCTATTCCGATTTTATAAGTATTTAAAGCATAATTAGTCCGGTCAATAAGGACAATAGGAGTACCCTCATCTTTTAACCGCTGGAGATATCTTAACGAAAGATGATTTCCTGTAGCTGCAATGACGACAGCATCCGCGCCCTTTTTTGATAACATTTCTAAATGTTTCAATTCAAGCTTGGGGTCGTCCGCACTCTGCATAATGATCAGGTTATATGTCGTTTCGGACATCTCTCTTTCAATGCCTTCGAGAATCTGCGAGAAAAACGGATTGCCGATCGAAGGGACAATCATACCGATAATATTTGTTCGCCCCTTACGCAATAGTTTAGCATATTGATTGGATTGATAGCCATGCTCATCTGCAAATTTTTGGATTTCAACTTTAGTTACCGGGCTGATTTCGTGACTGTTTGAAAGCGCTTTGGATACGGTGCCTATGGAGTACCCCAAGGCTTTGGCAATATCTTTTATCGTTATTTTTTTCATGTTTTGGAATTGCTTTTTTGATAAGTCCGAATTGAAAAACTTTAGGCGACGATTCCTAATCGCTTTGATACCTCATATTTACTATTGGCTGTCTATCGCAGTTTGTTGGCTGGGATATTTCCGGGTCAATAAAAGAAGACTATCAGGCCATCCGGCCTGATAGTCAAACTAAACGCGCTAAATTAAAGCGATGGTCACCTCTACCATTTTTTTGACCGACTGTCGGCTATTAGTTCGTTACGTTGACGATATACCAGACATTTAATTCGCCGGACTGTATGGTAACGGTATCTCTGCCAACGCTGAGGCCGGTAATCAGCCCTGTCGTACTATAGCTGGCAATTTCTGGATGTTTGTTGCTGTACGTGGCCGTGGTTACAGTACGGTTTCCAGGATTGACTGCCAGATTGAGCTGCAGCGGTGTTCCGATTTTAACGGGAATCTGCATAAATCCTCCCGAAAGTATAGCTTCCCTTACGGTTAAATTGTCTTTGATGGGACCGAGGTCTTTTTTGCAGGAATGTAAACCCAGGCTTCCACACAGACAGGCTATTAACAGGTATATATTTGATCTAATTTTCATCTGTATAAATTATTTATAAGTGTTAATCTCATCGGTATAAATGAGCTCGTTTCACTCGGTTTGTTTTTCAATTGTGATGAAGCTATCAGATTTATTCTTTCCCCAGTGCGATTATTCATTCATGATTTGTTTTTTAGTTGTATTCATGAACTCGTTTCACTCGGTTTGAATAAATCATGATGGTTTCATAATGTTATTTCTTTTTATCCTCATTATTTTGCGCCCAACCATCCCGGATTCTGAACCAGCTGATTGCCCTCCAGGGTCAGATCGTATAAAGGTAAGGGCCAATAATAGCGGTAATCTGCCCATAGCGCAGTACCATTGCTGATGTTCGCACTTCTTGGATAGACGATGATAAATCCGTTGTTATCCAAAAAGATATCTTTATTGACTTCTTCTTTTAAGGCAATAATCGGTTTGGCGGTATGGGTACCATCGTATAGTTTTCCTTTTTCGGCTGTAAATTTCATTCCACGTAAGGGAACGGTCATCAGATTGCCGGCTTTCCAGCGCATCAGGTCTTCGTAACGACGGTCTTCCAAGACCATTTCTACACGACGTTCACGCCTGATTTCACGGATGATGGGGCTAACGGCATAATCAAGTTTGGTGGCGTAGATCTCATCAAGCCTAGGGTCTGCCGGCGGGTTGCCAAGCTCTAGTTTGCTACCGGGATATTTTGCAAAGTCAAATCCTGCGCGCTGGCGCAACAGGTTGATTGTCCGGTCCAGATCATTCTGGGTCAGCGTACCTAAGATTGCTTTTGCTTCGGCCAACATCAGCAGCACTTCGCCATAGCGAAATTCGATAGCCGTTTGCTGGCCGTTTGTTGTCGCTTCATTTTCGGTCCGGTCGCCCATCCAGTGTTTAATGGGAAGGTAGCCCGTTACTGTAGTGCCACCGCCTACATTATAGGATAGTCGGGGATAGGTGATCCCATTTTTTTCGAGGCTGGTGGTCCCATCCGTTCTGTTAAACAGGGAGCGGTTTTCACCAGGATAATTAATGGTTTGCTTCAAGCGCGGATCGCGGTTTTCAAATTCGGACCATAGCCCGTCATATCCTTTGAATAGGGGGTTGGCGGTATAGTTGCCGGCCGATCCCGAAGAATAAATCGGTTTGCCGTCGATACATAGATACTCGTCTACGAGACCTCGTGTGGCCCCGCCTGCTGGCCGTGCACCCGAAAGACTGTTGTTCTGGTCCCAATAACGTTGGGTCGCATGGCCTACTACAGTACCATCGTATACCCGAGCCAAGATAGCCTCTTTGTTGCCATCCGAAGTGGGGTCTTTCTTGAAGGTAAACATTTTCCAATAGGGGCTGTCACCTGTGGCATAGAGCTGATAACGTCCGCTGGCGATGATTTTTTCGCAGGCATCCACAGATGCTTCCAAGAAAGATTTTGCTGTACTTTGTAAGGACAATTCGTTATGATACGTGCGGAAGGAGCCTTCGAACAGACCTATTCTTGCTTTTAAAAATAACGCCATATCCTGGTTAATACGCCCATCCGGACGACCGTTAATGCCTTCTAATCCAGCTATGGCCATATCAATAGTCTTCATCAGGGAGTCGGCAACCACCGTGCGCTTGTCCCGGGGTTTGTACAATTCCTTGCTGTCGATATTGAGGTCACTTGAAAACCAGGGTACATCCCCAAACAGCATAAGTTTGCGGTAATAATCCATGGATTTAAAGAAATAGGCTTCCCCAAGATATTTGTTCAGCCGGGTAATGTCGTTATTGACCGCTGGCAATGCGTTGCGGTAGTTTTGGATAAAATAATTGACCGAACGCAGATTTTCCCATGTCCAATCGACCGAGGCGCCTGCATTTGGTGGAATAAAGGTGTTGTCCATTATATTGCTGATATTGCCATAGCGGACCATATTGTCGGTCATAAAATCGCTAGCCAGTAAATGGCTGCCACCGACAACATTTGGGTTTACCTTGGCATCTGCCCAGGCTGTACCATGCCCTAGGATATATCGACCATATAGGTTATTCAGGTATAAAGTTAATTCCGTTTCAGTAAATAATGAGTTGTCCTTCGACAGATCAGTTTCGGGACTTAGTTGTAAAAATTTATCGTTACAGGATTGCGTCAACAACAGGGATGATGCGGCAGCCATGACGATGAATCTGAATATGTTCTTTTTCATAATAGTTTAGTTAGAAGACAATTTGAGCACCAAATGCAATAGACCGCTTTTGTGGATAATCGGCAGATATCTGGTCGACGTCAAAAATTGTAGGTATTTTTGTGACTTCAAAGATATTGTAACCGGCAAGTGTGAAGCGTAATCGCTCGACGCCAAATCGTTTGGTCAGCTGATTGGGCAAGGTATAGCCTAATACGGCCTGCTTAAGTCTGAGGTAGGCACCGTTGATCAGGTACCGGTCCTGCACGTTTACCGAAGAGCCATACATGGGAAACTCAGCATCCGTACGCTCAGGTGTCCAGGACCGTTCGTACATCCATTTTGACCCGGCGCCACCACCCCAGTAAGATGATAAGCCGGCCCAAACATCACGCTTGAGTACACCCTGGAACAAGAAATCAAGATCAAAATTTTTGTACTGGACATTTCCGGTGATACCAAACCGATAACGTGGCGTGGAATTTCCGATGACGACACGGTCACCCGGATTGGCCAGGGTATTCAGTCCAGCATCTATTTTACCGTCCGGAATCCCTTCAGGGCCGCCAAGATCTTGATACCAGATATAACCCGGAAAAACGTTGCCCTGATTAGCTCCATTGTAGATCCAGTTGCCATTTGATTCGTTTCGTCCGGCAAAATCACTTTCCTGTAGTATGCCGCCGGTACGGTATCCCCATATTTCACCGATCGTTTTACCGTCATACATCACCTCCCTGCCCGAAGAATTGGTAATCATCATGCTGGTATTTGCAGCATAATGCTGTACTTTGGTCAGATAGTCAGAGAGGTTAAGGCCTACACGATAGCGGAGGTCACTGTTAATTGTCTGCTTCCAAAGGAAAGAAAGCTCGAAGCCTTTTGTTTCGAGTATCCCTGAATTTTCCAAAGGTGCTGCCGTCCCCAATGTCGTTGGAAATGAGGCGCTGCCATCGGTCAGGATATCAGTGGTCTTTCTGTTGTAGTATTCAAAAGTTACGTCAAGTCGGTTTTTGAGAAATGTACCATCCAAACCGATATTCCAGGTTCTGGCTTTCTCGAAGGTCAGGTAAGGTGATACCAGTCCTGGCGGGTTGATATAGACGATCTGTTGCCCATTGATCAGGTAAGGAGCCTTTCCCGTACCCATTGTTGCCTGATACGGATAGATGGATGAGGGCTGATTGCCCAGTTTTCCCCAGCTTCCGCGCAGTTTAAGTTCGTTGAGCCAGCTTTTTGTACCTTCCATAAAATTCTCCTGCGAGATCCGCCAGCCGGCCGAGAAGG
Source organism: Sphingobacterium sp. BIGb0165 (assembly GCF_024810095.1). Lineage (NCBI taxonomy): Bacteria > Pseudomonadati > Bacteroidota > Sphingobacteriia > Sphingobacteriales > Sphingobacteriaceae > Sphingobacterium > Sphingobacterium sp. BIGb0165. The sequence continues at coordinate 248,597 of NZ_JANUEB010000012.1, read as the reverse complement.
AAGGGAATGTTACAAATCGGTCTTTTTCAGTAAACTTCGCACTGCCGTCATAGCGCAGATTGCTCTCAAAAAAATACTTTTCGGCGAAGTTGTAGTTCACACGCCCGAATATGGCACGTCCCGCTAGTGTATATGCATTTCGGGATACTGTATGTAAAGATGGATCCTCGGCAGCATCAGGGTTCTGTATATCTGGAGAGATCAATTTTCGGAATGTATTGGTGATCTGATTAAATTTAGTCTGATCCTGATTGTAACCAACTACAGTGGAAAAATTATGTTTCCCGGCCCAGGTCTTCTTATAATCAGCATAGATATTAATGAGGTATTTATTGGTATTGTTGTTGTCAAAATAGGCCCGGTTCTCTGCGGCTTCGGCCTGTTGAGAGGTATATTGCCAGGAGTCCACGACTTGGTTGAACTTGGGACTGTACCGGCTCAGGCTGTAAGACTGCGGCTGATAGCTGAGATCTGCCTTTAATTTCAATGCATTTGGAATTAAGGTAAATTCGGGCGAGATCAATAACGATACCCTTCTGTCCGTGGACTGATTGTTGGCCCCATAGCTCAGCCAGGCCAGGATATTATCGGTATAGGTATTGGGCAAAGGATCATTCGGCCCGGTCTGGATGGGCATATTGATGTTTTTGTTTGTCTCGCCCATCATAGCAGACCATATACTTCCTTTACCACCAACGATATAGGGGCTATTGAAGTTTGTCTGGTCAAAACCGATCTTTCCAAAAACACTGAACCAGCTGTTCACCTTGGCATTGATATTCATCAGGGCATTGTAGCGTTTCAATTTGTCGGTGTTGATTTTGTACATACCCGATTGATTCTGTAAACCTCCGGAAATATAGTAGTTAATGGATTCGGCACCACCGCTGAGGTTGAGGGTATGTTTTTGCATCGGTGTCCATTTTTTGACCGCTTCCTCAAAGGGGTTGACATTGGCTACCCAAATGATGCTGTTTCCCTCCTGATACCATGCATTTTCAGGCGTAGGATTATCCATATACTTTTGGATCATCTCCAGTTTTTTTTCATCTGCAGTGCCGGGCTTGCCATTTGTCCATAGGGTTCTGTCCATGCCTGATTTTTGGATCTCATAGGCATTGAGGATATCGGGGAGCCCGGATGGAGTATCAAAGTTGGAATCGAAGTTGTAAGCAATCTTGCCTTTCTGATTGAACTCTCCCCGTTTGGTGCGGACCAAGATGACCCCATAGGCAGCTTTGGTACCATAGATCGCTGCGGCAGATGCATCTTTGACAAAAGACATATCCATGATATCATTTGGATTGAGCTGATTCAAGGCACCTGTGGTGCTCTCAATCCCATCGATGATAATCAAAGGATCGCCGTTGACGGATTCAAAAACATTCGTATTCGTATTATAATTCATGGAGGTACCTCCTCTCAGGTTAAATCCTGGTGTACTGTTTGGCGAACCGTTTCCAAAGGTAATGTTCAGGTTGGGGACAAGGCCCTGTAAAGCCTGACCGATATTGGCGACCGGCCGATTTTCGAAAGCCTCCTTACCGACATGTGAAATGGCCCCTGTTAAATTGACTTTCTTTTGTGTACCGAAGCCGACAACCACAACTTCCTCCAGTGCGCTGTCGTTTTCTTCTAACGATATGGCTAAATCGCTTGCAGCCGTACTGTTGAATTTTATGGTCTGAGGTTTGAAGGATAGATGGGAGATCGTAAGGGTACCTTCGGCGGATGAAGATTTAAGTGAAAAGTTTCCCTTGCTATCCGAAGATGTTCTGGTCGTAGTTCCATTTAAACTTATCGTTGCATTTTCAATAGGTGCTCCGTCTTTTTTGGCAGTCAATCTGCCTTTAATGCTGTATTGTTGTTGCGGTTGTACCTGAACGGTATTTTTTGGTGCGCTGGGCAGCACAACAATATGTTTCTTGTGGATCTCAAACGCAACTGGTAGTTCGTCCGATAGTTCCTTAAGGACAGCTTCCAGCTTTTGATTGTTGGCATTGAGGCTCACCATCTTTAGGCCATTAAAGAGGCTTTCGTCATAAAAGAAATGATAGCCTGTTTGTTTTTTGATTTCTAGAAAGATAGTTTTCAGGTCGCCTTTGTTGACATGCATGGTGACCTGCTGGGCTTCTGATTTACCATATACACCATAGGTAAATAGTAATCCTAGAAACAAGGTGGCTTTGACCTTTTTTGAAATGAGGGGTGTAAAGCTGGGTTCGGTCATTCGACTCCCGAACAAGTAATCTTTACATTTGATAAAGTAATTCATATATTCAGTAATAGGGTTGGTTTTTTGGTTTTAATTCAGGTACTCAGGTACCGTTGGTTAGCATCGACTGACGCGGTACCGCTAAGTTTGGTTAAGTAAATCTTTATAGCATAGATAGGTCCTCCTTTATTAATTACTTGTCTTGTTAATTCTTATTCTTTACGGTGACGGTTTTTTGGTCAATAACAAATTCAACTCCGGCACCACGTTTTATTAATTCCAGGGCTTCGGCCAGGCTGACGCTTCGGCTGATGCTTCCGCCAAAGGTTTTCTTGGTGATCTGACCCTGGTAAATGACTTTAATATCATACCATCGTGCCAGTTGCTCCATAATATCCTGTATCTTGTCGTGCTCGAAATAGAAGTAGCCTTGCTGCCAGGCGATTTCCTTTTCAAGATTTGCCTGCGAGACGCGCATGTCGCTGCCATCGAATTCAACTTTTTGTCCGGGTATAATTTGTTTTGTCGTCTTGTTTTTATTGGTCAGCCGGATACTGCCATTGATCAAAGTGACGTTGGATGATGCACTATTGTATGCTCTTAGATTGAAAGCTGTCCCCAAGACTTGAATATCTCCATGGACAGTACGGACAATAAATGGTCGATTTTTTTCGTGCGCCACCTCAAAATAAGCTTCCCCACGCAGTTCTACCTGTCGGATCGATTTGCCGAAGGCCAAAGGGTAGCTTAGCTCGGAAGCCGAATTGACCCAGACTTTGGTGCCATCGGGCAGCACCATCCGGTAGAATCCCGATGCCGGAACTGTCAAGGTATTTTTTAAGGTAGCAAGTTCTGCCAGCTCGCTGTTTGGTTTGTAGTGCAGTTGTCCATCGCTAATCTGGAGCTGTTCACCATGCTGTTCCTTTAAGGTCGCTTGCTCCTGGGAGAGTTCTACCGTCTTACCATTAGAAAGTGTCAGTGTGGCTTTCTGCCCTCCGGGTAAAACATCATTTTTATAATGATACACCTGATCGGTAACAATCTGCTTATCCTGATGTGTCGTATTCAGGAGCAGCGCGGCGCCAATAATAAGGAGTAGGCTGGCGGCTATACCCACATAGATTTTTAGGTTTCGTAGGCTGCGATTGCCGATTGATTGAACTGCTGGTTTGGCGGACGGATAGCTTAAGATTTTAGTTCTTGCCTGATTGAGGTCAAGGCTATTCCAAAACTGGGCATCGCTGGATTTGACGCCCTGGCTGGTATATTTGTCCCATTGATCGCGCAAGTTAGGATCATCTTCAAAAATCTTTTGAAGGGACTGTATGTCGGTTTGACTTAGTGTCCCACTAAAGTGCTTTACTAAGTAATCTACTAGTATAAATTGGTGATCCTTCATGTTCTTCAATCGGTTGTTTGATTAAAAGAGCCACAAGGGATGTAAAAGGATGGAAGGAAAAACAGAAAAAAGTGTAAAATATTATTAATCAGGTAGTAAAAATAACAGGAGTGCTAGCATCCGGCTATCTAGACGCGTGCGTAGAAGTTGTATTGCTCTTTTTTTCTGACTTTTGACGGTATTAATGGAAATGGTCAGATTGTTAGCAATTTCATCGTTGGAGAGCTTTTCAAAAATGGCCATGTGCAGCACCTGCTTACAGCCCTGCGGCAATTGGTTGATCGCTTCCATCAGCTGGCTGATAACTTCGGCCTGCATCATGGCATCCATGATCGTCTGTTCTTCGATCATGTCCTTATCGAGTTGATCAAAGTACTTGCTTTTTACTTTTTCACTTCGGATCTGTTTGAGGCAGTTGTTTCGGACGGCAATAAATAGGTAGCCCTTGCGTGCATCTTCATCTTCGGGCAAGGTATTCCGCCCCTCACAGAGTCCTGCGAAAAAGCTCTGGACAATATCTTCAGCCAACGCTTCGTCATGCAGTATATTGTTTGCAAACAGACAGAGCTGTTTGTAATACCGTTGAAAAAGCGATTCAATGTCATAAGGTAGAGATGTCTGCAAATTTTCCAAGTGATTTAAGATGTATTAAGCAATTGACATAATAGGAGCTCTTGGAGCATGGCATAAATATAGGAAAATATGCTAAACTTTTGAATCGGGATAATCTGAACTACATTGAAGTGACAAAGCTATTGGCTGGTCCTTGTCTTGATTCGAACGCACTTTCGGCCTGAAAGATAATCTTGCCTCCCTGGGCAGATAAAAATAGGCGAATATTTTCTGGTCTGTAGACTTAGAGGGTTCCCCATAAATCATACCCCGAGAATTTGTATTTTGTCAATTTTAATGTAAGTTTGATTTCAGGTTCTGACTAACGAATGTATTGCTACACAGATTTATCGGATAAAGAATTGATAGCACTTGTTTTAAAAAAAGATGAACAAGCGTTTGGCCTCCTATATGAACGATATTTCCCACTTTTATTTATCTATGCGAGTAAAATTATCTCCGATGAAGAGGTGGTCAAGGATATTCTTCAGGATGTATTTGTTTCCCTTTGGTCGAAAACGCTGCTAGAAATAAATACGAGTTTTTCTTCTTACATCTATGCCGCCGTGCGTTTCCAGTTATTCGACTACATCGACAAGCAAAAAGTTAGACAGGGCTATGCTGATTCGCTACAGCATTTTTTAGATCAGGGGGTATATTCGACCGACAACTACCTCCTCGAAAAAGAACTGCAACAACAGATCGAAAAAGAAATCATGAATCTGCCGCCCAAGATGCGTGAGATATTCATCCTGAGCCGTCAGGAAGAAAAAAGCTATGAAGAAATTGCAAGACAGAGCAATGTTTCCCTAAACACGGTACGTAAACAGGTCAGTAACGCCTTGAAAATCATGCGTTCTAAATTTACATCGCTTTTTTTTACTTTTTTTTAAATTTCATCTACTACTTTTTTCATCTTTAACCTACATATAACAAAGAAATGTATTAAACCTTTGTTATCATGGAGATCAAAAACGCAAAAGAAATTCTTGAACGTTACCGCCAGGGCACCTGTTCCGAAGAGGAGAAATCTTGGGTAGAAACCTGGCATCTTCAACAGCTCAAAGAAAGCCGATATACAGCAGATCCGGTGGATATAATGCGTATTCAGGAAGAAGTAAAAACCAAAATAGACTCCGATATCCACTATAATATCAAGCGGATAAGAAGGAAGAATCAGATCCTTAAAATAAGTGCAGTGGCAGCGTCCTTAGTCTTATTATTGGGGGGCAGCTACTTCTCCATGAGACAATCGGATAAGACAGCTATAGATCAGGGCGCTTTGCAGCAGGCTGATATCCAGCCGGGGGGCAACAAAGCTGTTTTACTGAGCAGTGACGGAAGTGCCATCCAGTTAAGTGAGGATAGTAATACCATCCTCGTAGGCGAAAATATCAGTTATGCTGATGGTCCGGACTTACGGCAGAATTTCGGTACCACTTCAATATCCGAAGCCCCCATATTTCATACACTCCAAACCCCCAGGACTGGAGCATACAATATCGTACTTGCAGACGGAACCAAGGTATGGCTCAATGCCTATTCCTCCTTAAAATTTCCATCCAGATTTGACAGCAAGGAACGCGTGGTAGAATTACTTGGTGAAGCTTACTTTGAAGTGGCTCCCAATAAAAAACAGCCTTTTAAAGTACGCAGTCAGGAGCAAACGATAGAAGTACTGGGTACACATTTCAACATATCGGCTTACGAATCCGAATCCACAGTAACTACACTATTAGAAGGCGCTGTCAAAGTAAATAGGATTGCCAATGGCAATTCGGTCTTACTAAAACCCGGTCAACAAAGTACAATTAACGACGATACAAAGCAGATAGAGCTAGCCCATATCAATACCGAGCATGCTCTAGCCTGGAAGAACGGCTACTTTAATTTCGATAACGAAACCTTGGCCAGCATCCTTAGTAAGATAGAGCGCTGGTACGATGTCGAATTCACGTATGAAAAGACGCCCTCTCAGAAGACCTATATCGGTGCCGTATCCCGATCCCGCAACCTATCTGCTGTACTACGTGCACTGGAGGCTGCGGCCGATGTTAAATTCAAACGTACGGGACGAAAGATTGTAGTCACATCCTAACCAGATAAAGTAAATACTAACCTTAATAAAGTAGAAATCATGAAACAGCCGCCCTAGTAAAAACTAAAATTGGGTCGTAAAAAAACCGAATGTGCAGCGAACACATCCGGTACATTTTTGGGCCCCAATTATTAATTCCAACAAACTAACAATAGCATCTAACCCAAATTACTCAAATGTATGAATTTTTACCTTGAAAAATGGAGGGGGACGCCTGTCTATATCCTCTATAAAACGCTAGTCGTGATGAAACTAATCATTGTGCTACTGACATTCGGCCTTTGCCAGGTATATGCCAGTGGCTTTGCTCAAAAAATAACGCTAAAAGAAAAAAATGCTTCTTTAGAGCTTATTATCAATAAAATCCGTAAACAAAGCGGTTACGATTTTATTGGAGATGCACAACTAATCAAAAAAGTCAATGGTCTCAACCTAACCGTAAAAGACGCTCCGCTAGTCGACGTCCTAAATCAGATCTTTAAAAATACCAATATTATGTATCGTATAGATACGGATATTATCGCATTAAAACCAAAGACGGAAGCTGCAGCGGCTATGCAACAGTTGGTCATCCGAGGGCGGGTCGTGAATGAACATTTGGAAAACCTTTCCGGTGCTTCCATACGCGTGATTCAGAGCGATATGACGACCACAACAGGCAAAGACGGCACGTTCAGCCTACGGGTACCCGATCGGGATGCCATGATTTTGGTATCCTACGTCGGTTATGAGCCCCTCAGCCTCAAAGTCAGAGAATCCATGGGGCTGATTCAGCTGACGCCAAGTTTATCGACACTGGAAGGTGTCGATGTCACGGTCAGTACAGGCTATCAGACGATTTCGAAAGAACGGGCGACAGGATCATTCAGTCAGGTCGGACAATCGGTATTGGGCAAGCGTCCTACATCCAATCTTTCCAGTGCCCTACAGGGTACAGTTGCCGGTATGCAGGCCAAGGAAAATGAAGATGGTAGTGTAAACTTCCTGATCCGGGGCAATAGCACCCTTTATGCCGATAGTAAACCACTGATCGTGGTCGATGGATTCCCGATATCCAGTAGCAACTTCTCGGATATCAACCCCAATGATGTCGAATCCGTCACTGTACTTAAAGATGCTGCCGCGGCATCCATCTGGGGGGCGCGTGCCGCCAATGGTGTGATTGTTATTGTCACCAAAAAAGCAAAAACCGACAACAGACTCACGATTCAGGGGAGTGCATTTTCCAGAATATCGCGGAGACCGGATCTCAACTACATCCTTACTCAAGCCAATTCGGCCGATCAGGTTGCCTACGAACGTAAGGCTTATGAAAACAACTGGGCTTTCTACCCTTATGCGAATTCCTTTGGAGATATTGCGAACTCGTTGACGCTAGCGCAAGAAGCACTATATGCCAATCAATATGGCACAATGTCTACAGCCGACATGAATGCCGAGCTAGACAGATTGAGCAAAATCGACAATCGGGGTCAGCTCCGGGACTTGCTGACGCAAAGAGCCGTACTCAATCAATACAATGTCAATTTGCAGGCCGGCAACGAGCGTATACGCAACTACACTTCTGTTCTCTATGAAAACAGTAAGGGTTCTTTTCAGAAAAACGGTTATGACCGTTTCAACCTGAATTTCAACAACGATTTCAACATTACCTCTTTCCTAAAGTTCAACCTGGGCGCCAACCTGCAGTACAAAAAACAACAATACGGCGGTGCGACCATTGCTGAAATAGAGGAACTATCGCCGTATGAGCTGCTATTGAACCAAGATGGTAGTTACGGCGTCAATCTAAAAGACTATAACCGCGAGCAGCTGGGACTTATCCCTACCGGAAAATTCACCTATTCGGATTGGTCGTACAACCTGCTACGCGAAGTACGTGGCCGCGATTTTACCGACGAACGCATCAATGCCCGTGTACAGACCGGACTTAATCTAAAGATTATTCCGGGGCTTACTTTCGATACCAAGTTTCAATATGAGCGAAACAAGATCGATCGCGAGCGTATCTATGATGAGAGTACCTTCTACGTACGTAGTCTGATCAATAGCAAGACTCAATACGACGATGACACCAAGACGGTAGGTAAGGCTTATATCCCTAAAGGCGGAATCCTGAGGCGTGGCATGTTACAATACGAAGATGGCTTCAATGCTGAAGAACTGGGGCAGGAGGACATACAGAGTTTTGTCTTTCGGAATCAATTGAATTTTGATAGGGTTTTCGGTGCTGATCATCATATCTCGGCTATCGGAGGCATGGAAATGTCACAGTACCTGACCAAGGGTACGATCAATCCTACGGTATATGGCTACTATGGTGATAAGCTTCAGGCAACGACACCGCCTTATGGTTACGGCAGCTCAGTAGACCAGTTTACCGATTTTGAAGGTTCCCCAACGACTATTCCGGGGGGCAATACAACCTTCAGATGGCAGAAAAACAAGTTCATCTCCCTTTATGGAAATGCAGCCTATACCTATCTCAGCCGTTACACCCTATCGGGTAGCATACGGAGCGATGCATCCAATTTCATTACAGACGACCCCAAATTGCGCTGGTCACCGTTGTGGTCTGTAGGTGCCAAGTGGAATCTCGCCAAAGAAAACTTTATGGCCGCTCAGGACTATGTAGACCGCCTGGAGATGCGCCTGACCTATGGTAAAAACGGCAACATGGAAAATTCTACTTCGACAGCGACCTTGCTCAGTGTGGGCGGGAGCTTAAATTCCTCTACAGGAACCATTACTGCCACCATTGCCGACAATGGAAACCCAAGACTGCGCTGGGAAAAAACCGCTTCGACCAACTTCGGAATAGACTTCTCCTTTTTCAAGAGCAAGTTTTTCGGTTCGGTGGATCTATACCGCAAAAAAGGTTCAGGTATTATCGGACAGATTGCCCTGCCTACAGCAACCGGAACAAAATCGCAGAAATTTAATAATGCCGAGATCACCAACAAAGGATTTGAGCTCGCGTTAGGTACCAATTTAGCGATAGCCAAGAATATTCAGTATAGCACAAATTTCAACTACGCGTACAATGCCAACAATATTGATGCGCTGTACAATCCGTCGCTCTACACCTATCAGTTGATCACCGGTACTTTTGTCGAAGGCCGTCCCGTCGGTTCGGTTTACGCATTCGATTATATTGGTATGATCGATGGTGTACCGCATGTAGCCGGACCAAACAATAGCCCGCAGACATTTAATGATGTCTCTATTTACAATAGAGGTTTAGGACTTCCCTTCCTCCATTATATGGGTACCGACGTACCGCCACATACTTTGGGCTGGACCAATACGGTACAGTTAGGCAACTTCAACATCATGTTTATCCTATTGGGCAAGATGGGAGGCGTATACCGCAATCCTATCTTCAACTATGCCGCACTTGTAGGGTCCGACAAGACTTTCGTCAACAAGTATGTCAATGATGTGCTAGCCGGAAAACCTGATATTCCGGGATTTGCACTGCCTGATGAGACCAATCTATACCTTTGGGACCGCTACAGTGAGGCTTTAAGCAGCCAGGTCGAAAAATCATCTTACATTGAATTTAAAGAGCTTAGCTTAGGGTACAAACTGTCCAACCGCTGGACAGAAGCCATCCGCCTGAACAATGTCAACCTATTCGTCCAGGCCCGTGACCTTGGCTTGATCTGGCGTGCCAATTCTAAAGGTTACAATCCGGATTGGTTACCGGGCACGATGCGTCCTGCACAGAGTTATACATTCGGTATCAATTTTCAATTTTAATAACAGACAGACATGAGAGTGTTCACATATATAGGGCTTGCCGCTGCGATTCTAATGACCGCAAGCTGCAAAAAATACTTATCCGAAGAACCCAAAAAACAGGCCAGTATCAAAACCGTAGATCAGTTGGAGGCCTTAGTAGATAACGCGACTGCATTTTCCAGAGAAGAGAATTATGCGGCCACCTACGCTACGGATGACACCGAGATCAGCAAGGAGCTGTACAAAAATAATGTTACGGCTTTCACTGTCAGCAATCTCCAGCGTTATGTATCCTCTACTGAGGGTATTGAAAACCTCGCTACGGACGAGTTGTGGAGCGGAGAATACAAAAAGATCTTCACCGCAAATGTCATTTTAAAAAACATAGACCTGGTGAGCGGTGACGAGACCAGTCGCAGACGGGTAAAAGCAGATGCCCATTTTATCCGGGCGATGTCTTACTGGATCCTTGTCAACAACTATTGTGCGCCATATACTGCGGCCAATATGAATACCTTAGGACTTCCCTTAAAGCGTAGCGTAGATTATGAAGAATCTCTAAAACGCGCAACCTTGAAAGAAACCTACGATTTTATCCTTGCCGATATAGAAGAAGCGAAGAAAGTAGCCGAAACCGATGTCGATCCTAGAAAGACATGGCGTGTGAGCCAAAAAGCCATTTCCGCTTTAATGAGCCGGTATTATCTATTCACTGGCGACTATGATAAGAGTTTGGCCGAATCAAACAAGGCACTAGAGTCTGGTACTGTAAGCTTAGTAGATTACAACAGCATTCTTCCGGGCAGAAGCGCTTCATACAGCAATCCGGCTGCAACGCTCCGGTACAGTGAGTTAAACGATTGGAACGCCGCAAAATACCTCTATTGGAGCGAGCTCTATTACAGCCGCTATCAATACACCGGCGCACAATGGTATAGTCCGAGCAGCGCATTGGTAGCCCTATACGATCAGACCAACGACCTTCGTTACAAGCACCTGATGATCCCTAATGGAGGCCGACGTTTCAGTGTCGTGACACCAGCAGCGTATCGGTACACCATGTTTACCGATGGGAGCACCTTGGTTTCAGGTCCTACCAGAGCGGAGATGCTTCTTAACAAAGCCGAGGTGCTGGCCCGTAAAGGCGATGTTCCGAACGCCTTATCGGCGGTCAATACCCTACGTCAAAAACGGATGTCTACTTATATTGCGCTTACAGCTTCTAACAAAGACGAAGCCATCAAACAAGTGCTCGCCGAGCGACGCCGTGAACTTCCGTTTGTGATGCGCTGGTACGATATACGCCGATTTAGTGTCAACGACTATGCTGCGGATGATATCACTGTAAAAAGAGATTTCTACCAGGTCAGTATAACAGCTGTTGACCTCAATACGCCAAAAACTTACACCCTGGAAAGCAAGCATCTGGTCTTACCTATCAACGGTGTAGAGATCGATGCCAGCAAGGGACAGATACAACAGAATCCATACTAGAAAAAATTATTTAGCTAATCAATACGATCATGAAATTCAGAAAATTATTCGTCCTTACAGGCCTACTGGTAGCCAGCAGCCTGCATAGCTTTGGGCAGAGCAAAACATTTACGGTGACCTCCCAGATTGCTGACTTTAAGGACAGCACCTACAGCATGACCATCTGGAATGGTGTGACCGATGCCTATTACAAAAAAGGCAGCACTAAAAACGGGCAGATATTTTATCAGGACACGACTTCTATGCCCTTAATCGTACGGCTCACCCTTCCGACCGAATCGCTTTTTAAGCGTGTCGACCGGGGTTATATCCCTGTCAAAAGCCAGTCCATCTGGTTTGTAACCATGCCGGGTGGCAAGGTATTACTCAAAGGAAAGCTATCCGACTTTGCTGAGGTTTATCCTAGCGGAGATAAAGAAAACAATATAATCAGTAAGCTAAATAGAGGCTATCACCCACTGTTGAATAGATCGGCAAATATCGAGCTAAAACTGGCAAAAGACACTTCAGATGCGGTGCTAAACAAACGTCTTGCAGCCGAGCAAGAACAGATCGATGCCCAGGCCGCTAAATACGTGAACGACTTTCTAAAGAAGAATGTTTCGTCTGTAGCCGGCCTGTATTACCTTGAGGATATGCTGGTCAGGGAGATTGTAACGATCGAGACCGTAGAGGCACTGTTACCTACCGTAGATAAGGCATACCGAAGCTCACCTTTCTATACCTCTTTAAAGAATCGTGTAGAGGGCAGCAAATACGATGTAGGCAAGTCCATATTCCAGATAAACAGTAGCAATACTTATGATGGTAAGGCATTCGACTCAAACAGCTGGAAAGGTAAATTTTATCTCATCGATTTTTGGGGCTCATGGTGTGGTCCATGTATGGCCGATGTGCCTGATCTGAAAAAACTGAGAGACAGCTATCCCGATCAGCTGCGTGTACTGGGCATCGCGTCCGATAAAAATGAGAGCTGGCGCAAGGCCATCGAGCAGCACGAGCTCAACTGGGTACAAATATTGAACGACAAAGGTAGCAACAATTTTGTCCTGCGGCTGAATGTCACCGGATTTCCGACAAAGATCCTCGTGGATCCCAATGGCAAGATCGTCTACCGAAGTACGGGCGGCGGCGAAACCTCCTTTGACAAGATGAGTGAAATCATCAAAAACTGGAAATAAATCCAATAACCTAAACGCCTGAGTCTAGAAAACTCAGGCGTTTAGGTTATTGGATTTAGTATCTTCTTTAAAAAAACAGCGGATATTAAATGATACGATACGGATATAAAATCGTTTGATAGACAAGGTATAATATCGCTATTTTTAGTGTGAAGCGCATTGAATGGATGCGCTTAGATACTTACAGATCATTTATACGGATGAAAAAAATAGTGTTTTTGATAGGTTTACTTGCTTTCTTAGGGGCAGTATCCTGCGGTGATAATCGTACCTCAACGGGAGCGCCTAGCGTTTCCCCTCAGGATACGGCAGCGATCATCCCTTTTGAGGAAATACCACTGAAGTGTTATGGAGAACAGTACAATCCCAATAGGTGTTTCAATGAAAATGAGAAAATTTCTATCGCTCTTTCAAAAAAAAGTGTCAGCTTCTCTGTCAATGATGTCAGTTATGTCGATCAGGCCGCTGATGATATATGCGAGCAGGGATGCCAGGTTTTTGCGTATGGTCATGGCCCCAACAAGGTAATTATACTCGATGCCTTTTTAGAATATGGTCATTTATACGTCGTTTATTTTTATGACGCAACCAAGTTGAGGTACATGGGCAAATGGGAGGTTACATTGACGGATAAAATAGCCCAGCCAATCACACTAGAAGTAGGCCAGGTCGGAGAGGAACTTGAAGTATCATTTCAGGAGGGACAACAAAAATCTAACTTCAACCTGAATCAGGGAACGGATCTAAGAGACAAAGATACTATTCCGCTAGATGAGCGTATGGCTGAGTATAAAAGTACCCCAGAATATATTACGGATAATCTCATCTTTACACGGGACGAAAACCATCAGCTTCAGATCGATACCGCGATCCTCAGTTACATTCAGAATAACACCACAGCGCAGGACAATGCCTATGTGATAGCACTTCAAAAATATGTTACCCGTGCGATCAATGCCCTATATTATGACGACCAAAAGCAGTGGACTGAGGAGGAACTGATCAAAATTATCGCCTTTGCGGCCAATACAACTGATCCATTGCACAAAGGGCTCTGGAATGAGTCGCCTGAACATTGGCATAATGGTATGTGGGGAAATATTCTCGGTTATTGTTATGTGGTCCATCGTAAAACACTATGGGTAAAGCTGCAGCGTCAATTGCAGCAAGAGCATGATTATAATTTGCCCCATCTCCCAGAAATGATTGCCTATGCCATGGAATTTGACAGGTTCGGGCCACCTTATTAAATTGGAGTAACCTGAACATCTTGTTATGTTAAATATGAAATTTAGTCAAATACTATCCATCCCTTTTTTCTTGATCTTGACTTCGTTTTCATTTAGCGATGATAAAAAGGAAGCATCGTTTTCAATACATGCTGTTCTTTTAAAAAAGGATACTATTCCGGATGCAAAACAGCTGATTGGACTCTGGTCAGTACATGGTAATCCCGCAGAAAGAACAATCAATATTCGGGACGCCAATCTGGTGATTTCAATGGCAACAAATCAATATTATATCACTTTGAAAGAAATTAAGCGCGTGAAGAACAAAGTATATTATGGCTATGAAAAAATGAATGGCCAGGAATCACAGGACTATGATTCATCGGCATATCAGAATGATGAAACGGTATGTACCGTTGAACTGGTTAATCGCGATGTCTTAAAACTTTCATGGTTGGGCCTTTATGATAAAGAGCTAAAGGAGCGGTTTGAAACGGAAAACCCATTTGATCAGTATAAAAAAATAGTGATATTGAAAAGATGTGTAGATGATCACCGGTAATTTCTCCGTCGGTCTTCCTTGACGCGTTCAAGTACATATGCATAGATAAAAGGCAACGAAACAACAATGCCTATTGTAAGTCCGATTTTCAGAATAATGACGATGAGTTGCAAATAAAATGAACCCCAAAAGGTAAAATAATCCAAAGGAATAAATAATGCGGAGTCCGCCTGTTCGTTAACTAATATCTTATAATTTTTGCTGTTCACATAAGCTTCTACTGTTCGCTTTAATGCTAAATTGTGGCCTGCAATATCAGCATCTGTATTCCATACATTGCCGGAATATCGGGTAATGGCTTTCGATGCATACACGCGCTGCTCTTTACCTCCAACTTGGTACGCGTAGGTAATGGACGCATAGGATGAAGCCGCACTTTGCTTTGTTGTTGGCGTCCAGCTGATTTTATAATCAACAATTTTGCCGACTACCTCAGTCCATTGGGGATGGAAAAGACGGAAACTCTGGTATTGATATCTGGGCAAACAGGAGTAGATAAAGGACATTGTCAGGTAGACAGCAAAGGAAAAATAGAGGAATTTTCTACTGAAGATTTTACGGTTAAAAAAGAGGATAAATAACAGTGGTGATAAGACCAGTGTAAGAATAATAGTAATCAGTGGACTTGTGACGAAAAATATAAGGTATAAAAGAGGCATCAGAAATTTGAACGTAATTTTGTCGCTAAATCTCCTTGTTTCTTTTAAGTAACTCTCGTTCGAATTATTCATCTATTTGAATCGTATCAGAATGGTGGCAATCTAGCTTTTGACCAGACTGCCTAAATATATCGTTGGCGGATCTTATGAATTTTAATCATTCATACTGTCGTAATAGACATCTGTTTTGGTTAGGATATCCTGGATCTGTTCGTATTGTTTTTTGGTAAGGCCAGTTTCGTCCAAGAAAAACAACCCACCGAATTTTATCTTTTTGACGGAAGCCAAAAACGGTTCCCATTGCAGAGGATTATTGGTAAAGGGGATATAGGTCAGTTTAGGATTTGATGCCAGTACTTCGGGAAAGGACGTAAATTTGTTGTAGGAAAAATTAGCTTTTTCCAATTTTTTAAGTATAGCAATAGATTTTGGCAGGGCAGATAGTCCTGCATTTTCTATACCGAGCTCTTTCAATTCAGGTAGCTGCTGAAACAGATCAGGCAGCTCCGTTTGTTCCGATTTACTTTTGTAATTGCGCGATAGATATAACACGGACAGTTTATTGAGACTAAAGATTTCCTTTGGAAAGGCTGTAAACATGTAGTTGTTGAGTCCGAGGTGCTGTAGATTTTTGAGCTGTGCAAATGATGCCGGCAGTGCTGTCAAGGGGTTGTTGCAATCGAAACCTTCAAGTGCGGTAAGATTGGAAATACTGGACGGAAGTGTTTTTAACTGATTTTGCGTTAATGACAGCTTTTTCAACCGATGATTGGGCGTTTTGATTTCCGGAAAAACATCCAGTGCAAAATTGTTGATCGTCAAAACTTCCAATTGTGTGCCTTCGTTCACAATCTTCTGTAGAAGACTGCTTTCGATCGTTTTTCCTGAGACCATGGTACTAAAAGACAGTTCTTTCAAGGTCGATAGATCTGCATTTTTAAATTCTTCGATATCCTGGAAGTGTATTTCCTTTCCGCCGGTTGTTGTGGCATGAATAACAGGAGTACTCGTTGTAGGCATCGGCGCAGCAAAGACGGCAGGCTCAGAAATGGTTTCCGTCCTGGGAACCTTTTCGAGCACCTCAGGGATGATTTCAACTTTTGGGGGAGGTATTTGCTTTTTCTTTTTTTTCTGTGCAGATGCAGCCAAAGTAAGTAGACTGAGACTGAAAACGATTATATATTTTTTCATATTTTAGTGTTTTATCCTTTGCTTGATGATGAGATGTTTAATGTTAATCCTTGTTTGACAGCGTATTTTACCATTTCGACGTCAGGCCTATGTTGATCGTCACAATCCCAGGGTTGTGTTGTATTGATTTTCTCGGCCTGATAGGCTTGTGAAAAATACCTTTTGGATTCATCGTTAAGTGACTGGTAGTAATTATTCAGGCATTTTTCAGCCTGATGCTGGCCGAATTTTTCGAGTATGTAACGCAGGGAAATGGTAAACCCAAATTCATTGTGTTCTGCTAGAAATTTACTTCCAGCCCAATAATGTTTGTGTGTGGTATAATCCCGATGTGGATAATGATATAAATCATTCGGAATTTTTCCTAAAAACCCTTGCTCAATCCATTCACCCAAATGCGCATTGGCATGGTTTTCAAAAACGTCAATAAATGGAATAAATAATACTTCGGCATGTCTGCAAATATCCGTATAAGCTTGCTCTAGGCTGTATATTTCACCAATCTCATAGTAGTAACCTAAATCCCATAACGAGATTGAAATCAAACCTGTGGCAGTATTCCAGTCGCTCTTTACCGTTTTACAGCTTATCACGAATGTGGTGAAAAGGGCTATTTTCGTTTTGCTGTTTCCTTCGGCCGAATGAAAGCGGATACTATATTCATATTCATCCGTTGTTTTCTTTACGCCCCATTTCTTGCTGTATTTAAAGCTTAATGCTTTATAATGTGTGGCGATTTGATGTCCAATCTGGTCAAAAATTTCTGCTGCTTTCATTTTTTGTTCCCTGTTTCAGTCCCAATAAGGCGAAACGTAGCGCATTGGTCTAAGCATTTTTTATAACCATCATTGCTCGTTTGTCTTTTGCTTAAGCAAATATGCGCATTAAGACCAGGCATTTTTTTGTCTATTTATATCCGTGAGACTTTGTTTACGATTCGTTTTGCTTGCGGTGATATTTGCGCTACATAATTCGATGGACAAGTTGATTTAATCGCTGGGGAAAGGTTGTTGATTTCTGCTTGTTTATAACGACATTTTTTGGAAATGCATTTTTTACGCGTGATTTGTAGTTGATAAATTACAATTTTTCATTTTGTGCTGTATAAATCTGGTTAAGAGCTGTCTATATGCGCTTCAAGAAGCAAAAAACCGCTACTTTTGAACCATCTATTTATGTTATATTAAACGCATGTTTTATGGTTACGGGTATTCTAGTTATTCTATTCATTTTTTTGGGAGCTTTTTTTTGGAGAAAAAAACAATTAGCACAACGGTTTAATGAAAATGTCAAGATTGCGGTCGATTATATGGTTCAGGAACATCCCGGACAATATAGCGGCGATCGAAATGCGAAAAGTGGTGTCTTTATTTTCAATGCCGAGCGTACAAACAATACATTGAAAAATGTTGTCATAAAAAAGGTGAAACCTTTGCATTCAGCTTTGGATGTCAATCTCGAACATATTTTGCTAGTTTCATTGGAGGGAGCTGCTGCTCCAAAAAATGTATCTGTCCGTTTTAAGGTCGTAAAGAAAGGGGCAAAGATTGATGATCTAAAAGGGGTTCTTATCAGTATATCTGGAGTGCTCAACTTTAAACAGGGGAGCCCAAAAGATTTTACTGTCGTTTTGCCTATTGCGGGCCTGTATCAGGTAGCGCGTACAGCAAAAAGTGTTGATCTAAATGATGCTCAGGTATTGGGGGGCATCGCGGATCTCAATCTTTCGATATAAAGCGGGGCATCACTACATCTGTCGATTTGTATCCCTGGGATTTTGTTGACGATTGTTGTTGTCTGCGGTAATAGTTGCTGGTTGAATTTTCTTGGTTGGTGCCATTGAAATGACTGGTTGAAGGCTATTTCGATTTTTATTCACAGCGATATTGGTAAATACTTCATAGGTCTTGATTAATCAAGACCTATGAAACTGCCATCGGCATTAAATTTTAAATCCAGATCATTGGACAAATCTATTTGGTAACCATAGGGTTCTTTGTCAATACCTTCGATAAATATAGGCGCTGGGTATTGCTTAACGACATAGCTCAATATAGGCGAGGGGATAATCGCGTCGGGCAATTTTTGATGATTGCCGTCAATATCGGTCCAATTACCATCTTTATCTAAATCGATTTCTATGCCGTTGTTCAATCTGACTTCATATAGACTACCGTCTGTATCGGCATTGTTTTTTCGTGTAATGCTGGCTACTGCGTTTGCCCCAAAATGAGATTCAATCATCGTTTTGCCTGTCTGGGGTAGTTCAGCATAGCCCACATGGCTTTCCCTTGCATCATCTTTGTCACATGCTGTGAATGTCAATACGCTGCCTGTTATCAGTACAGCTGCTAACCGAGTTAATTTCTTCATATTCGCTATTTTACTAAATTCTATTACACCCGTCGTCGGCTTATTTTTTGTCGTCCCGGCTGTCTTTATCTCGGAAACAAAAAATGCCACAGGGTAAAGTTTCAGATAGATTCTGGAAACATTTGGGAAAGAAACTTGGAAGCTAAATTTATAAGCAGATAAATCTACAATCCGATTTGATTGAATTTGTTAATAACCACCTTTGCGTATTGTTCCTTATATTCATCGGTTAAAAAACTATGATCAATCCATTTCGGAATTTTATCGGCATGTTTTGAAAAGTCGTTGTATATATTATTCCGAACTAAATCAGAAATTCCTAAACTTGCAGCTAATTGGCTAAAGTCGGATTGCTTAATCTTTCTTTTGCGACCTCCTAAAGTTAAAGCCATATCGTCCTTGTCTTTTGGGAAGATTAAGTTCACATTTAGGAGATCATATGCAGGTGATAACATAATATTGCTATTATGATGGATTAATGAAAAGTTTTTTAGGTGCATGTCATTATTACCAGTGAGGAAACTAAATAGCACTAATCTAAAGTATTTGATAGCATCTAGTCCGGAATTTGTAGCAAATTGTCTGATGATTTTCCCCACTCGCTCATAAGAGCTATTGTATTTTTGCTCTGTCAGTAGCTGCGATAATTGGCATAAATCTTCAATATGAATTTTCTTCCCCTTTTTTCGGTCAAATCGTTTTGTTATATATGCTAATTCTCCAGTAGCTGTTCGTATCAGTGCGTGTTCAGCAGTTTCTATCTTAAATAGCTTAGCCAAATGCATTGTTAGATCCTCTACTTCAGGCATAAAAAGAAAATCTGTAGATTGGGGCTTAAGGATATATTCGCCCCATAAGCCGACAAGTGTTAGTCGTTTACTACCCTTTTCTCCATTTAAACTAAGTGATATCTTGGGTTGCACGCCTGTTAACGCTAGCCTTTCATTTACAGTTATTTGAGCTAATTTATTTAATTTTTCCCTATCTAATTCCAGATAAGGAACTTGGACTGTGCCAAAAAACTTTTTTGAGCATGCAATATGGTATTCCCCACTTTCAACTGGCTGGTAGCAAAATAAACAATTAGGCATTATCTTCCGCCTCCATCGGATAGACGGAAACGGCTCCAATGGTGTCCCGGCATAGATTAATCAATAATTCAAAACGATCTCGGGGATTGAGTTTCCAATACTTTTCACCTATTTCCAATAACCATCCCTCAGGAATCAGACCGTCAAAAAAGGGAAAAAGCACATTGCTGTGGTATGCGTGTTCCGAAATCGGTAGGGTTAAACTGATAGGTTTAGGATCGGCTGTTCCGATGTAATTTTGATCGTAGTTGAATGAATAACCGCGATCAGTTTCAATTAGATATCCTGCTAATTGATCTTGAAAATATATTTTTGCTTCACGCGCCATTATGCTCTAATTTTATCCACTACGCCAACCTCTTTACCAAATAATGCTAATACATCATTTACTTTATCTAACCGAAGTGTTTTTTTTCCTTGTTCAAGGTCACGAACAAAACGTAAACCTACTCCAGCATTAAACGCCAAATCTTCTTGAGTAAGCTTTAGTTCCTTTCGTTTCTGTTTCACAAATAATTGCAATGAATCCATATCTATACCTTTTCTGATATAAATATAAGTAAAACAAATTATTTATACCCGAAGTGGTATAAATAATTTGTTGATGCCATTTTTTATACCTTAGCGGGATTATTTTTTAGATCTTATTTGTCCTTATCAAACTATTTTCGCCCTATACTGTCTTCTATTAAAAAGTAGTATGGAAAAATCTTGTATTCAAAAGATTGCACGCTATGGCTTAGGTACTTTCTTAATGGTAGCGGGAATCGGACATCTGACCTTTGCTCGGAAGGAATTTCAGGCACAGGTACCTGATTGGGTACCGATTCCCAAAGATGATACGGTCGTCTATTCGGGATTTGCTGAAATTGCGCTGGGTAGTGCACTGCTATTGGCAAAGGGCAAACAGCGTGCTACAGTTGGAAAAATTGCTGCGCTGTTTTTTTTTGCGGTGTTCCCAGGCAATATCGCCCAATATAAAGAATATCGGGATGGTTTCGGATTGGACAGTGATGGGAAACGGCTTGCCCGTTTATTTTTTCAACCAATACTGGTACTATGGGCATTAAAGAGCACAAGTAAACGAAAATAGCTTATTAAATCAGGTATGGAAAACGTCGAAGTATGGATGCGGGGACCAATCTCTGGGATTCCGGATCTTTTGCAGCCGGTGGCACACGTGCTGCTACAAGTGGAAGAGGATAGCGCAAAATATACAGCCCAGCTGTCGTCTGAGCAGCTCTGGGCACGCCCCTGTGGCAATGCTAGCATTGGATTTCATCTGTTGCATATCCGCGGCGTGATTGATCGTATGTTTACCTATGCTGCAGGCAAATCCTTGTCTGCCGAGCAGTTTGATTATCTCCAAAAAGAAGGTGTCGTGGATATAACGCTCAGCGTCGCAACGCTAGTCGAAAACCTACAGCTGCAGATCGGACAGGCTTTAGATGTCTTATCGTTAACTGATCCCTCAACGTTGACTGAAGAACGCTTTCTGGGGAGAAAGCAGATTCCAACCACCCTGATCGGCCTCTTATTTCATGCTGCTGAACATGCACAGCGCCATGTCGGCCAACTGCTGGTCACTGCCCGATGCTTGAAATAAAGGGAGGCTACAACCTGATCCAATTTAGTCTTTTATTCCTGCGAAGGTCTCAACGAAGAAACTGATCTCAGATGGCTGCTGCCTAAGATATGGATAGGCCGGGCGATATGGGGCTGTGGCCTGTCTAAGGATTAATTTGTAAATTCGTATACTTGTAGATTCCATTAGGAAATTCATAATTTTTATAATCCCGTATAAAAATAAATTCAGTTTATGCAGATACTTTTGGTAGAGGACGATCGTCGTATTAGTAGCTTTGTCGTGAAAGGGCTGGAAGAGTTGGGCCATCAGGTTATTTTGGCGGAATCCGCTGAAGCAGCGCGGGAATGGGTCAATGCCGATTCCCTGGATATTGTGGTACTGGATATTATGCTGCCGGGAATCGATGGAATCCAGTTTACAAAAACACTGCGCTACCGCAAAAACCATATTCCCATTTTGATCCTCAGCGCACTCGGTGAAATTGAAGATAAAGTCGATGCCCTGGAAAGTGGTGCCGATGATTACCTGGTCAAACCTTTTTCGTTTAAGGAGCTTGTCAGCAGAATCAAAGCTTTGGTACGCCGGGACGGCTATAAAAATACAAGCCATGTAAATGATAGCTGTATCGAAATTCGCGATCTCAAAGTGGATCTGGATCGGTATGAAGTCTATAAAGGTGGTGCAAATGTCGATCTTTCACCTAAAGAATTTAAGCTATTTAAGTATCTGATTGAAAACCGCAATAAGACCCTTTCACGCACCGCAATCCTCCAGGCGGTTTGGGGTATTGATTTTGATAACAATACCAATGTCGTGGATGTGTACGTCTCCTATCTGCGAGGGAAAGTGGATGACGGAAGTGATACATCCATTATCAGGACGGTCAAGGGAGTAGGTTATATGCTCAAAACGGACTGACCATGAACCTCAAGATCAGACTGACACTTTTTTCTTCCTTGGTCTTCACGATCATTTTTGGACTTGCAACGCTGGTCATTTACTGGATATTCTATAATTCTTCCGAACGGCATCTGATCAGCTCGCTGGAAAAAAATGCGAAAATCGCCGGTATCTATTACCTGGAGGCGGATGAACAGAGTCCTTTAAAACACCTGGAGTCCAAAAATCAATATGAAAGTCTGGTCAAGCGGGCTATGGTAGCGGTCTATAATGCCGAAGGCCAAGTGAGCTATGGTGGCCTGAAATACGATAATCAAATCAGTAAAAGCTTGTTGACGCAGCTGAAATCCAAAAAAACTGTTTATTTTAAAACGGAGGATAGCTTTTATTTTGGCCTGTATTATCCCGATAATCAGGGTGATTTTTTTGTTTTTGTCAAAGAGTCTAATACGGACTTTAATCAGCAGCTAAATCGCCTGCTTTTTATTCTCGTGCTCGTTTTTCTGGTTGCCTTGATCAGCATTGTCTTGTTATCGGTCTGGCTAAGTAAATATGCCTATCTGCCCATCCGGAATGTCATTCAGGAAATCCAACATAAGGATTTAAATAGTATCCAGGAGCCGTTGACGGTTATCAAGACAAAAGATGAGCTGCAGGACCTGATCGAAAGCTATAATGCACTCCTGCGTCGGATCAGTGAAAATATGATTATCCGAAAGAATTTTGTGAGCTATGTATCCCATGAGTTTCGTACACCTCTCGCCGGTATTTTGGGGTCCATGGAGGTTTTTGGAACGAAAGCCCGCAGCCAGGAGGAGTATCAGGAACTGGCAACGACAATCACCGAGCATGTAAATTTTCTGAATCACCTGATCGGAAATTTTCTATTGCTTACAGAAGATCAAGCCTTGAAGCGATCGATGGAGGTCTTTCGCATCGATGAAGTGGTCTGGGACCTGGTACCTAAATTTAAGCGGACATTTGACGTGCCCTTGAAAATCGAGCTACAGGTGGATGAACCACATTATTTTAATTTTCGGGGTAATCGCATGCTTGTGGCCCTGTCGATCTCCAACCTGATAGAAAACGCTCTTAAATATGCCAATGGCCAGGAAGTAGTGGTGCGCATGACGACCCTCAATGAGCGTCTATCGCTAGAAATTATTGATCAGGGTATCGGTATTCCACAGGCGGAGCTGGAGGCAGTGAAGCAGACCTTTTACCGTGGAATGAATGTCGGTACTGTCAAAGGTAGTGGTATCGGCCTTTCCTTTGCACAGATCGTGTTTAAAGACCAGGAGGTAGACTTTGCGATTCGTTCCAATGACCTGGGAACGACGGTATCGCTGCTGTTCCCAAAATTCTAACCATTCTCTAATCTCTTCTAATCAAACTTTAATTTACCTTAAAGTTGCCTGTAATCCCTGTCTCTTAGTTTTGTGGAAATACAAAATAGAGTGAGAAAAATACGCATTACATTAGTTCTTCTTCTTGGCTTGAATAGCAGACTATTTGCGCAGGAAATGCCCGAAAAGCATTTGCAAAAATCGGAGATTGAGCAGGTATTCCTAACACATAACCTGTCCTTGATGGCGCAGCGTTTCCAGATGAAACAGGCTGAAGCAGCGGTACTGCAGGCCAAGCTGTGGCCCAACCCCAAGATCTCCATCGGTGAGGTCAACCTCTGGAAAAACTCTTCCAGTGAGGAGCTGCCGGCATTGATCGGAAACTACGGACGATACCAACAGGTGGAAATGGAGCTGGAGCAGACGATCGAACTGGCCGGTAAAAGGAAAAAACGGGTACAGCTGCAACTCCTTGAAAAGGAGAATGCACAACTTCAGTTTGAGGAATTGCTCCGCAACCTGAAATATGACCTCCGCAGCCAATGTCTGGAATTGCAGGTGCTGCAGGAAAAGGAGCGTCTCTATAGCAATCAGGTCGGAATCTTCCAGAAACTAACGCAGTCTTATCAAAACCAGTGGAAAGAAGGCAATGTCAGCGAAATGGATTACCTCCGGATCCAGAGTGAATCCATGGCTTTTGGGAATAAGCTGAATGAAATACAGCAGGAGAAAATAGCAAAAATGAATGATGTTGCGCGTTATCTCGGGGCAAAGGGAACGGCGCTTTCCATCGCGGATACCATCGGCAGCCCTGCCTTTATTGCGAATAGACAAAACGAATGGAAAATCATGGCCATGGATAATCGAAGCGATTATAAAATCATTCAAAATGAATTTAAGAAAGGCCAGGCCCAACTGGAAATAGAGAAAGCCGAACGTGTGCCAAACCTGGAAGTCTCCGTGAATTATGATCGGGGCGGAAATATCATGCGTGATTTTATTGGTCTGGGGCTTTCTATGGATCTGCCCCTATTTAATAGAAACCAAGGGAACATCAAGATCGCGAAACTGGAGCTGGAAAAAAATAAGGTTGAAATCGAGCAGTTCCGTATTGATATCGAACGGGAGATCGATTTTCTTTCCGCACGTCTAAGCAACTTGGAATCTAGCCTGAAAGCTATGGATAAAGGGTTTGACGGTAAGCTGGATGTTGCCCTGGAACGCTATGTCCGAAATTTCCAGGAACGCAGGCTGACCATCATTGAGTTTATAGACTTTATCAACAATTATATGGAAAACAAAGAATCAATATTGGAACGCAGGGCTAAATATCTTCAGTATAGCGAAGAACTGACCTATTTAGTTGGAAAGGATATCGTCTAATGAAAGGTAATTTTTTAATACCACTGACGCTTTTGTCCATTTCTCTTTTGTGGGGCTGTCAGTCAAAGGAAAAGGAGGAAAAGCATGTTGTAGAGACAAAAGGCTTTTGCTTAAGTGATGATTTCAAACGCCATATCAAAATTGATTCGATCCAAATGCGGGATGTGTCTGAACAGATCGCCTTAAACGGCGCAATTCAATACAACCAGGATGAGCTCGCTGCGCTGAAGAGCCCTATTCAGGGAATGGTACAATCCGTCGCCGTAAAAATGGGTGATTATGTGGAGAAAGGGCAGGTGCTGGTATCACTCAAAGGGACTTCGGTCAATGATCTGGGAAAGGAACTTCGCGAACTGGAAAACAATAGACGCCTGAACGAAAGCAAGGTGAATAGTTTACGTAGCATGCTGAAAGATGGCATGGCCTCCCAGCGTGAGCTGGAAGAGATGGAAAGCGAACTGAAATCCGTGCAGATTGGGATCCAGAACGTGAAGGCGAATATGAAACTCCTGAACGGATCCTCCGAGAATGGTGTTTTTTATATCCGTGCACCCAAAACTGGGTATATCGTTGACAAAAAAGTAAGTCCGGGTATGACCGTAGGTGACGATACGGATCTACTGTCCATCAGTAACCTGAATGAGGTCTGGGTGACCGTCAATATTTACGCAAATAACTTACCCTTTGTCAAAAATGGCGCTCATGTGAGGATCACAACCTTGGCTTATAAAGACGAATATTTTGATGGCTATATTGATCAGGTGGCCAACTTTTTTGATCCCGAAGAGCGGGTGGTCAAAGCACGCGTCAAGCTGCTCAATAAGGATTTGAGGTTGAAACCGGGCATGAGCGTGGATGTGTTGGTCGAGAAGGGATCCGCAGGGCAGCAGCAACACTTGCTGGCAATCCCCAAAAACGCCATTATCTTGCATAATAACAAGAATTATGTCGTGATCTACAAAAGCGACTGTGATCTATCCGTAAGGACTGTTAATATCGTGTCGGAAAACGAAACTTATGCTTTTGTCGAAACAGGATTGGAGGAAGGGGACCGTGTGCTGACAGAAAATGAATTGATTGTATTTGATGAATTGATGAATAGATAGGATGAAGAAGGTTGTACAAAATATCGTTTCATTTTCATTGAAACATTCCTTGGTGGTGCTTTTTTTTACGCTGGCTTTATTGTTCGGTGGAATTTACGCTTACCTGCATACCCCGATCGAAGCATTTCCAGATGTAACGAATACCCGTGTTCGGATCATCACACAATGGCCGGGACGCAGTGCCGAAGAAATTGAAAAATTCGTCACACTGCCCGTCACCAAGGAAATGAACACCATTCCCAAAAAGACGAATGTGCGGTCGATTTCCCTGTTTGGGCTCTCTGTGGTGACGGTGCAGTTTGAGGATGGGGTAGAAGACTTCTATGCGCAGCAATATGCGGGTAATAAGATGCGCTCCATTGAGCTGCCGGAAGGGGCCGAAAGTTCCATTGAACCGCCTTCGGGGGCCACAGGGGAAATCTTTCGCTATGTGGTCAAAAGCAACCTGCCGATCAAGGAGGTGTCTGCCATTCAGGACTGGGTGATCGAACGGGAACTTGTGGGTGTGCCGGGGGTGGCGGATGTTGTGAGCTTTGGTGGTGAAGAAAAGATCTATGAAATAAAGATCAATCCAACGGAACTGGCCAACTATAACCTTTCGCCATTGGATGTGTATGAAGCGGTATCCCGCTCAAATATCAATGTGGGAGGCGATGTAATCCAAAAAGGAAATCAGGCCTATGTCGTGCGTGGCGTGGGACTGCTGGATAAAATAGATGATATTGGCAATATTTTGATCAAAGTGGTAGGCAATACGCCTATTCTGGTCAAGCATGTGGCTGAAATAGAATTGGGTGCCAAACCGCGGCTTGGACAGGTGGGGCTCAACGAGGAAGATGACCTGGTACAGGGCATTGTCATTATGCTCCGGGGTGAAAATCCATCGGCAGTAGTGACACGCCTGAAAGAAAAAATTGAGGAATTGAACGGCCGTATCTTACCGGAAAATGTCAAGATTGAACCGGTGATTGACCGCACAAAATTGGTGAACAATACCGTGCATACGGTGTCGAAAAACCTGATCGAGGGCGTTATCCTGGTTTCGATCATTGTCTTTATCTTTTTGAACAACTGGAAGACAACCTTTATTGTGGCCTCGGTAATTCCATTGGCCTTCCTGTTTGCGATTATCTTATTGAAAATCCAGGGCTTGCCCGCGAATCTGATTTCCATGGGGGCATTGGACTTTGGCCTATTGCTCGAGGGAACACTGGTGATCGTGGAGACGGTTTTTGTCTCCCTGGAAAAGGAGGCACATCGGCTGGGGACGGCCCGTTTCAACAAAGTCTCCAAGCTAGGTATCATTAAAAAAAGTGCAGGCTCGGTGGCAGGATATATCTTTTTTGCCTTATTGATCCTGATTGTCGCCCTGACGCCGATTTTCTCTTTTCAAAAGGTGGAAGGAAAGATGTTTTCACCTTTGGCCTTTACGCTTGGCTACGCCCTGCTGGGCTCTTTGGTCCTGAGTTTGACCTATGTGCCTGCAATGTGTAAATATTTGTTGAAGAAGAATATCAAAGAGGATGAAAATAAAATAACGCGAGTAAGCCGAAGGGTAATTTTTAAAGGATTTAAGAAAGCTTTTGATCATCCCAAATGGACCTTGGGGATTTTTGTCTTGGCGTTGGTTGTCTGTATGGTGCGGTTTAGCTATTACGGTTCAGAATTTCTGCCAAAACTCAATGAAGGCGCCATTTATGTCCGGGCGACATTGCCAAATAGTGTCAATCTGGAGGAATCCGTCAAACTAACAAAAACGATGAAAACAAAGTTGATCAAACAGTTTGACGAGATTGATTTTATTATGACACAGACGGGTAGACCCAATGATGGAACTGATCCAACGGGCTTTTTCAATATCGAATTTAATATTGAATTGAAGCCGGAGGGAGAATGGAAGCGGAAAATATCCAAGGAAAAATTGATCGGGCAGATGCGTGACAGCCTACAGACTTTCCCCGGAATAAATTTTGGCTTTAGTCAACCCATTCAGGATAATGTGGAGGAATATGTGGCTGGCGTGAAAAGTCCGTTGGTGATCAAAATTTTTGGTGAGAACCTCCAGGATCTGGAGAATAAAGCCAACAAGTTTGCCGAATCACTTCAAAAGGTCGATGGGATCACGGATGTAAATGTGTTTAAAAATATCGGCTTACCCGAATTGCGTATTCAGCTGCATGACTCCAAGATGGCAAAGTATGGGGTATCGACCAGGGATGTACAATCGGTTATTGAGATGACCATCGGGGGGCAATCGGTGACGCATTTTTACGACAATGAACGTATCTTTGACGTCCGTCTCCGCTTTCAGAAGCAGTATCGCGATAGCCCTGAAAAGATCGGAAACATCATCATCCCCACGATGAACGATCAGAAAGTACCATTGCGGGAAATAGCGACCATAGACTATCATACAGGGCCAGCCTTTATCTATCGCGACGGAAATTCCCGCTATATCGGGGTTGGATTTAATATCGAAGGTCGGGATCTGGGCAGTACCATTGCGGATGCAAAAAAACAGATTGCGGCTGACGTTAAATTACCCAAATCCTATAAGGTTGTCTGGGCCGGTGAGTTTGAAAGTAAGGAGCGGGCCACCAAACAGTTGATGCAGGTAGTCCCGGTTTCACTGCTATTGATCTTGCTTTTGCTCTATGCTAATTTTGGAAATCTAAAAGATACGCTGATCTCCTCCCTGACGCTTGCTTTTGCATTTATCGGTGGGTTTGTATCCCTGTGGGTGACGGGGACAACATTTGGGATCTCGGCCGGTATTGGTTTTATTATTCTCTTTGGTGTCGCTACGATCGACGGGATTGTTTTAATCGGTGTCATGAAAGAAAATCTGTTAAATAAAATGGGCTTGATGCCTGCAATTTACGAAGCCGTAAAAAGTCGGATCAGGCCGATCTTAATGATTGCGCTTATGGGCGCGATGGGCTTATTACCGGCAGCACTGTCCAATGGAATGGGGTCCGAAATCCAGAAACCATTGGCCATTATGATTGTCGGTGGGTTGATTATCTGTATGATTCTATCATTCTCCATTCTGCCGATTGTTTTCTATTATGCTTACAAAAAGGAAAATAAAGATTAAGCACCCATTTTTTATTCATTTATATACTTGATAAAGGTTGCCTGTCAATAAAACAGTGCAGCCTTTGTTGTTTTCTATACATCGCCTTTCTATAGCTCCGCCAAGGGCTTGCTTCCAGTTACTTTCATATGCGTTGAGACTGCTATTCCTCCTTCCTGATGTTCATCAATAAATTTTTTAAAAAAATAGGAAAATAGCGTACCCTATTTGGAGATCTGTCCATACTTATAAATACAAACGACCGTAAATCTTTTGCGGAACTTATAAAAACCAACGCAATCGAAGGATCAGGTGACCTTGTATTTTATCTGCTAAGTTAAATAGTGCAATCGATTGTTTATCAAATATATTTTTTTTATTGCGTTTTTCTTTTCAACTTTCAGTAAGTAACCAATTGCTGTGAATGCGATTTTTTTAAGCTATGCCGTCTCCTGAGTTTTGTAACTCTTGCTGTTGAATAATTTGCCCTATTGATCGTACCCTAGTTCTAATTCAAATTGAATGATAAAATACATACTGAAAGTTTTACAATGTAGCCTATTGTTGATCGGAACATATGTTACAGGCTACGCGCAGTCCAGTCACCTCTATTTACATACAGACCGGGATTATTATCTACCCGGAGATACGGTTTGGTTTAAGGGCTACTTTATAAAAGATGGTGCGGTAGTCCAAAATCTACACAATATGTACATGAAACTTATCGACGAAAGGGGTAGCGAGCTTTGGCGATCTGTAGCCTTGATTAACAAGGGGGTGACAGCCAGCTATTTTAAAATCCCTACTGGGTACCGGGGTAACGAAATTTTTGTCAATGCGAATACCATCATGGATTCCTGTACCGATAGCAGACCCTATTATAAAAAGTTGGGTATTCTCCAGCTCTCGACTGCCGCTGATAGTATCGCCCATAGCGAAAGGGGAAATAAGACCGTGCAAACGGATGATTTTAGGCTTTCGATCCGGCCTGAGGGGGGTATTCTACTCGGCGGCATGGACAATAGTCTGTTGGTGCAGGCTTTGGACAGTAGAGGCTACCCAGTGATGGCCAGGGGTAAAATAATAGATGACAAAGGTCATAGTTCAGCGGAGTTTGTGACAGATTCCGCGGGCTTGGCGACGCTTCGGGATAAATTTGATGCAGATCGCAACTATACACTGCACTGGACAGATCCGAAAGGTCTACAGCACCAGGATAAAATTCCGAAAAGCGTACAGGGTACAAGGGTGGTACTGGTAGAGCAAGATTCTTTACTGCTTGTCCAGCTCCAGACCAACCAAGCGTCCCAAACGGTTCAAGTAGCGGTAGGGATAGGAAAAAGGGGATTGTTCGATCAGGAACTGACGCTCAAAGCAGGAAAGAAAATCAATATTCCGTTAAAAAAGAGCGATGTAGAATATGGAATCCTGCAAGCGGTATTGCGAGATAGCCAGCAAGAGGTAATTTCCCAGGCTAGCCTCCTGGTAGGGGCTAATCAGATTCAGGTCGTCCCCACTGTCACGGTTAGTAGTACATTTAAGGAAAAGTCGGAAGGGCGCGTTGCGGTGGCCCTGCCGGATGGGGAGAAGTTTGCAAAACTTTCGGTTTCGGTTGTTGATGCCCAAGTTCCGGTAGACAGCACACAGAGCATGCTGACAGATATTTATTTCCAGCCCTTAAGTAGGCAGCCGCTATTATACCCGCAGTTATTGTGGGGGCAAACAAAAGACAAGAATGCATTTATCCAGCTCCAAAACTGGGATTATAGCTATTGTCGAACACATACAACACCGCTTGTGGATTCGCTGATCAGGGTCAGTGGCCAGATTAAACTGAAAAAGGGATCTTGGTCCAAGTTTTATGCAGACTACACCGA
The DNA here is from genome assembly GCF_024810095.1 of Sphingobacterium sp. BIGb0165. Lineage (NCBI taxonomy): Bacteria > Pseudomonadati > Bacteroidota > Sphingobacteriia > Sphingobacteriales > Sphingobacteriaceae > Sphingobacterium > Sphingobacterium sp. BIGb0165. Next base: position 217,473 of record NZ_JANUEB010000012.1, on the reverse strand, counting down.
TGAGGTCAATAAAGGGAAAAAAAGGAATGCGCCGGCTAGAGGGATCTCGTTTGGTTATCAGGATCGCCTGGCTCCCCGAATGCAGTACAGCGAACAGCTGTTTGACAAAGAGGGAAAGTTTGTGATTCCTGATCTGATTGTATTTGACTCTTTGGAGACCAGGATGATTCAAGTCTACAGTAAACTGAAATTCACACCCTTTAGTGTTCAGTATGGTTTTGCAAATCCGAACAATTACCGGTATCCCGTGCTCGTTCCGGTGTATAACACAGCACATGTCCACAGCGAGCAAGGAATTACTAAAGGGCTGGGATCTGCGTATTTCACCATCGATGCACGTGGCAACCGTGTACTGCAGGTTGCCGAGGTAACGCGGACGCGCAGGCAGCGGGAGATAGACCGTCTACAGCGTCGGTTTAGATCGGTTGAACCGCCGACAGTACATGAGCCAGATTCGATTTTATTACCCTTAATGGATAGCGTAGTGATCAAAACAAGCCAATCGTTACGCGAGTATATCACCAGAAAGGTGCCGGCGAGAGATGTCGTTGTCATACTCAATGGAAAGTTGATGGGGGGAACGGGAGCACCCAACAAGCGGGGCAGTGATGCTAATGTAATGTCCAACATGGGAAAAACATCAAATAATCAACCGAGTAAATCAGAGGAGTTGGACACCCAGTCGCAGCTGTCTTTCCTGGATGAAGATGTGTCCAACTACCCTTATCTGAAATTTTATCGCAGCTATAATTCTCCTGTATATTCGGGGCTTAATGTCCTTGTAGTTTTCGAATATAGTCCAGGGGAGATAGACCGTGATCTAGGTGCCGTAGCGTATCATGAAACAATAGCAGGCTATATGCCGATGAAGGAATATGAGAGTAAGCGATATCCTACCGCTGCATCGCGTCTGTCTTCGGGAGTAGATACACGCATGACCCTGTATTGGGATCCTTTTTTTGATCTTGAGCTGACGACCCCCAAGGAATTTGTATTTTATAATAATAGTCGCAATAAGGGGGTATGGATAACCATTCAAGGACTTACCGAGACAGGTAAAATTGTCTATTATAGACGTTTGATACAACGTAAAGGAGAGTAGATGCTATGGGGCGAGAAAAAGAGAACCTTTTTCTGTTAAGACAGAAACCATCGGGGCGAATACTTGTTTATGTATAAAAAATAAAGCTATGTCCACGTCCAAATTGTGTTTGATCGTTACGCTAGTTCATATTTCACTTGCTATTTTGGTATTTAGCTATCTCGAAAAGTTGAGTAGCATTGATCTCGATGAGTTGGGGATACTCCTCGTATTTGGATTGGTGATATTGGCATTTATACTTGCGATAAAATCAAGACAGACGACATTAGGTGTGCTCATGCTGGTTGCCAATAGCATCTTTCTAATGATCAGTCTTGTGCTGTTATATTTTGCGCTCACGTTTACCTTTAGGGTCTAACACCATAAAAATTAACCAAATCAGTTGGGCTTTTGTGTGACAGTGTATGGAGTGATACGCAGTGGAAATTTTGTTTTTTGCCAAGCATCCTTCAAAAGATAAAAAGCTTCAGTGCTATTATTTGTGGTATTTTGCTAGGGATAGCGAATTGTAAGCGGTCCTGCACGGATATTAAAGCGGTCTTGCCTGCATACGAACTATCCCTATCTTTACGGTCAAATAGATCACAAAAGCAAAAAATGAACAGAAAAATAGTCAAGCTGTTGACCCTTATGTTATTTGCCTGCTGTATGGGCAAAAGCCTTTCAGCACAACAATTCTATCCCATGCATTTCATCCAGCTCTTTACCGATGAAGGGGTACGGGAAAATGAAATTGTCCGATTAAATGAAAATTATCTGTTGCCTACAGGATTCGAGCATGTGAATGACACACTTTACCTGCATCCGCAGAATAAGGAGCGAGTAGTGCTATCCGCCAGACGGATGGGGGATAAGAATGAACTGCTGCTGACTTACCTGACAGCCAGTGATCTAAAAGTTTTCAGGGAACGGTTAGAAGGTGAAGGGGCTGGGTTTGAGAGGGTCGATGACAATACTTACCAGCTTCCGTTTAAAAATCCGGTCAATAAATTTATGATCGGAAAGGATACGGTCATCGATAATAAGCGATTTCATACGATCAAATATCTGCTAATCTATGACAGGGGGCAAAGATTTCCCTTTTCCGCCGATCATTGTACCTTTCCGGCTACGGAAACTTATCCACTTCAACACACAACCTGGTATTTTACAGCGAACTATGAGCGGGCACAGTCAAACTCGGAATACAACGACATCAGTGTTATATTCAGCAAAGAAAAGACCAAAGGCTCCAATAAAATTGAATTTGTGGATGACATAAATTTTAAAATAACCTATATAGATCAAAAGAAAAAGGCACATGTATATCGGGGGACATATCAAAATTATAAATCTGACATCTTCTTTCGTTATGATGGTGGTGAATGGTCTGACAGAGATAGAACGGGGCGGGCGCTCCATGTTCCAGACGAGCGAGATATGGGAACAGAATCTTTTTTTTATGACCCCAAGAGTTTCGCACAAGCCGAAGGGACATTAAGATACTTCCGGTTTATCTTTTCGAAAAGCTATAAATCTAGTTACAACACGGATCTGGGGATTATGGAGCTGAGCGGAAGGGAAATCAAAGAACAGGGAGACAGAGGAAGCATGCCGAAACGCGAAAATTAATAACGATTAATGATGAAAAAACTACTGTTTATTTTTAACCTGATCTTGCTCCTGTGTATTTCCTGTAAGCAGAAGGAGTTTGATTTGGCGGATCTCCGTTTTCCAATCGACAAGAAACAGCTCAATATGCTGGGTGTGGAAACAGCGCCTTACAAAACATATCTTGAAAATGAGACCGTCAAATTTATCAGTGATAGCAGTTCGGTCATGCGCTTCGGCGGAATAGTATTGGCCGGTAATCTCAATCGATACAATAACAATATTTATTTATCCAATACTGTGCGATTTTTGGAGGACCGAACAGATAAGACCATTCAGGCTTATGAAGTCGCTATTAAGACGAGCGAAGAAACGGAACAATTGGAAAACTATTTTGATAAGCAGTTCGGGAAAACGGATTTTTACTATAAAGACGCAGATGTGAGTTGCAGAGTCTGGGAAAAGGAGGGTATATTATACTTTCTAGGAATAAATTTCGATGTATATAACCCCGATCAAATAAAGAAGCACCTTAGAACAGCGCTGTTGTTTGTGGTCAATAAAAACAGTCATACACTCATCAACGATGAAGCTCCTGACGGTCATTATTTTCGGTTTTATCACTATTATTTGGAGGCAAAGGAGAAACCCGAATATAAAACACTTACCTATCGGCAGTATATGGGGTTAAAACGTAGTCAAGATCAATCTGAAGGGGTTGAAACAATATATGCTGAACATTATATCAAGCAATAAAGAACACTTTTTGCGTATTAAATTCATTAGGTAGCAGTAGAATGGGCGAAAGAAAATAGCTAAATAGGCAAACTGTCTACGCTAATTTATTGTCCTATAGGTATCCATAGTTTGGATAACTTAGTTATAGAAGGTCAGGTTCCTATTGGTGTCCTGGCCTTTTTCTATTAAATCGGAAACTTTCTCTATCGTGCATTTGTTTAGCTATAAACAGGTTGGCACTGCTAGGAGTGGCGTCGATGACTATGAGTTAGTCATGGGTTTTACGCATTTAAAAAAATAACAGTATGAGAAGGGAACAAATAGAACAATGGATTGCTGAAGGATATAATGTCCTGGAACATAAGAAACCCAAGGTCGTCAAAGGCGATCTCTGGGAATATCTGAATAATCACGATGGCCATGGTACGGATGTCTATGCGCTATCCGAACTGGCGAAATGTGCCGACCACGAATTGCACCAGATCGAATTGCGAAAATACGCTCAGGAATACGGGCAATTGGGTGAGAAGCAGTTTCTGCGTAATGAGGCCATCCGGTTGAAATCATTTGATAAGTACGAAGCGTTCTTACGCTTATTTTACCCAAATAGTGTCGAAAAAGAAGTTGAAGAAGCGAAATTCCTTGCCGAACGTGTGCGACAGGTAAATAAAGAGGAAATGGAACAATGGGTAACGGCCAACCATATTAATGTGCTGTTGTCCGATTTAAATTGCCTTGATGAGGATGCGATCGTGACCGGATTGGTCATACCTTCCGAAGAAGTGGTTAGTTACACCGATGGTGGGCTGCAGGATACCATGGATTGCCACTTGACACCGATGGAGTTTTTTAGCCATGCAGACGCGACGGTGTATTGGATTGATCCTAAAGTAAAAGCTTAGGTCGTTGCACTGCCCCAAAATTTGGATACTATCCTGTGGGCAGTGCGTAACACTTTTTTCGGAATGATCTGTTTTTTATTGGTTCATGTTTTTTAATAAGGTAGTGTTATTTGACAACTTCTTTTGTCCCCTGTTGATTCGTGCTGTAGAACGCACCGTTTTCGATCCATAGTGCATACATTTTTCCTTGATCGGAATTCGTTTTGTGATCCAGATCTATAGCAATGACTTTTCCTTGGTAGAGGGATTTGATTTGATCGACAATCGTATGGCCAACGATCATGTTACTTGCCTTGAATCTGAGCAGTGTATTTTCGAGATCCTGTTGTGATTCCTCCTCGGTTGATATGCCGCGGTACCAGATCGCGCTTTCATTACCGATAAAGAGATCCTTGGCCTGCTCGCCTTTTTTGAAGGTTTTGTCAATACCTGCCCGCACATTTTCGTTGATCTGTTGTATCGTGTACTCCTTGGGGAAATCTTTTCGGATTCCGGCATGGACAAACAGCAGGTCGCCGATTTTTTCTACGGCATTCTTTGTCCGCAGCCAACGTCCGAGCGCCGATTCTCTTGCGTACCAGTCTGCATAGGGTAGTTTTAGCGTATCGGCATTATGCTCATATTTGTCACGGACATATTTTAGCTGCCCTTTGAGATTCATCATCTCATGGTTTCCGAGTATAAAATGAACCTTCCCACCTTGTTTTTCGGCTTCATTCTCCAGTTTGTAGATCAACCAGAGGCATTCTGTGACCTGAAGTCCACGGTCAAAAAAGTCCCCATTCAGAACGAGATGATTTGCTCCGAATGTCCAGTTAAATTGACCATCTATAACTCCATTACCCTGTAAAATAGATTTAAATCCTTTGAAATTACCTTCGATATCGGATAGCGCCAATATCTTTGGAGGGTGGGGGTATTCACTGGGTTGTGTCTTAACGCTGCTGTTCAGCGAGAATCGGAACTGGTCGCCCGTTTCATCGACATAGCACCGTAGGCTGTCATTTTCGCTTATCTCAGCAACGGATGCTGTAAATTCTGTTGTGGAAGGAACCACTTGATAATTTAACATCTTACCATCACGATAGATAATGATCGGCCCGTCGGCACTGACTGTCGAACTGTCTTCATCCGTGGCTCCATGTTTGATGGACCAGCCCGGAAAAATGTAAAGCCGCTGGATAATTTCAAAGTTTAATAACAATGCACCAATACCAAAATAAAGTACAATGATAGCACATGCATAAAGGAAGAATTTTTTAAGTTTCATAAAATGGGTTAATGTAAACTGGAGCTAATGATGCTTTGTTAAATGTTGTTTGTGACCGACGGATATAAGTCTGCGGTATGTCTCCCTGGAAGGAGATTTCTACCGCATCTTCATTTTTATCGGTCATGTAAAATCTGCCTTAAAAATAATGCTTCTTCGGTGTATTGTCCAGTGCCATTTACAAGCCGTTAAGTAAAACGCGAATTGTAAATGGCATATCCTCCCAAGGCTAATATCCGGGATTCTGCTTCAGGATTAGATTGTCGATCTCTTGCATAGGAATCAGAAGTCTATTCTTGCTTAAAGACAGTTTCTTTTGAACCTTTAATCCACTTTGTAACCAAGGGGATAATACTGTTCCCATTTCCAGGGGGTAAAAGTATCACCGATCAGCTGCGCGAGCAGGTCCTTAAATAGTATGCTGCCATTGACACTATTGCAGATCATCACAATGGAGATGCCACGGTCAATAAAATTGATATTGTAATTTTTCCAGGCATCGTCACCACCTTCTTTAAAAAAGGCCCGGCCATAAGGTGTGTTGAGCAATCCCCAACCTAGACCATAGGCAAGTTGAACCCCTTCATTTTCATCTGTTGTTTCGGTGCTGATCGGTGGAAACTGTGTTTTAGAGAATATGCGGATCTGTGGACGGATCATTTCCGCAAACGTGTTTTCCTTGATTCCTTTGCCCTGGATAACATATTCGATAAACCTTGCGTAATCACTAATGGTAGTGACCATAGAACCGCCGGCGACAGCAACAGTCTTTTTGCTTTTTATATTCTGCTGTTCACGAGCATTGTGGCCTATAGCTAGGTCATCACCAAAACTACTGTGCCAGACATAACCTGATCTGTACATGCCAATGGGTTTAAAAGCAAGTTCGCTGGCCAGGTCGTCAAAAGTCTTACCACTGAGCTCCTCCAGTGCCAATTGGAGAAGTTTGAACCCTTCTCCGGAATAGGCATAGCGTGAACCCGGTTCAAAATAGATCTTGACCATACCGAGCGAATCATAATCGGGATTTACTGCCCTAGGGTCGTACCACTTCAGATTGGGAAAACCTGAGGTATGGCTGAGGCACATACGGGCTGTGATTTTTTTCCATCGGTCGTCGCCCTTCAGTCCAGTGAAATTAGCATATTCGGGGATAGGTTTTTTGAGGTATTGATAAAGTGGTTTGTCCAGATCTAAAACTTTACTATCGACCAATTTCATACAGAGAAATCCGCAGACAGCCTTGCTGAAGGATGCTGCGTAGACAATGGAAGCTGTATCGAGTAATTCCCCACAGAGCTTATTCTTATAACCATAGGTTTTGAGGTAGACAGTTTTTTTGTTGTTGAGAATCGCGAGACCGATTCCTGGTACTTTTGCCTGATCCATCAGTGTAGTTACAGTACTATCAATAACGCTTCCAGGAATAGTTGAACCATCCAACCGTGTGACAACATGACTTTGGCTGATCGCTTGTCGGCTGCTACATAACAAACCGATCAGGGATACAAAAAGATAGATTTTTTTCATGGCTTTTTTTATTTCAAATATCTGAATAAGCCTATTGAGATAGGGACGACAGCTACACGACAACTGCGCGACATGTCGCATGAAAGACATAAAAACCTAAAAATAGCGGGATGGAAGCTTTAAAAATGGAATAGCGACTGGGTATCGGGGGAGCTTGTTGCTGAGTGCACGGATGCCGTTGATAATGCAGCTGGTTAAGGTATAGAGATATACAATTGTGAGCAACGCGAAGCCTACAGGAAAATAGAATACGAGCAACATAATCAACAGCATTAGCAGGAGACTCATGGTCAACTGGAAGTTGATGGATATTCGACCATGATAGTCATATAAGCGATTCCGGTCTCTGTAATTGATCCAAAGAAATAGCGGAAGCAATAGATTGCAAAATGGAAATATAACTCCAGCTAGTGGCATAAAATGGAAGTAGCTCAAAATATTGGTCTCTACAGCTACCGTGGTTTCTATCGTGTCGGTTGTTTCGATCGTTGTAGTGGTTTGGAGAGTATCTGCCGGCTGTATATTTACGGAGGAGGAATAAAGTTCCGCCACAGAAAGCCCCAGTGCCTGCGCAAGTTTCCGGACAGAATCGCCATAGGGAATCACTTCACCTTTCTCTATACGTTGAATGGTGCGGCTGGTAAGACCAGACTGGTCCGCCAGTTCTTGTTGTGTCAGTCCTTTCTCCAGTCTTATACTAGCTAGATCAAAAGTTTGCTTTCCTTTATCCATTATTGTTGATCGCAGTTGGAATAGGCACTACAGCCAGCTAAATATAACCATATTTTGAGTTTTCCGCAACTTGTCTGACTCCTCGGAGGATCGGGTGGATCTACTGAAAACGAGATTGCGAAGTCTCGCGGTCGAGGATAACATCATCAATAGCTTAAAGAGCGTATCCCTTACCGATTGGTTCATTTATCTTAAAAGATAAAGATTAAAATGATTATTTAAATGCCAATTAACGATTTTGGCATAATATCTGTTGGCATAGCAATATATATTAATATAGTTAATCTTAAATGGAGAAAAGGACTAGAAGTTATGAGTAAGAAGTTTTTTGCCGTTTTATTGTTTTGTATCGTTGCAGCATTTGTGCAGGCGCAATCAATGAAAATAACACCGAAGGATTTTGTAGATGCTAGCGATGAGTCCAAAAACTATGTTGTGTTGAATTTTGGCGATAGATCACAGAATGATCTCTATAAAGCGGTGCTAAAATATGTGAATTCATATTATAATAATCCTGAGAAAGTTACGACGAAAATCGAAGGTGAGCAGATCGTGATAGATGCCATGGAGCAGAAAGCTGTCTACACTACATATCTGGCCGCTAAAACGTACTATGATTTTTATTATAAAATTACCTTGGACTTCAAGGATGGGAAAATCAGGTTTACGCCTAATTACAAATACTTTGTCTCGCCTGGTGGAATCGAATATCCACTGAATGGCCGAAACAACTTTATGTCAAAAAATGCGCTGTATGGGAGCAGTGGCAAAGTAGCTAGGAAGAGTTTACAGGAGGGATTAGATGTATTCATCAATAAGTATATCAATGAATTCTCAAAGAGCATCAACGATAGCAAGTCCAATGACAATTGGTAGAAAAAAACCACCAAATAATATATAATGAGAGAGCCTCCGGATGGAGGCTTTTTTTTTGCAGGCGGATTTATTCCCTCAGATTGTTGGATATTTTTGCTAATTTAATTATGGAATAATATTACGTTAGTTATCTTATTAGAAATAATTAATCATTTCAAAACAGAAATATGATAAAAGGTATATGGCTATTTCTTGTTGTGTGTATTGTAATCTTTGTCCTTAGCTGTCGCTCAAAACAGGCGCAATCTGAGGTATGCCATGTTATTTATACCATAGGGTTTGGATATATTAGTCTAAAATTTGATGAGACCGGAAATGCGAAGGCGAGAGCGGGAAGACTCTACGACTTAGATGCTAATCACTTTAAGCCTGCGACAATGACCGATAGCATTGAATTTATGTTGAAAAATGGTGATATCTTTTTGAAAAAATTAGGGGAATTCAAAGAGCCGAAAATTGAGAGTGCCCAAGGCTATAGTAGAGCGCAGATTTTTCTAAATGATTCCCTTTACTATGATACGAAAATGTATTCATCTGATTTTGGTGACCTCTTTTCAATTATTTCTGATGAAATACCGAATGAATTTAACCCTTTTAAAACCAAACGATTTGGGTATTGATGAAACTTTTTTTCTTTTATGAAGAGTAATCTAATTACATTTTTATTTTTTTATGCGATATCTTTTTCTGCTTTGTTATTGTTTTCTTGTGGACCTAAGAAAAAGAAGCGGAAAAAGGAATTGCGGATTTTGTTTAATCGAGAAATCGTCGATGAACAGTATGGTGAGGAAAGATACTTGAGCGATTCCTATAGGCATGATTCCACTGCATTTTTTGTTGCAGAAAATGATACAGTTCAGCTAGCAAAATGGTATAGCCTCCTGGATGAAATGTCCAAATTAAAACGATACAAGCCCGAAATGGATGATATCCTACACAAACATAATTATTGTTCAAATCTGGATGTCGAGTTTTTCGATCATGAAAAATCATTATGTCAATTGTGTTTGAACCCAGATAACAAAACCGTAAGGTTAAATTATTTGGTCTATGAAGCCAGCCCGCAATTGCTTTCCTTTTTTCGTAATTATATATCACAGGATTCCGCAGTTTTTATGGCTAGTGGAAAAAGTGATTATGTGAAGAAAGTGATGTTCAATGATCACAAGGGGAATGTTAATTAAGGGGATAAAATTTTAGAGAACTAATGCGTTTGTCAGATGTAGTGGTAAATAATAAATTGAAGTATGTTGATTATGAAAAAAACAGAGATTGATATACTATCGTTGCTTATAGTTCTTTTTGGTTTGTTTTTCGTGAGCTGCCAATCATAATGTTGAACAAAAACAAATAGCGAGCATTGATCAACCTTGGAAAGATTTGGACTTACCTAAAAGGGAGGCTGATTCACTTTGGCGTAAAGCTATTAATGAGGGCGATTTTAAGGCTTACAATGAAGTGTCTATTAATTATCAGCTGGTCTTAAAAATACCTGAATTATATTATTATGCGCTATTGATGGCGAATAAACATCAATGTCCAGAAGCTTACATGAACCTATATGATATGCTTACTTGGGAGGGTACGATAGATGGCATTGAGCTTGCAGGTAAGGATAGTATATCAAGAAATCAAGCATTATTTTATCTGCTCAAGGCTTATGAACTTGGTGAAAAAAATGCCATTTATAGCGTGTATGAGGAGTTTGGTGATAGTATTTCTCCTCCTAAATCGATCGCCTATCTAAAGAAAATTCAGAAGTTTTACGAAGAGAAAAAATGAAACGAATCGTAATCTTGATTGTGTTTTGGTCTGTTCTTTACTTTTTTCCTAACTTTAGTATAATAGTTTATGTTCTATACGATATAAATGCAAACGAGGTTAATAGTTATGAAAAAGATCGAACTTATCCCGCTTGTAGGGATTGATATTGAGAATATAGGGTCAGTGGCTTTGGGCGCAGGGCAGATGGAGGTGCAAGCTATTCTTGGACCGCCTTCGGAGGCACTGGATGGCCAGTATTATTATGATGAACTCGAATTGAGGCTGGACTTCAATGATCGTGGGCAACTCGAATTTATCGAAAGTATTAACGGACCATTTCCGGAAAAAACGGAGATCAGCATCTATGGGCTGAACCCTTTTAAGGTGGAGGCCGAGGAATTGCTCAATATCCTGAGTGAAAAGAACAGTGGCCCCGTAGATGATTCCGAAGCGGGATACTGCTATACCTTTCTGAATAGTTCAGTTGGTGTCTGGCGACAGATGACCGAAGAGGATATCCAGGAAGACATCGAAGCAATAAAGGCTGAGGGTGAGTATGAAGATAATGTGGATATGTTACTCGAAGACCTGGAAAAATCTAAATTCTTCTGGACAATAGGAATTGGCGTGAAAGGGTATTATTCGGGTCAATAGAACAGCGGTTAGTGTCGCTTTTTGCCGTAAGGATTTAAGTATACTTAGGCTGAGAAAAAGTTAAAGTAAAACTTATGGATGCGCATGAACTTGTTTTTTTGAGAGGATATTTAATGAAACAGCTGCCTAAATTCAACAGGACTCTGTTGCGTAGTTTTCTTAAATACCTTGCTGAAAGATTGTGGATGCTCAAATCCAAGTTCGTAAGCAATTTCGCTGATTGACATGGAGCTGGTGCTCAGACGAACTTTGGCATATTCAATCATTTTATGTTGGATATGCTGCTGCGTACTTTGTTGCGTGTAGACTCGGAGGACGCTGCCCAGATAATTGGGGGATAAGTTGAGCTGCTGCGCCAGAAAACTGACCGTTGGAACACCGTGCTCCTGCAATTTGTCCCGGTCAAACTGTGTTGAAAGGAGTTGCTCAAATCGTGTGACAAGTTCTTGGGTTGATTTTTTTCGTGTGATAAACTGACGCTCGTAAAAACGCTCGGCATAGATCAGCAGCCGTTCGATCTGCTTGAGAATCAGTTCGCGACTGAATTTGTCGATATTAGACTGATACTCTTTTTCGATGTTTTGAAGAATATCCACGATAGTAGCTTCTTCCTTATCCGAAAGAAAAAGGGCCTCGTTGACTTCATATTGAAAAAAATCGTACGTATGGATATGCTTTGCCAATTCGCTGTTCCACAAAAAATCAGGATGTATCAAGAGAATCCAGCCACTAGGCTCGGTACGGATCTCCTGATTGATCTCGACCTTTAGAAATTGTAAGGGCGACACAAAGGTCAGTACCCCTGAGTCAAAGTCATACTGCTGTTGTCCATAATTAAATTTGGCGTTTACATTTCGCTTTAATCCGATCGAATAAAAGTGCTGGATCCAATTTAATTTTGTGTCATTGATAGGGTAGTGTACCTGACTATAGTCAACCAAACTGATTAATGGGTGTTCAGGTTTGGGCAGTCCGCAAAAGCTATGGAACTCCGAAAGGGAATGAAAGCGAAATGTATTCTCCATAATTGTAAATTTACGTATTTTATCCTTTGTTATTACGAGGTGTTCTTCGATACCGTAGGCTTTAAAGTGCTATTTAACGGATCGCTCAAAACCCGTGGATACCGTATAGCTTTTCCATTTTTCAATCTCAGCAGTCAACGCATTGATTTTATTTTTAGCGAGTTCATAAGCATCTTCACCCATCAGAAAATGAAATGGGGGATTGGACATTGTACTCAGCTCGATCAATAACATGGCTGCTCTTTGTGGATCATTGGCTTGATTGCCGTGAATCTGCTGTAGATGTGCGGCTTCGGTTTCCCTAGCCGAGATATAGTCTGCTATTGGATTTGCTGCGGTATGGATGGAATTTTCAGATAGAAATTCGGTCCTGAAATAGCCCGGATAGACCAGTGTTGTATGCACTCCAAAAGGCTGCATTTCGACCGCCAGAGCTTCCGTAAAACCAGCGACAGCAAATTTAGTGGAGCAGTATATTCCGAATGCCGGAAAATTACCCACCAGGCCGCCGATGGACGCAATATTGAAAATATGTCCGGATTGTTGGCGCCGGAGATAGGGTGTAATATGACGGATGAAATTGAGCGAGCCAAAGACATTAACATCATAGTTGCGTCGTGTCTCCAGATCACTGAGTTCCTCTAGCGCACCTGTTTGCCCATATCCAGCATTGTTAACGAGAACATCGATCCTACCGAAATAGTCAATGGCCGAGAGCACCGCCCGGTTGACATCTGCATCGTTGGTGATGTCAACTTCAAGGGGTAGAAAATTTTCATGATCGCCAATTTTATCTTCCAGTGTTTGTTTTGTTCGTGAAGTCGCCACAACAAGATAATCCTGGGCGAGCAATTCTCTTACTAAGGTTAGCCCAAGCCCTTTAGAGGCACCAGTGACAAACCATACTTTTTGTGATTTCATGTATTTTTCTGTTTTAGATAATTTGATATTACAAAGTTGATGATTTGGTGTTTTTTGGATGTAGTCAAATCGATCGATCTTGTAGTCAAATCGTGGGTAATCTATTTGACGGTAATAAACCTGAAACTAACGCCCAGGGGGTTACCAAAGTCAAAGTGGGAGGAGCTAAAAACTCCCAGACAATGACTGCTGACAACCACTTGGAGTGGGGTAAGACCATGAGTAGGATATGGTATGAGGACGATAAACAATATTTTTACCCAATTCCGTCTTCGGCGCTTGTTTTAAATAACAAGTTAGGGTAGAATCCCGGATGGTAAAACGATAAAAAAGGGTTCGAATTTATTTCGAACCCTTTTTTTACATGGAAGGCTTAGCGCTTCCGACGCTTGCTCAGGATGACGTTCCTACTGGGCGCAGGTTTCCATCGGGATGATGCGAAGGCCCTGGAAGCTGGTTCCATAGCACTTGTATCGAAAAAAAACTATCGCCGCTCCTGATAAACACCGACCTCATTCAGGACCACACGCTCTTTTTCAGGTCGGATACTCAAGCGTAATTTTTGCCCCAATACTTCTTCAAAGCGAAAGATCTTGATACGCCCCTGTATTACCGGACTTGCCGCAAGGGGATACCATTTACCATCTTTCAAATAACTCAGACTATAAGTGGAGGGATTGTCCTTGCCTTCGGTAATGACAATACTGTTGAAGTTTTTGCTGCGTTCGAAATCCAATTCATACCAGATCTCTCCTTTGGTAGACGGATTGGATACCCATGCGCTACCGAAATTGTCATCATTGGCGAAATCCATAATACTCATATCTTCTCCCCAACTGCTATTAGAAGGAATCTGTCTTGCGAGGTTATGATCTACAATCGGTGCCTGGTAACTTGGCAATGCTTTGTAGTTGGGTGTTTTCTTGTAAAGTGCTCCAATGGTTTTTAGCGCATCCAAAGCATTTTGATCCATCAGACCGTCACTGTTGGGTGCTACATTGAGCATAAAGTTACAATAGGCATCGTTGTAGGGAATGACGAATTTCTCTACGAGTTCCTTCACATCTTTTACCGGCGTCGTAGTAAATGATGTTTTCCAGAACCAGCTCTGTTGTAGCGGTAAACAGGCCATTGCCGGCAACTTATTATGTTCTTTGGAGATAAACTGTCCCGCTCCCTGTTCGTAAGATTTGATATCTGTGTAAAATAGCGCATCCCCAGGATATTTTGCTGAATTGAGATCCATCAATAGGCACTTGGGCTGTAGGGACTTGACCAGATAATAGATGTCGTCAAAAGGAACGTCATCATACGAGATCCGTGACCAGGGAGCATCCCAGCCGTCGATTACCAAAGCATCTATCTCACCGTATTGCGTCAACAATTCGGTCAGCTGATCTTTGATCAACTGGATGTGAGCTTTGGTGATGGTATGTGGACGTATCCCCTGATGTATGTCTAGGATGGAATAATAGAGCATGACTCGCAGACCATTTTTACGGAAGGCTTCTGTAAATTCCTTGACTACATCGCGGTGCAATGGGGTGTTCATGACATTGTAATCGGTGGTTTTTGTGTTCCAGATCGGAAAACCGCTATGATGTTTGGTCGTTAGACAGCCATAGGTCATATTGGCCGATTTGGCTGCCTTGGCCCATTGGTCGGCATTGAGCTTCGGTGATTTGAATAGCCCCAAAGGGGCATTGGGATCGGACCAATCTTGCTCCATAAAGGTCGGCATGCCGTAATGAATAAACATTCCGAACCCCAGATTGACAAAATCAAGCTGGCTCTGTTCAAGTACTTTCTTCGAGAAATTTGACTGTGCACATACGATATTGCTCAGCAATAGGTAACATAAGCCGTAAAGTAAGGTCTGTAAAATTTTGGACATAATTTGCTAATTTGTTATCTGATAAAGATACGATGCAAGAGATTATACTTTGCTTAACGGAAACCTAACAAATGCCTAATAAAAGGTTAATAGCTATTCCGAATAGATAAATAGATGCTATTTTTAACAGATGAACAGCGCCGATAGAAATATATACCCTTGGGCATTTGGTACCAGCTTCCTAATTCTGGCTGTATTGATCGGCTTTCTGATATTTAAGACCTATCAGCTCGAAGACAAGAACTATCAGATTGGACAGCTCAATTTGGTCCAGAATGCCTATGGTACAGTCATTATGGATGACAAGATCTTTCCGGGAGGAGATGCCTTATTCCAGACGGAACTGGTACCTTACCTGAATACCTGGTTCAAGAAAGTGACCGATAAGTCGCCCGATGCAGTACAGTATGGTGAGACCCGAATGGAATTATTTCTCAAAGCTATGCGTACGAAACAGTCCTTGGACAGCATCTTTGGGCAAATCGTACAGCAACAAAAGCTCGATCCTGCACTCATTTACTTGTTCCATTTCGATAAGTTGGAACTTTACAACGTAAAAGACAGCATATGGATGACTTTTTATGAAAGCTCCGGCGACAATCGAGCAGGAACTATCAGTGGCTCGCTCAGGAAGACCTCGCTCAACAATCGGGTATTCCAGCTGGCGGTCAGTGATAAGGAGCCCATACCTTATCGATTTACCTATAGTCTCTATGTGGATTATGAGAACCGGAACTGGCGGATCATCCGGCAAATGGCACCCGTATTTTTGCTTTCCTTGACCTGTATTGCTGTTATCGTACTGCTGAGTTTTCGAACATACAAAAACTGGGTCAACCAACGTAAGCTGGCCGATCTGAAAACGAGTTTCTTAAACCACATGCGGCATGAATTTAATACTCCTTTGACAACAATCCTGGTCAGTGCACATAGCCTGATCGATAGGGACACTAATCTGGACAATAAAGAGGTGGTGCAATTGGGACGGATTGTGGAACGACAGGCGAAAAAGCTCCGCGATTATTTTGAGCAGGTAATGGGATCTGTTGCGTTACAAGAACAGCAGGCTAAAATTATACAGGCCCCTATCGACTTATTGACAACGGAGATCCTGGATGAATTGTGTCTTCGTTATCAAGGGGAGATGGAAATTGATTATATCCCACTTGGACAGGATTTGCTCATACGGCTGGACGAAGGGTATTATTTCTCTATATTGGACAATCTGATTTCAAATGCCATCAAATTTAATGACCACCCATGCAAGACTATTCGATTGAGCTGGGAACAGAAAGCTGAACAGTATTGCCTCAAAGTTGAGGATAATGGGCGAGGAATTGCCTCTTCGGACAAGGATACGTTATTTACGGCATTCTATCGTGGACAGTCTTCGGTTGGCAAGCCAGGACTCGGATTGGGATTATACTATGTGAAATCTTGTTTGGATCGGTTGGGATGGACAATTCGCATCGAAAATAGCCTAAGTGGCGGTACTATTTTTTATATTTACATGGACAATGGGCCTTTCAATAGCAAAAAACAGGATTGATATTCTTTTGATCGAAGATGAACCCGATCTGGGCGAGGTTTTCTCGCGCTATCTCCGTTACAAGGGATTTACCGTGAAATGGGAATGTACCGCGAAAGGAGGATGGGAAACCCTTCGGGAGTATATAGCCAAATTGGTGATTATCGACGTGCAATTACCGGATGGAAATGGTTTCGATCTGGCCCGGGAGATCTTGCAGCTTAGAGCCGGGCAGCCGATTTTCTTTTTGACAGCCCTGCATGAGCGTACATCACGTCTAAAAGGACTCTCGTTGGGTGCGGTTGATTATATCGCCAAACCCTTTGACATGGATGAAATATTGCTTAAAATCCGGAACTTATTGGCTATGGTCTCAGCTCCCGAAATAGCGTCCGAGCGTATGCTACAGATCGGTCAGTTATCGCTGGATATGGAGCGCCATAGCTTGACTGATAAGCAGGGCAAAGCGCAAAAGTTGACCGTCCGCGAAGCGGAATTGCTGCATCATCTGATTCTTCATAAAAACGTATTGGTCAACAAGAAGGATCTCTTATTATTATTTTGGGGAAACACGGATTTTTTTAATGGTAAAAGCCTGGAGGTTTTTATCTCGCGTATCCGTAAATTGCTTCAGCTCGATAATAAACTTCATATTGAAAGTATCTATGGTGCGGGTTATATTTTACACGAAAATAATTAAGGTTAACGAATTGCTATGCTATACGAAAATATCCTCAAAAATGTATCAAAGTGTATAACCTTGACAGATGAGGAAACTGAACGGTTCACCGATCTGCTGACCATACGGAAAGAACCCAAGAAAACGATGCTTCTGCAAGAGGGGGAGATCTGCCAGTTTGAAGGATATCTTCAGAAAGGTTGTGTACGTATTTATTATCTTGACGAAAATGGTTTTGAGGTGACTTTGGCCTTTGCGGTCGAAGACTGGTGGATCAGTGATATCGCTTCCTTCCATTATCATACACCATCGAGCCTCTATATGGAAACATTGGAAGAATGTGAATTTTTGATGCTGACACCTGAGACTAAAGAGAAACTACTGGAGACAATACCGAAATTTGAACGTGTCTTTCGTATGTTGGTACAGCGTCGGCTTGCCGTGCTACAAAATAGGCTGATCCATACCATGGCCAAGCCTGCCGCTGAACGCTATCTTGAATTTATCGACTTATACCCCACGATATCACAGCGGGTACCGCAATATTATATTGCGTCTTACCTCGGTGTTTCGCCCGAATTTGTCAGTATTATCCGCAAGCGGCTCGCCGCGAGAAAGTAGTTGTCAACCTATCAAAGAAAAGTGATTATGAGTATCGAAGAAAAAGATTTTGGAAAGGCCTTTTTGTATTCTTGTTACGTAGATAAGGCTTTTGGTCATGAACAGTTTATTCCCGAACATGTGGTGATGTTCCAGCTATCCGGGGAAACACATTTTGATCATGAAAAGGGAAAGCTGGTGACAAAGGAAGGCCAGCTATTGGTTGCCCGAAGAAATCAATTGGCAAAGGCATTCAAATACCCATCGAAAAATACGGACTATCAGTCTATCGCAATCTTGCTCCACACCGACCGGCTCAAGAAGTATGCATTGGATCATCAGCTCTCTTCGGATAGAAAGCAATCGACAGATACCAATATCCTTCTGGAAGGTGATGCTTTTATCAAAAGTTATTTTGAGTCGCTGGCACCCTATGCGGAAGCTTCAGATCGAGTCAGCCCGCAAATGGAGACTATCAAAATATACGAATTGATCACTTTACTATTGGAAAGATATCCCTCGTTAAAAAATTTGCTATTTGATTTCTCCGAACCCTTTAAGATTGACCTGGAGGAATTTATGCTAAAAAATTATAAGTATAATGTTCCTTTGGAGAATTTTGCCAAATTATCCGGTCGTAGCCTGGCGAGTTTTAAACGTGATTTTGAAAAAATATTCCGCACTTCGCCCCGGAAATGGCTACAGGAGAAACGTCTTTCCGAAGCCTATTTTCTGATTGAGAATAAGCGGAAAAGACCCGTGGATATTTATCTTGATCTTGGGTTTGAAAACCTCTCTCATTTTTACGCTTCCTTTAAAGAGAAATTTGGAATAACGCCAGCGACAATTAATTCCATCGTTTAATCAGTTTTTCCACCAGTAGTTGGGGCTGTTGTGGGGGGCATCCAGATCAACCACTTCACCGATGCGTGGGGTAAGTAAGGTTTGTTGCTGTATGGATGCTTCTTTGGAAATACGCTCCAAGGGTTCGTACCAGGCATGATTGGCAAGGACAAATTTGGAGGAGTGTACGGGTAATAATTTTGCTGCCTGTAAATCTTTTGCCGCCTGTACCACTTCTTCGGGCATCATGTGGATGTATTTCCAACTCAGGTCATATTGTCCATTTTCGAGTATGGCCAAATCAAATGGGCCCAGTTTATCGCCGATTTCTTTAAAATGGCTGTCATAACCACTGTCACCACCTAGATACAGTTTCAGGCTCGGCGTCTCCAAGACATATGAGGCCCAAAGTGTATTGGCTGACCAAATGCTTCGACCGGAAAAGTGTCGTGCCGGTGTGACCGTTACATGAAATCCATTTCCTAGATCCACCTGATCCCACCAATCTTTTTCGATAATCTGATCGTTGCGGTAGCCCCAATATTCCAGATGTTCACCCACACCAAGTCCGACGATTATTTTGCCGACTCGGGGTTGCAGTGCTTTGAGCGTTTTGTAATCCATATGATCGTAATGATCATGGGAAATAAATAGGTAATCGATGGCTGGAAGCGCATCCGCTGTTGTTACATCAGTGCCCGCAAAGGCTTTGCCACTGCCCGATATAGGCGATATGCTGCCGCTTAGTACGGGATCGACAAGGATAGTTTTTCCGTCTGCACGCAGCAGATAGGAGGAATGCCCCAGCCAAACCAAACCATGGGATCTGGTAAAAAGACTATCCCAATTGACTGGAACCGAAGGTATCTTATGTTTGGGGCTAGTCTCGCCTGATTTTTTGAAGAAATAATCGGAAAGGGCTACCGTCCAGCTTTGTGTCAGCTGTGGTGTTGGGCTGCTGTTACGAAATTTTCCATCCTTGAATTGCTTCGATTGTTGGATACGTTTAAGTCTTTCACCTGAGGGCCTCTTGCCAAATTGGGGATGCATCATATAGCTAGTGATTAAGCCGATGAGAACAACAAGCGTTAGGGCTGACCATTTCAAAAATCGGAAGAAGCCTGCGGCTTTGTGCTTTGTTTTCATCTTTACTTGTTTTTACAATACAAAAATAGGTAGCTGAGCCATCTATTGTTTTTGTGTAAAGCTCAATTTTTATGTTCTGTACGGCTCATGATCCTCCATATGGGCATACTACATTGTTCGAGATAAAGTCGCTGTAGATCTATTCGGGTGGTTACAGAAGCTGACTAACTAGAGGTAATAGGTTTTTCTGGCTATCCAGTATTTTTATCCATGTTAATGATGTATCAGTTTTATAAGGTTTAAAATAAAAGCCTTTGCGATCTGATCGCAAAGGCTTTCTATAAAAGTTGACACCAACTTAAAAAAACTATTTTGTTGACAATAAAAGCTATTTGTCAACGGATTTGAGCTGATCGGGATAGGGGATCTGTTGTCCGGTCGTCTTGTAGGTCGGCAACTGGGCTTGCCATGTCCGCAGCTGATCAGAAAGTAGTTTGCTGAGCTCGCTGGTTTTCCCTTTCATTTTGGGCGCAAGGTTATTCAGTTCACCGATATCATCCTGAAGGTTGTAGAGTTCCAGTTTTCCCTGTTTCATGTCATAAAGCAGCTTATAGTCACCTTGGCGTACAGCGGAGAAAAAATTGATACCCGGACCATCGGGAACAGTCCATTTGTTGGGGACATTCCAGATAAGGGGGCGACTATTCCAACTTGCGTCGTTCTTTCCCGTTAGCAGGCCTGTCAGGTCCTTGCCGTCTGGTTCTTGCTGTACAAGTTGATACGCTTTTACTTTTGCCATTTGGAGAATAGTCGGAAATAGATCTTCGACCATGACCGGTGTCGAAGTGCTGCTTCCAATATGTCCACCGGCCTGTTTAATCAGCAGTGGAATACGGATGCCGCCTTCATAAAGAGAGCCTTTACCGGCCTTCAGTGGCAGATTTTGCGTATGGGGAGTCCCCGAACGTGGTGGGCTGAGACTGAGCCCGCCATTATCACTCAAAAAGATAATCACCGTATTATCGTACACGCCTTTGTCCTTTAGAAACTGAACAATATCACCCATACTTTTGTCATAGCCTTCCACTAAAGAGGCATAAGCTGCTTCGGTAGAATCCAGTCCCTGGTCAAGGTATCGCTGTACAAATCGTGGATCGGGCTGAATCGGGACATGGACAGCATAGTTGGAGAAATGAAGGAAAAAGGGTTCTTTGCGGCGAATAGGTTCGGCAAGTGCTTTCAATGCTTCCTGCGTCAATGCCTCGGTCAGAAAGGTGGATGAACCATGGTATTCCATGAGGTCAGGTACAGCCTGATAACTGGTTTTGCCTGGAAGATTCCCGTAGTTCTGCTCTCCGTAGTAGTTTTGTGGATGCCCGGCCGAATGGCCAGCTACGTTGACCATAAATCCCAAATTGAGCGGACTGGCACCTGGAGTACCAGCGGATCCCCAGTGGGCTTTACCGATATGGATGGTATAATAGCCGTTGGCCTTGAGAATACTTGGAAATGGTGTAGCATAGATCGTATGGGGAATATTGGGTACGGGGCTCAATCCATTGATATTCCAGTCCGGTGGATTCAGCAATTCATCTTTACTATCTGTGGGTGTATTGGCTTTGGGATTTGTCCAGTTTGTGACTCGGTGATGTGCAGCATTTAAACCTGTGAGAAAGCTCACCCGTGAAGGTGTACACACAGGCGTGGCATAAGCATTGGTAAACTTGACGGCATCTTTGGCCAGTGATTCGATATGTGGCGTATGAAACTTCTCGTTAATAGCTGTTTTGGTGGTATAAAATGGTTCGGACATATCCTGCCAACCCAGGTCATCAACAAAGAATACCACAATATTGGGGCGTTCGGTTGCTTGGCGTTCCTGCCTGCGATTGACACTCTGGGCAAAGGCCTCTGATCCTATGCTGCTGCATAACAGCGATAAAATCAGTAATCTATAGTTTTTGAAGGATAACATAGAGACAAATGGTTTGCTATTGATCTAATTTGTTAACTCACTTTTCTTGTCATCAATGGTATTGTTCGAAATTTGACTGTGCGTAACACGCTCGAAGAATACCCTTTTTTTGTTCCAATGGAAAGCTGGATAAGCCGTATTTGTCTTGATTCGATTGCCGCGAAAAACAAGACCATCAACAGACTTCGCATAAAGTATGGGCTTATCAAAGGTCTCAAAGAAATTGTCTTCAATGATAATACCGCTATGAAAATACTTCTGTTGATTTTTAAGATCCGGAATTTCAGGATAGATCGATATAATTGCATTGGTAAACTGGAACATATTGGTTAGGGCATTGATAAATGTGTTTTGTCTGATCACAATGTCATGACAACTGCCCGTTTCGTACCAGCCATTGGCGTCGCCACAGAGCAGGATCGCGGTGCCGGAGGTATGGTCAAAGAGGTTTCTTTCGACAAGGGTTTTTCTCGGCGTACTGAACAATGCACCGCGTGCACGATTGTGACGAATGGTATTGCCACTGAAAACCACACGGGGCGTCCAGCTCAGATTTTCAATACCCATCGCTGTTGTCGCTGGGTCTATTGCAGGATCCAGGGCTTTTTTAAACGTAATCTTAAATTCACGGATCGGATCATCTGCTTTATCCCGTAAGATGTGAATGGATTGGATCTGGTTTTTCTGATCCCAAAGTTCCATTGTGCCTGACTGGATAAATTGGACGGTATCGCCGGCCTCGCCCCAGTCGAATCCGTAGGATTGGTCGTGCATATAACGGACGATCAGTGTTTTATCATCCAGACGCTTGGTGATTTTAAGGTAAGTACCATGGATGTTGATTGCGTCATCCATCATATTTTCATACAGCCCATTTTTGGAGACGATGACGCCTTTACAACCTGAAAAATGGGTCGCGTCAGCCTGCGCCGTAAAATACCGGGGATCTTGATCCCCGCGCAGGGCCACTTGAAATCTGTCGAGGCTGATATTTTCGGTGAGCTGGGCCAATAAGCCCATGCCTTCCGCATAATGCACGCTGATATTTTCAAGTCGAATATCTTTTCCTTTATGGACAAAAACACCTGGGCTGGGGCGATACCCTGCACGCATAGCAACGACGGTGCCCGGAATAAGCTTTGGATTTTTCCATTGCTCGGCTTGGATAACACCTGGCGAAAGTTCGGTTACTTTTTTTGTTCCTACCCCAATATCACTGGTATTGTAAACAATGCGTTTGGTTTTTTCCTCAAAGGCGATTCCAGATGTTGGGCGCATAGCCCAGCCTTCGCCGGTATTGTAAAATACACTGTCTTTGATTGTATAGGTCACCCAAGGAGCTGTTTTGTAAACGATCGTACCATTGATTGTGTCATTCTTCAGGATCTGGACCTGGCAGATCTGCGGACGTTCAAAATCAATTTGGATATTTTTAAGGGTCAGGTTTTTACTTTCGATCAAGGAAATCGGTAACATTCGACCATGGTAAATGAAATCGGAGCCTTGGCCATCGACCGTGAGGTAGTTACAGTGTTCAAATGCGATACCTACTGCTTTAGGATTGTCCTGATCGTGGTTTGAAATATAGTATGTTCTTGATAATGCGCCCTCAGGATAAAAGTCGTAGCGTCCTTTTCTGAATTTTAAAACAAGGGCTTGTTTTCTATCGATCTTCCCAAGAATTGTCTGAAGAACTTTATTGATTGCTGCGGAGCTGTTGGTCCCGGTGTTGGGAAGAATACCATAGTCGGAAAGATAAATGATCTTGGGGACTTGTGAAGCAATGCTGCTCAGGTAAAAGCATGTTGTCAGTAAAATAATCAGTGTTGATCGGATCCAGCAGGTGGGTGTTTTCATATTGATTGTTGGTTTACGCGCTATTATAGCCAATTGGATGAATGCTTGCCGAATATAGGTATTATCACTTAACATGCAAATTTCCATCCTGATATTTCATCAAAAAAAACTAACTTTAGGGACGAAACCTTAGTTTCCCCTTAAACCGTTGATCACTTAATTAATTATAATGCTAAATAAGAACCTCAATTTGAAATCTAATGCAATTTTACGCACAATCTGTTGCTGTACTTTTTTTTCAATCTTTTTGCTAAAAGGTTTTTCCCAAGCCAAAAACACAAAAGACTTTGTGGATTATGTCAATCCATACATGGGAAATATCAGCCATCTATTGGTTCCAACTTACCCAACTGTTCACCTACCGAACAGTATACTGCGGGTATATCCTGAAAGAGGAGATTTTACTTCGGATCGTTTATATGGTCTTCCGCTTATCGTAACGAGCCACCGAGGGTCGTCGGCTTTTAATCTGAGCCCAATGTTGCGCTTGCCAAGCCAATTGAGTCCGGTACAATTGTATAGTTATGATCAGGAAGAGATCGAGCCTTATAGTTATTCCGTTGTTTTGGATCAGGAAGATATCAAAGTGGATTATGCACTATCGCATCAGTCGGGTATGTATACTTTTACCTTTCCGAATACGTCTACTAAATACCTGCAGTTCAATTCACGTGATGGGGAACTGAAATGGGATGGACAAGCGCTTTCGGGAACACAGGAAATTGGCAATGGGACACGTGTGTATATCTATGCGATTCCTGAGACAAAACCTAGCGCTGTAAGCAAATTGCAGGGAAAACAGCTAGAAAAAGGAATGGATGCCAAGGGAAGAAATGCTTGTCTGGTACTACAATTTGATCAGCCTGGAGCTAACTTAAAAATGAAATATGGTGTTTCATTTATTGATGCTGCACAAGCCAAAGCAAATCTGAACCGTGAAATTTCTGATTTTGATCAAAAGAAACTAGCGGAGAAGGGACGTAAAATCTGGAATCAGGCCTTAGGGAAAATCGCCGTTGAAGGTGGCAATGAATCAGACAAAAATGTGTTTTATACTTCCTTATATAGAACTTATGAGCGCCCGGTAAATATCTCCGAAGGCGGACGTTATTTTAGTGCATTTGATGGCAAGATCCATTCGGATGAAGGAAAGCCATTTTTTACAGATGACTGGATCTGGGACTCCTATCGTGCGCACCATCCGCTACGGGTCCTGTTGGAGCCAGCGACAGAATCTAATATCCTCAATTCTTTTGTGCGGATGTCAGAGCAGATGGACAAACCTTGGTTGCCGACCTTTCCGGAAATCACGGGTGATAGTAGAAGGATGAATTCTAACCATGGGGTTGCAACCTTGCTGGATGCCTACCGTAAGGGGATCCGTGGTTTTGATATACAGAAGGCTTATATGGCAGCAAAAGGGGCGATTACTGAAAAGACTTTGGCACCATGGTCTGATAAGCCTGCCGGAAAAATGGACGATTTTTTTAAGGAAAAAGGGTATATCCCAGCTTTGCATCCTGGTGAACAGGAAACTTATCCTGAAGTACATGGCTTTGAGAGACGTCAACCGGTGGCCGTTACACTCGGTACATCTTATGACCTTTGGTGTCTGGCGCAACTGGCTAATGAATTGGGTATAAAAGCAGATTATGATCTGTTTATGAAGCAGTCTTTCAATTATCGGAATCTATTCAACGAGCAGACCAAATTTTTCCATCCTAAAGATGACAAAGGTAATTTTATCATGCCTTTTGATTATGTTTTTGCCGGAGGACAGGGAGCCCGTGAATATTATGGTGAAAATAATGCCTGGATATACCGTTGGGATGTACAGCATAATATTCCAGATCTGATCAAATTGATGGGGGGAAACCAGTTGTTTGTACAGTATCTGGATGAAATGTTTCAGCAGTCACTTGGGCGATCTAAATTTGATTTCTATGCACAGCTGCCAGATCATACAGGCAATGTCGGTCAGTTTTCGATGGCAAATGAGCCTGCGCTGCATATTCCTTACCTATACAACTATGCTGGACAGCCTTGGATGACGCAAAAACGGATCCATAAGCTGATCGGTGAATGGTTCAGAAATGATCTGATGGGGGTACCGGGTGATGAGGATGGCGGTGGTATGTCGGCTTTTGTAGTTTTTTCTCAGATGGGTTTCTATCCGGTTACTCCGGGACTGGCTTCCTATAGTATCGGATCTCCATTTTTCGAGAAAACACGCATCAGCTTGCCTGACGGCAAATCTTTTGTAATTATCGGAAAGAACGCTTCGGCAAAAAATAAATATATCCAGTCGGCTACCCTCAATGGAAAACCATTGAATAGCACACAACTAAACCATGCTGATATCCTGAAAGGTGGCACGCTTGAGTTTGTGATGGGAGATAAGGCCAATAAAAATTGGGGAAATTAAAAAAATGGGTTGGTCAATTGACCAACCCATTTTTTTTTGAATCATGATATAATTCTCAATTTTTGGATTCTGCTTAGAACATATTTGGGGTAATCTGGATAGATTTTCCTTGAGTTCCTTCTACTTGGATCTGTTTGCCCGCATAACTGATTGTGATCGGGCCTGTTTTACCAGGGATTAATTCTGCTTTTTCGAGCTTTCCTTTCTCCCAGTCAATATTGACGCTGATATTCCCTCTTGCCTTAAGTCCGGTAATGCTTCCCCCGTCCATGTGTTTACTTAGCGCTGGGAGTAACTCGATGAGATAATTGTTGTTGCTATCACGCACCTGACTTTGTAATAACATTTCGCCAATAGCGGCTGTAGCACCAAAGTTACCATCGATCTGAAAAGGAGGATGGTTGTCAAATAAATTGGGCAGGGTTTTATCACTGATTAGATTGTAAAGCAATTTGTAAGCATGTTCGCCATCATGTAGTCTATTCCACATATTAATTCTCCAAGCTAGGCTCCAACCAGTACTGTGGTCACCACGGCTCAGTAATGTCTTTTTTGCTGCCTCAGCCAGATCAGGGGTACTGGTTACTGAAATCTGATTACTAGGGTGTAGACCAAACAGATGGGAGGTGTGTCTGTGGTTTACCTCGGTTTCCTTATAGTCTTCTATCCATTCCATAATACGACCAGTTTCCTTGCTGATTTGGGTGGGGATCAGTTTTTGTAAGGCGGCTTGGCACTGCAGCCTGAAATCGGGATCACAATCTAAGACTGTTGCTGCTTCCACACAGTTTTGCAGGAGGTCCCGAATGATCTGCGTATCCATAGTCGCACCATAGGTAAAACTGGAGACCTCACCTGAGGGTAAAATAAAGCTATTTTCAGGTGAATGGGATGGGTTGGTGGTCCAATAACCTGCAAATGGTTTGCCAGCAGGGATCTGTACCATAAAGTCCAGGATAAAGGTAGCCGCCCCTTTCATAATAGGATAAGCCTGATTTTTTAAAAATTGGCGGTTTCCAGTGTAGCTATAGTGCTCCCAGGGGTGCTGCGCCAACCATGCTCCACCCATCGGCCAAATTCCCCACACACCATCTGCGGGAGCAGTATAACCCCAGGCATCGGTGAGATGGTGGACCACCCAGCCTCGGGCACCATACACTGTATTTGCCGTTCGCTCTCCAAAAGGGATCAAGGCGGAAGTAAGATCAAACAAAGGTTGATGCAATTCAGAAAGATTAGTTAACTCGGCAGGCCAATAATTCATCTGGAGATTGATATTTGTATGAAAATCGGCATTCCACGGTGGATTCATTTGCCAGGCCCATAAGCCTTGTAGATTGGCTGGCATATGTCCCGGACGTGAACTGCTTATCAATAGATAACGACCAAATTGAAAGTATTTGCTGATTAATGTTGTTGGGATTTTTTGTTTTCCCTTGGTCAGTCGGAGCAATGAATCTGTCGGAATGGTTTGCCATTGTTTTTCCTGCGGATCTGTTAGTTTTAGTTGGACACGGTTGAAATAACCTTGGTAATCTGCGATATGCGCATGTTTCAGTTGATCGTAGTCTAGCTTGCCTAATGCGTGGATTACCTTATTGCAGTTGGCCCGGGGATCGATCATGCGTCCTTGCTGTGGATAACTGATCTGTTTTAGGCCGGGGTAATCTGTTGCTGCGGTAATCAGTATAGTGATCTCATCAGCTCCGGTAATGGTTACACGCCCTCCGCTGTTAATTAGCTTTCCTCCTTTTAAAAAGACTTTTGCAATAGCTGCGAATTTGGTTCCTTTTGGGTTGATATTGCTTGATTGCCCTATTTGTCCCTGGAGAATCAATTGCGAGGCATCATTGGGATCGGATATGCAGTGGAAATCCTGCGCCCGCCTCCAGGTGAAATTTAGATCCAGCGATTGTTTCTTATCTGCTGTGTACCGAATGACCATAAGATTGGCGGGGGCGGAAATAAAGGATTCGCGTGTATATTTGATTTTATTAGATTGGTAGCTGGTCTGTTGTATGGCGGTTTCCAGATCTAAGGAGCGTTGATATCGGTCCACTTGGAGATGCGGCATATCCAGGCATAGTTCACCTAAGGATTGATAAGGCTGGATACGGTTTGGGATACCCATTAAGGTGCTATCAGCAAGTTCGACGGCTTCCTTGTTTTTTCCAGCAAAAAGAAGTTGTTGAATCTGGGGAAGATTGGTTTTTCCGTTAGGATTATTGGGATTCTGCGGTTCTCCCGCCCAAAGTGTACTCTCGTTAAACTGAATGCGCTCATCCGCTATTCCACCGAAAATCATCGCGCCGAGCTGCCCATTTCCCAGAGGCAAGGCTTCTTCCCAGACCTTTGCGGGTCGCGTATAGGTAAGCTTCAATGGGGCTACAGATACTGTTCCCTCCTTATTAATGTGAGCACGATCTGCCCAGAACTGATCAATTTTTTGTTGCCGCTGACTGGCTGCAATAACAGTGGCTTTACTGTTCTGCTGCCCTCGGGACTGGGATAATCCCAACAACAGTACAATGACGAACGCATTAATTTTTATGTTCATATTTTAGTTTTATTTGGATATTCAATTGCAGCACAGCATTTAGTTTTAAAGATAATGATCATTTGGGGAATTTTCTCCAATTGAGACAAATGCCCTCTCCATTGTGTTAGATCTCTTTTTTTTATCAAACATCGCAATATCGGATATTTCGGTACTAATAGTAGGATTGTGCTTTAGCTGTTTCAGTAGAAGTTACCGCTCTATGGCATCAAAATGGGAGGGCACAGTTCCCTCAGATCTATTGGCAATAGACAGGTGAACAAGTGACAAATGTTTCTTTTTTTAGCTATAAACAATCGATTGCGTGAATAGCGCAATCGATTGTTTATAGCTAAATACTTTTTTCTCAAGGAATATCCCTCTAATTTAAGGGACTAAACTAGTCAATCTTAAACTGAAAAAACAGGCTGACGCAATAATAACTAACTATTTAATTATGATTTCAAAATTTACAAGTAACCAAAAGGTAAGCTTGCTTGCTGTTGCCCTTCTTGTTGCGTCTTCGCAAAATACATTTGCGGTAGATCGACCTACTGTATTTATGAATATGGCTAAAGTAGTTGAACAAAATCCGATTGCCGGTAAAGTCACTGCAGAGGACGGGCCCTTGGCGGGTGTTACTGTTTCGGTGAAGGGTACCTCCGTATCAACATCAACTGATGCGAAAGGTGCATTTTCGATCAAGGCAAAGGCAGGCGATATCTTGGTTGTGAGTAGTGTGGGCTATAAATCCAAAGAAGTGACAGTAACCGGTAATACGATTTCCATTCAATTGGAAAGCGATAATTCGGCGTTGGAGGAAGTTGTCGTGGTCGGTTTCGCCAAGCAAAAAAAAGTAAATTTAACCGGTGCGGTGCAGGCGATTACCTCAAAAGATCTACAGGATCGTCCGGTAACGAATGTTTCATCAGCCATTCAAGGTAAATTTTCAGGGGTAACAATTACACAAAATTCCGGTCAGCCAGGTAAAGATAATGGCACCATACGGATTCGCGGTCTGGGTACCATCAATAATGCCAACCCTCTTGTGATTGTGGATGGAATCGAAAGTTCGATGAACAATATCAATCCAAATGATATTGAAAGTGTATCCGTATTGAAAGACGGTCCGAGTGCTGCAATTTACGGTTCGAAGGCAGCCAACGGGGTTATTTTAATTACAACAAAAAAAGGTGGTAGCGGCAAACCTCAGCTGAATTATACAGGCTATGCCGGTATTCAGGATCCAACGCGTCTGCCAGAATATATGAATGCTTACGATCATGCTGTGATCTTAAATGAAGCGCTAAAGAACGAGGGAAAAGACACTCGTTTTTCAGCTCAAGATCTCGAACTCTTCAAAAATGGCTCCGATCCGGATGGGCATCCCAATACAGATTGGTTAGGTATGTTGTATAAAGGTTCGGGATTTCAACAGTCTCATAATATGCAGGTAACAGGTGGAACTGAAGATGTACAATATATGGCTTCCGGTGGCTATTTAGGCCAAAAAGGTGTGATTAAAGTAGCTGGCTCTGATCGATATAACTTACGGACGAATGTAGGTGCTAAAGTATCAGAAAGATTGCGTTTTGATCTGGGATTGGCCTATAATTATCAACGGATTACCGAGCCGGTAAATCCATATACAGGTGATATGGCACAGATCTTTAGACAGGTCAACCGGATTCCTGGGTTTATTCCATACAAATATAGCAATGGTGTATACGGTCGTGGAAGTGATGGTAACCCTATTGCCTGGATGGACATGGAGTCAAAAGACAATATGATATATAAACATACACAGGTCAATTTCTCGGGTGAATTTAAAATCTTGGAAGGGTTAAAAATTAAGCAAGTCATCGGGTTTCAACCTATTGATAATATGTCGTCCAAATTTGTCAAGGAGATTCAATACTATGATCAAAATGGTGGTGTAGGACCTAAGCAGGGGATGAATAACCTGACTGTCTATAATTTCCAATCGGAACGGTTGACTTTCCAAACTTTGCTGACGTATGACAAAAAAATTGGTGATCATCAATTTAATGTCTTAGGTGGATTTATGGATGAGACGTTCAAGGCTGACTATTCCAGTGCCTATGCACAAGGTTTTTTGAATCAAGAATTTCCAGAACTTAATTTAGGAAGCAGAGACGGAATGAAGGTGGATGGCGGTGCAAAGAAATTGATCTTACGTTCGTTCTTTGGCCGGATCAATTATGCTTTTGCGGACAAATATCTATTGGAGGCAAATGTGAGACGTGATGGAACCTCACGTTTCCTAGGAAATAGTCGCTGGAGTACGTTCCCTTCGTTCTCGGCAGGATGGCGTATTTCACAGGAAGATTTTTTTAAAGAATCTGCGCTAGCTGATGGAATATCAGAATTGAAATTAAGAGGAGGCTGGGGTAAATTAGGAAATCAGCAGTTGTCCGCAACCTCGGACAATTTATACCCGACGGGCGATGCTTTTTATCCGGGCATATTTACAATTACTCCGGGGTTTAATTATCCGTTTGGAACCAAACCTAGCTCTGGTGGGGCTACCGTACAATCTGCCAATCCATTATTGCGCTGGGAAGCGACCACAAGTACCAATATCGGTTTGGATCTGAATTTAAAGAATAATTTAGGTTTTGTATTTGAATATTTTGACCGTCGTACAGATGGTGTATTACTAAAGCTGCCTGTATCAGAACTATACGGCCTTCCATCTCCATACCAAAATGCAGGTAAAGTACAAAATAATGGGGTCGAATTGCAGATCAATTATCAAAATAGCATTGGTGACTTTAAATACAGCATTGCTGCCAATGGTTCATATATTAATAACCAGATTAAAAAATGGGCGAGCGATGAACCACAGGTGAATGGAACGTTTTATGTCTATGAACAAGGGAGACCTATCCGTTCGTTTTACGGTTATGAGTCGGCTGGAATTTATAGGTCGGATGCGGAATATAAAAACAGTGGAATTCAAGGGGTAAATGGTACTGTTGGTGCTGGTGATATTATTTACAAAGACCAAAATGGCGATAAGAAGATTGATGGCAATGACCGGGTGTATTTGGGCTCACCGGATCCTAAATTCATCTTTGGCTTGACATCAAATATGAGCTATAAAAACTTTGATCTGAGTCTGTTTTTCCAAGGGGCTGCAAAAGTACAAGGATATCTGTGGGGGGAAGCCATTGGCGGTATCTCCGGGTCGGACAAACCAACCACCATCTATGCTGATCGTTTTAATGCCGAAACAAATCCAAATGGATCTATGCCACGCGCATTGACCAGCTGGGCGCAAAATAGTCCTTCGGG
Source organism: Sphingobacterium sp. BIGb0165 (assembly GCF_024810095.1). Lineage (NCBI taxonomy): Bacteria > Pseudomonadati > Bacteroidota > Sphingobacteriia > Sphingobacteriales > Sphingobacteriaceae > Sphingobacterium > Sphingobacterium sp. BIGb0165. Next base: position 185,628 of record NZ_JANUEB010000012.1, on the reverse strand, counting down.
AACCCCTTCGGACTTCTGGATTCAAAATGCGAGTTACGTACGTTTAAAAAATATCACTTTTGGCTATACACTGCCAAAAACATTTACGGATAGAATCGGAATCAAGGGGGCGAAATTATATTATAGCGGCCAAAACCTGTTGACATTTACGGGCTTTGCGAAGGGATTCGATCCGGAGGCTCCGGCAGATTCGCGTGGTAACTACTACCCGCAGGTGAAAACAAATGTCTTTGGTCTAAATGTGAACTTTTAATTGAAAATCATGAAACTTAGAAATATAACAATCGCATTGGGTGTGGCTGCATTGATGGCGTCCTGTCAAAAACTTGATCAGGAACCTCTAGATGCTTTTAATGCTGATAATTTTTGGAAAACAGAAGCTGAGGCGGATTTTGCTGTGACTGGTCTGTATAGTGGTACAAGCAATTCGGATGGAAAAATTAACGAGGGTTCTGCCTGGGAAGATGGAACGCAAATTTTTTATATGGATTGTACCTCGGATAATTCCAATAGCGATTTCCCATGGGAAGGCTTTCAGGCCTTAGGGAATGGTACAGCAACTCCTACAAATTCCGGAAACGCTGACGCAAGGTATACCTATGAACATATCCGTCGGGCTAACTATATCTTGGAGAATATTGACAAAGCTCCTATGGCGGCAGAAAAAAGAAAGAAATTGATTGCTGAAGTACGTGTGATTCGCGCTTATAGATACTTTGATATGGCTACTTTATTCGGTGCGGTGCCTATTATTACCAAAACAATGGCCAAGGAGGATGCTTACATTCCAGCAAATACTCAAAAAGAGGTACTCGAGTTTGTAGAAAAGGAATTAAAAGAAGCAGCGGCTGATTTGACTTATTCAAAAGGTGGCGCAAGAATGTCAAAGGGTGCTGCTTTGGGCCTGTTGGCACGTTGTTATGCCTTTCAAAAGAAGCATCAGGATGTCATTAATACTACACAGGAAATTATTTCCTCTGGAACTTACAAACTATTCAATGATTACGCTGCTTTATTTGAGGAGGTCAATGAAAATAATAGTGAAGTGATAATGAACATCGAATATCTAGCGAATGATCAGCCGTATACAATGTTGGGCATAATGCTACCGAATTCTATGGGGGGCTGGGGGTCTATTGTACCTACCCAAAGTTTAGTTGATGCTTATGAAACAGCTGAGGGAAAAACAATTGGAGAATCGACAAGTTATAATCCGGCAAATCCTTATGAAAAGAGGGACCCACGTCTAGCAGCAACGATAGTTTATCCGGGAGCTCTCTACAAGAGTAAATATTTTGATCCATTGAACCCTGATTCAAAAGATTACCCTTCTGCGGCTGATAATGCTTCCAGTACTGGGTACAACTATAGAAAATATATCCAAAATCCAGAGAGTTTTGTTAACATATGGAATGTAGGGACCAATATTATTGTGATGCGTTATGCCGAGATCTTATTATTAAATGCTGAGGCAAAAATTGAGCTGGGCAAGATTGATAATAGCGTATATGAAAATTTAGATTTGGTACGCGAGCGCGCTAAGATGCCAAAAGTTGATAAAGCTGTTTATGCTGCACAAGGTAAATTACGGGAACTGGTACGCCGTGAACAGCGTGTCGAATTGGCTGGTGAAGGCCGTCGTCGTTTTGATATTATCCGTTGGGGGATTGCCAACGATGTGATGAATGGCCCTGTAAACGGTGCGCTGTCAAAAGGAACGGTTGATCCTAAAACAGGAAAGGTAACCTACACTTCTTTGACTGACCGCTTTTTCTCTGAGAACAGAACATTCAAAGCTGACAAAAATGAATTATGGCCAATTCCGCAAGCTGTAATTGACAACAGTAAAGGAACACTGAAACAAAACTCAGGTTACTGATCGCGCGATAAGCTAGATTTAGGAAGGTTTGTTGAAACTATAACGCGCTCCTAAAAACGGTTAAGCATGAGATGCTTAACCGTTTTTTTATTTTTGAAATAATAGGTGATTTTTTTTATTATCTATTTATGGAAAAGACTAAAAATATCATCTTATATTAGAAGTTGTTCGGAGTAGTGTATCTTTAATTACCTATTTCTGGAAATATAAACCGAATTAATCGTGCAAAATGAAGCATATACTTCTCGCAATAACGGCTCTTATTGCCATTATTTTAGTTTTTAATGAACTTATTTATAATGATCGGCTTCCGTCGAATTATCAGGCTTTGCGGGGGGAGGTAAATCAAAATAAGCAGGTAATCAGTAGTATTTTGATGACTGATAGTAATTTTTCCGATCTTCAAATATTCGATCGTATTTTAAAGGATAATAGGATACTGATGTTAGGGGAGATGCAGCATGACGATGGGGAAACTTTTCGGGCCAAATCGAGGTTGATCCGTTATCTCCACGAAAAATTAGATTATAACATTGTACTCTATGAAGCCGGACAATATGATATGTGGGTCATGAATAAGGAAATGGGAAATCCAACTATGCAGCTTCCTAAACAATCTTTGGCTGGTCTGGGTTTGTTTGATTTTTGGTGGCGGAACAACGAAACGGATCCACTGATAAGCTACTATCAAAAGTCCAAATTATCAGGCAAGCCAATTACTCTCGGTGGATTTGATATTCAGTTTTCTGGTCGTTTACTTGCTGATAAACGAGCAAAGTTGCTCGAGGATTTTTGCCTTAAAAATAAGATCAATCTAAAAGATTATCCCTTATTAAAAAAAGAACTTAACAATCTGGAGTATCTGACCCTAGCCAGGTATGCTAATAGAACCCTTGATTCTACAGCTAAAAAACAGTTTTTAAATGAAATAGGTAAATTGGGGTATAGATTACGAACCTTGGGCAGGGACGAGGAACAGCGAGTTTATAGCTTATACCTAGCCGATATAAAAGCTAATTATGAAAAGTCCTGGTCTTATACTCCAGGATCAATGCAGAGTATGCATCTACGCGATTCATTGATGGCCCAAAATCTGCAGTACCAAATAGATTCTTTATATGCTGGAAAAAAAATCATTGTATGGTGTGCCAATATCCATACTTTTTCAGCAGCTAATAACAAAGAATACCTTCCTTTGGGCGCCTATATTAAAAAGAAATATGACCGTCAGGCTTATATGCTTGATTTTAGTTCTTACGAACAGAAAAATGATGCCGGTCAGACAGTGGATAAACCTAGTAAATTGGCCATTGAAAATATATTCCATCAAACAGGGGTACCTTATTTCTTTCTGGATTTGCGAGGCCTGCCTGATACAGCTTTGCTCAGGAGGCCGTTTGTCTCTACGATCAACCAAGGTATGGAAGAGGAAAGAAAATGGACTGACTATATTGATGGCATTTTTTATATCGACGTAAATAAAAGTCCCACCTATTTCGAACAATAATGGAAAGTATCCTAACACAACAGCTCAGCTTTAAAATAGGTTTAAAAACCATTTTAAATAACATTGACCTCCATGTCCCAGACAAAAGTATCTATGGTTACCTTGGACGAAATGGTGCCGGAAAGTCTACTACGATCAAACTCCTACTTGGACTCTTGCAGGATAACACTGATGCTATTTTTATTCGGGGACAAAGTTTAAAAGCCAATCGTAGCGACATTTATGCAAATGTGGGCAATCTCATTGAAGCCCCTTGCTATTACACTAAATTAACCGTTTTTGAGAATTTAAAATATTTGGATATCATCCACAAAAAGGGAGAAAAACGAATCGATGCGGTGCTCGAAATGGTAGATCTTGGAAAAGAAAAAAAGAAAAAAGCCAGTACCTTGTCTATGGGGATGAAGCAGCGGCTCGGAATTGCCATGGCTATATTTCATGATCCACAATTACTAATCCTTGATGAACCACTAAACGGGCTCGATCCACAGGGAATTGTCGAAATGAGAAATCTGTTTCGCTTGCTCAATGAACAAGGGAAGACCATATTTCTGTCAAGTCACATTCTAAGCGAGCTCGAAAAGATAGCCACACATATTGGCATCATCGAAGGGGGAAAAATGATCTTTCAGGGAACTAAAAACGAGCTGTTGCGTCAGGTAGAACGGGAGGCTTTACTGCGGACTTCGGACGCTACACGCACGACCAATGTTTTAAATAATGCCAAATTTTCGGTATTAAGAACCGACGGACAAACTGTTGTGGTGAAAATAGTAGATGACAACCAATTTAATCAGTTGATTAAATGTCTGGTGCAACATAACATTGAAATCTATGGACTGGATTCCCATAGTGCAGATCTTGAACAGATTTTTATAAACTTAATTGCCCGCTAGAATGACTAATACATTTTATACAGCCTTCTTGTCTGAAAAATATAAACTGCTCAGAAACCGGCAGATTTTTGGCGTCCTTATCGCTCCGGTATTGCTTATTTTCGCGATTGATGGTTATATTATATACGATATCATCCGGTCGGGCAGTATAAATGCGGTACCTAACCCTTGGAAGGTGTTGCTAGGAAGATATGTCTTTCAGTTTTTTTATTTGCTGTACCCGATTCTAGTTGCACTGTTTGTTTACGCCTGTTGTGATGTCGAGTATAAGAATAATAATTATAAGGTACTGTTTACTTTACCGCTTGACAAGTCAAAGATATTCTTTTCAAAGGCTGTTTTTATACTGCTAACTATATTGTTTTCTATATTATTTGCTTATGCAGCTTTCTTGATCAGCGGGTATATACTGAGTTTGATCTACCCGGTACTCGGCTTTCAGAATCACGATTATAGGATGGTGATTTTCTTGACGTTTCTGAAGCTTTTTGCCACGCTATCGGCTGTTTCAATGATACAATTGGCATTAAGTCTGCTATTCAGAAGCTTTATTTATCCTATTGGCGTGAGCATGTTTATGTTGGTGTTTTCACTTTTTGTCGCCGAAAAAGAATTTTCCGACTTCATACCCTATATCGGCGCCTATGATGCGTTTATTAACATCATGTACCAAAATGAAAGCTTTGAAAGGCTTGATTACAGTAATATCGTTATGATAGTCTTATTTATGCTGATCAGTTTTTACATTTTCAAACGAAAGGGCCAGTTTTAACAAGATTCTTTACACACTTTAATTTACAGCAATGGTCGTCTATTTTTCAAATGACGACCATTGTTATTTATTTTAATTCAATATTGTCTTGAGGTATTTTTCCAATTCTGCACCCCGTAGATTTCTGGCGATAATAACGCCACTGGGATCGATCAGGAAATTGGTTGGAATAGCTTCGACCATATATCGCTTTCCAGCTGATTGATCGTCTTTGCTGTCGATAACTTGGGGGAATGGCATCTTTTCCTCTGTCAAAGCTTTTGTCCATGCTTCGGTATCCTTGTCGATGGATACGGCAAGCACCGTAAAGTTTTTATGTTTGAAGTTTTCAAAGGCAGCTTTTACATGCGGCATTTCTTTTCGGCATGGGCCACACCAACTTGCCCAAAAATCGAGCAAGACATATTTGCCTTTATAATCACTCAATTTAACTGTTGCAGCGCGGTCGGATGTCAGCGCAAAATCAGGTGCTTTTTTCCCAATTTCTATTTTTCCAAGTTGTGCAAGAGACTGCTGCATCTGTTTGAGGTAATAGCTTTGTTGAAGTACCTTGGGCCCAAATTGTCCGAGAAATTCTTTAAGCTCAGCAGCATTGTTGCGTGGAGCAAAATATTGGCTGGCAATCATCGCATAGACCATTGCATTTGGATTTTTACTGATTTTCTCCGCAACCTCCTTACGTTGTATATCATAGATCGAATCAATCTTTTGTCCTTCGCGTTTTAACCACAGCTTATTTTCTTCCGTCTGAGCCTGATTATTATAAGCATCGAAGGCACGATTGTAAGCTTCGCTGCTGTTTTTTAGCAGTTTCGTGCTGGGAAGATTATCATAAGTTTCTGTAAATGCCGTCATGGCCGGTGAACCGATGATTTTTTCCTCCTCTAGGCTTCCGTTCGTTAGTTTGGCATGTATAACTGTGTTGGTTGAACTAACCAAAAAGTGTATGGCAGGGCGCTTCATCGAGGGGCCAAGATCGCCCAAGCTCGGTACATGGATACCATAAAAACGCTGATCTGTGGTATTTAATTTTGTTTCATACCGAAAACTGTCTTGTACGGATTGGAATGTACCGATCGTTTTCATATCTGCATCTAACAATCGAATCTCGCGATTACCCAAGCCCTCGATTCTACCCCCAATGCTAACTTTTGTTTCCTGCGCCTGTGCTGTGAAAAACAGTAGCGCGACGCCGATGCTTAAATAGCTTTTTTTAGTTGTGATCATATTTCTTTTTTAAGTATGCTAATAATTCTTCGTGATCAATATGTTGTTGGACAACTGTGCCATTCTCATCTATCAAAAATAATGTTGGCAGTTGTTTAACGTAATAGGATTGCGCAACCGTATTATTGTCGAAACCTGTTAAATCTGATACCTGAATCCAGGGAATACCATCTTTTTGAATTGCATCTAACCATAGTTTTTCTTTGTTATCCATCGAATAGGACACCACCTCAAATCCTTTGTCTTTGTACTGCTGATAGGTTGCAACTAGTTTACGGTTGGCAATACGGCATGGTGCACACCAGCTTGCCCAAAAATCCAACAGCACAAGTTTGCCTTTCAGCTGTTCAAGTTTAAATGTCTTTCCCGTACTGGTTTTTGAAGTAACTGCTGGTGCTTGCTGGCCAACGAGGTATTGACTCTTTTTCTCAAGGCGGTATTTCAACAGTTCCTGATAGGTACTGTATCGTTCAAGGCGCTTATCTAGTTTGGCGTGCAGCTCTTCCAGTTGATTGTAATTCATGACTGCGAGGTAAGGTCGATACCAGTCAAGTACAGCTAGTGATTGTGGAAAAGCCGCAAGATAGCTCGTAAGAATACTATCGAGCTGACTGTTAAATCCTTGCATTTGTAGTCCTAGACTGACCTTACCCTCTTCATCAGCTTTTTCGTAATTCCTACCGATTTTTGAAAGTGTATCCTGGAGGTACTGGGAGTCGAGTTCATACCCCTTTTTGATGCTGTTTTCAAGTCCACCAATGACAATATTAGGCCGGTTCCAACTTTCATAAAGCTGAAGGTTGATCACCGCATTTTCCAGATAAAGGTCCTGGCTTTTTCTGATGCCTTTGACTTGTACGCTAGCAGCGATGGGGACCGCTGTTTGTCCTTTAAATGAAAATTTGCCATCAACGATAGTCGCTGAATCCAACAACTTTCGACCTTTATCCATTTGATATAAATAGACTTTGCTGACGGATTTGGCGCTGTGGATCTGACCTGCTATCTGATAGGAGGTCTGTCCTTTGGAAATCTGGGTACTTAAAAGGAATACCCAAATTAAAAGTGTATTGTATAATTTCATCTTTAAATAATGCATTATGCTAAAATTTTATTTTCACTATCTCTTTTATCTGGGATTAGGTACGATATTACTGTTCATCAAAAGCACTTTAGGTGGAATTTGACAGACAAATTTTGGTGATCCTTGTTTTAAGGTATAACTGCCCTCCATATTTGCGCGCTTGTAATCTTTTTTAAACAAGGGATCTTTGTCCAGACGTTTCATATCAAACCAGCGTTGGCCACGGCCAAATAATTCGATCTGACGTTCTTGAATAACGAGTTTAACTGCGGCTGCGGCCGTTGCTGCCTGAAGAGCTTTGAAATCAGCGGGGGCAAATCTTTTTTCACGAAGCTTGTTTAGGTAGGAGAGGGCTTCGTTAACTTTTCCCAATCGGGCTTGGCATTCTGCAGCGATTAACATCATTTCGGGAACACCGATGTTGAAGTTTAGTTCGCTACGGATATACACAGGGTAGGGCTCGGTCGTCGGTTTGCCATTGTTTTCCAGATTGGACCAAAAGAATTTGAAACGGAGATCGTTTTTGTCGACAATGGCCAATAGATCCGGTGAAATGCAGGTATTCGTCAAAGCGGTACCAAAAGAAGTGGTACGATAAGCGATGCGCTCACTGTCATTTTGTGGCAGTGGCCTGTTGGTTGTGCCGCCATGAGGTCGTGCCGGATTGACGAAGGACCAGGTGTTATAGTCGATAAGCGTGGATTTGACAGCAAGGACTTTTTGGGCGTAAGCCAATGCCTCTACGTAATTTCCCATTTGAAGATAGGTACGGGCAAGGATGGCCTGTGCAGTTTTCTTATCGTTGCGAAGCATATGTTCCGCTTGTTCTGGTAGCAATTGTTCGGCCTGTGTCAAGTCATTTAAAATAAAATCATATACTTCCTTACTCGAAGCACGTTTGGGCTTGGCCTCCAGGTCCGGTTCTGTAAGAATAGGTACCCCGAGATCACTTGCAACGGTAGATGCTTGATATACCGGTGCATACAATAGGATGAGATTGAGGTAAGCGGATCCACGATTGCAGTAGGCATCACCCTTAATCTGGTCTATACGCGTTTTCTCATTAGCTGGTAGTTTAGGAATATTTTGCAGAATAATATTCGCGTTGAAGATATTTGCGTAATTCGGATCCCAGCCGTTGTCAGTTTCAGGATTAACATAGAAGCTTTCGGCCCACATATAAGTTTTGGAGCTGCTGGTATTGAAGCCACTTTTGACATAGGTCTCCGGCATGTAAATTCCATCAGACATGCGTTCGAGTAGTGCATAACCCGATGAACTATAGGATGGGTTGGCTGATAGATCTTCAAAGTCATCAACGGATTCAGGAATAAATTTTCCTTTGGGGATAATATCCAAATATTTATTGCAGCTACTGAGGCTGACTAAGAGTAAAATGAGGCTACTTATTTTTTTCATCATTTGAAGTCTAAATTAAAGGGTTACATTAATACCAAAAGTGAAGACTCTTGGTTGTGGCAAATCGAGCCGTGCAGCTACTAAAGCCTCCGGATCAATACCGGATTTATTGGCTTTCCATACCCAGAGATTGTTGAACTGAGAAACCAGACGGATTTCGGAAAAAGGAAGTTTTCCTTGCAACTGTGGCCGTTTGAAGGTGTAGCTTAAAGACATTTCCCGCACACGCAGGTAGGCCGCATCAATAACAGAGTTACTGGATCTGGTTGTTAAAAAGAAGTATTCATTGCTTAAATCTTCCCAGCCTGGGAAAGTTGGTATGTCAGTGATCAGTTCGTCTCCCGGAAAACGCCAGCGTTTGGCGATCTGATTATTATAAGAACTGGACCAAGTGAGACTGTTCATCTCAGGCATTTCCTTCCGCGCATAATGTCCCCAATTAAATACAGTATAGATCGATAACTGGAATCCCTTGTATCGGAATTCATTGGACCAGCCACCTGTGTAGAGTGGTCGTGAGCTACCATGGTAGATGAGTGATTCCAGTACAGGAACTCTGGTTTTATTTCCTTCGGCATCAAAAGTCTGTGGTCGACCTTGCTCGTCTAGGCCTGCCCAACGATAGCTCCAAAGGGATTCTCTCGGGTAACCTTCCAGGAAGGGAACTGTATTGTTAGGACGATTATTTGTCGGATCGCTATCTGTAATCTTATTTTTGGTCACCTTGCTTTTGTTGAGGGCAAGATTTAAGGTACTGCTCCATTGAAAGGCACTGTTTTTTAAGATGGTAGCATTCAAGCCAAACTCAATCCCCTTGTTGATCATGTCCGCACCATTGATATAGGAATTGGTCATCCCTACCGTTGGGTCTAGATCCTGGCTCCCCAATAGATCATAGCTAAACTTGTGGTAATAATCTGCATTGAGGGTGATTCTATCCTTTAAAATCCCTAAATCTAAACCGATATTATAGGTTTTGGTACGTTCCCAGCGTAATTTGGCATTTGGTGGACTATCGACCCGAGCAACATAATCGTTGGCTGTTGCATTAAAAAACCTCCTTGCCACTAGATAGGTAGAAGATTGGTTACTGCGGTCGAAATTTCCAGTCAAGCCCATGGTTGCCCGTAGGTTTAATTGGGAAATCCAGTCGATATCGAAAAAGTGTTCATTGTCAATCAGCCATTTTCCACCGATACTCCAAAGGGGTGTCCGCTTGAATTTTGGATCTGATCCGAAAAGATTGGAGTGATCATTACGCCAGCTTCCCGTGACTGTGTAGCGGTTATCGTAAGTATATGCTAGCGTACTATAGAAGGAATATTCCCGATTTTCGACATAATTATTTCTGACGTAACTACTATGATCATAAACATATGTTTTTCCTTCCCAATCTTTAATCCCAACATTTAAGGCTATAAGGTCTATATTTTGTGAGTTCAGCAATTGATCGTTGTATCCATAGAGTCGGTTGCGGTCTCCTTCGCTAATCTTTCTATTCAAATCGAAACCGGCAAGAACGTTGATATAATGTTTCTCATTAAATTTCTTTTCGTAATTGAGAAAATTGCGCGTCGATAGAAAGGTCGACTGATCGCTTCTTGTATCAAGGTAGTCACCATAAGGGATATAGGCTTTTATGCTATTGTTTTTGTCAAGTACCGTATATCGGTTCATAAAACTGCGTGTCGCGTAGCTATCCTTATCGTATTGATTTCGTCCATTGGTCGTTGCCCTTTCATAGACAAAATTGTTGGTAAGTCGGAGGCCATCCATGATTTTCCAGTTGAGCCCAAAGAGACTGCGTATAGCTAAACTGCGACTTTTGTTATTTGCCAGCTGATTTTCTTCATATAGATTGAGTCCATTATCCCGATAACCCAGAGACATTAATCGGTCATTTTCGACCTTGTTATAGTCTGCATAGCTCCGGATATAATTTCCCTGTTCATCCATCAGCATTTGATAGGGCTGCAAAGCGCGGATTTCGCCTGCTAGATCATCCATACCCTGTTGATCCCAACCATAAAGAAATCCCACATTGGTCGTTAGACTAACAAATTTGGCGAGATCATATTGCAGACGATTGTTAAAATTGAAGGTTTTGGTACTTGTTCCCTGCAATCCCGAAAGATCAAACTGTCCATTGATAGTAGTCATATGACGGAAGTTGTCTGAACCGCCAGAAATACCAATATAATGACTTTGGTTAATGGCCTTGCGGAGCAAAAGTTTGTTGATTTGCTCCTGATTATTGAGCCCTGCTAAAGCTGCTAGTCGGCGATCGCGTTCTTCCAGGCTGATTTCCTTACGATCGTAAGCCGTAAATATACCAATGGATTGGGTGTAGCCTGAGGAGTTACCATCATAGATATCGATGACAAATTCTTTGTCATATTGTTCTTTTTCGTAGTCGATAATTTCTGCGGAATTAGCGCGTTGCAAAGCCTTATAGTCTGGGCGCATCTGCACACGTAAATTGCCCGAATAGGTGATGCTTGTCTTGCCTCTGTTTCCTTTTTTTGTTGTAATCACGATGACCCCATTCGAAGCCTGTGATCCCCAGATTGCCGCAGCAGCGGCATCTTTTAGTACCGTTACTCCCTCAATCTCATTGATATTGGGTATGATGCTGGAGGCGAAGCCATCTACGATGATCAGCGGTTGTGTGCCGGCGCGTAGTGAACTACCTCCCCGGATGCGCATATCACTGTTCCCTTTTTCGTCTTTATAAAAACTTAAACCCGGTACGGCGCCCTCCAATGCGGCTTCTAAACTGCCGTTGTTTCGTTTTTTGAAGTAATTGGAATCTAAGCTGGCGGTGGATCCCGAAGCATTGATTTTATTGATCCGCTGATAACCTGTACTAATAACCACTTCTTCAATACGGTTATTGCTAAGTTCCAGCTGGACAAAGATGGATTTTTCGGGATTATCGACACTATATTCCTGTGGCTGATAACCCACGGAACTGATAATGACATGGACTGGACCCTGAGGGGCAGTAAATGCAAATTGTCCTTTCGCATTTGTCACTACAGTCTTCTGCCCAGACCCATCGTCATAAATGATGGTGGCGCCTTGGATGGGATTCCCAGTTTCGTTAAGTACACGGCCACGATAAATGCTTTCTTGGATCTTTTTGTTCGGATCGGCCTCGACAATAATAGTCTTTTGCTGGATTCGGTACTTTAGAGGTAGCTTGCTAAAAAGCTTGTCCAGTACTTCGTGAATATCACCCTTGGCATCGACAGTGATCAACGTCTGGGAGAAATCTTTACCCTCCCAAAAGAAATGGTAGCCATTTTCGCGTTTTAACTGTTCAAATACTTTCGCGAGCTTTTGCTCTTTGGCATGAACTTCAATGGTCTGACCAAAGGAATAGGCTGGGTTAGACTGCAGTAGGTACAGACTGAGAAAAGCAATACCAAGTTTTTTTGCCATAGGGCTGCGCACGCTCTTCCAAGCTAATTGGGTAGTTTTTTGATTCATAAGATTGATTAGGTAGGGTTTCTTTACTTTTGTTTTAATCGGACAATAATCTGGTCGTTTCTGTTTTTAAATTCGACATCTAGTTTGTTTTTGGTTAATATATCGAGTACTTCATTTAAACTATAGGATTTGGAAATAGATCCATGATATTCTCCAGCGGGTATATGGGGATCAATTTCGAAATCTACCGGGTACCAGCGTGAAAGCTGCTGGCATACGGATTGGATAGATTCACCGTCGAAATTAAAGTAGCCTTCCCGCCAGGACTGTTGATCGATGTCCAGTAGGCTTCTGAAATCCAGTTGTAGTGAATGTTTGTTTAGAATACTCTGCTGACCAGGTTTGAGAAGAACGGATTTGCTGGTTGAGCGGTCGGGCTGGTTTGTTTCCAAACGGATAGATCCCTCATATAAGCTCGTTGTACTGAAAGGATCTTCTTGATAGTTTTTGATATTGAATTTTGTACCTAAGACCTCGACTGTCTGATGTTCCGAACGAACAAGGAAATGTTTTCTTTGCCCTTGTTCATTGACCTGTTTTGTGACTTCGAAATAGGCTTCTCCCTGTAGTTCGACATGGCGTTCATTTTGGTCCATATTGCCAAAGAAGCGAAGTGTGGAAGCTGAATTGAGCCATACTTTTGTTCCATCGGCTAGAATAAGTTTGATATTACTTCCTGCTGGGGTTTGAATGGTCTGGATATCATTGCTAGCAGTCGCTGCGGCAACGGATTGGTAGATGAGGAATCCAGCTTTGTCTTTATAGATAAGGAGCCCATTTGTTTTTAAGGTATCTTTTACCACTAATTGAGCGAGATCGATGCGCTGGCCCTGTTTATTTGTCCAAATGGGCTGCGCATTCTTCACTGGAAGAATATTTGTGAGTACCTTTTCTGTTCCCTGTCGCTCGACAGTCTTTAACTGCCATAAGCTTAAGCCTATAGCACCGAGTAAAACGGCCGCTGCGGTCCATTTGATCCAAAGTTTTCGGATAGGAGCGGAAACTTTGTTAGATTTGTTAAGGATAGGTAGCTGTTGTGCAATGCGGTTCAATCGGAACTGGACTTCCTGCGCATCGACAGGTACTTGCTCCGATGCCGTCTGATTATACCAATCGAACAGTTCTTCAAGTTCCGCTTGTTTAATTTTACCATGCTGATATTTGTCTAGCAGCTCTTCTTTTCGCTTAGCCTCCATTGGATCGTATTAATGCTTTAGCTATATGACAATCTAAAGTCTCCGAGGATATAGATCAATTTTATTTTTTTTTATCCGGCTATTAAAACAACGATCGCCTTTAGGAGCTTGCTTTTTAAAATCTTGAGTGCATTGGAGACTTGTAGCTTTGAAGTACCCTCAGAAATATTCAGTAATGCTGCAATTTCTTTGTGGCTTAATCCCTCTTGACGACTTAACTGAAAGATATGGCGCATGCGTTCGGGGAGATGAGCGATTTCCTGTTCGATGATAGCGCGGAGCTCCTTTTCGAGTATCCAGGATTCAGTCTGCTCATGGAAAGGAGGATTGTTCTGAATGACATGGTCAAGGTATTTATCGATGACTTTACCTCGGTTTAGTTTATTCAATACCTTGTTGCGGGTAGCACGATAGAGGTAGGAGGAAACATATGCCAGCTCGGGTAGTTGAGCTCGTTTCTCCCAGATCTCAGCAAATAGTTCTTGAACAACATCTTCCGTTTCATCTAGATCGCGAAGAATTTGATAGGCATGTCGGAAAAGTACTTCTTTGTATTGATGGAATAAGAGGGCAAAAGCCGTATGGTCTCCGGCCTTTATCAGTTGAAATAGATGCTCTTCTTTGATCTGGTCCCCTTGCATGTTTTTTATTGGTAGCGTTGTTATTCAGGAGTAATATCGTCAATACCTGTTAATACTGCCAAATTTATAAATTTAATTCTATTTTTCTTTTTCTTTAGTTTACGGCATTTGTTGCCATTATTTTCGATCCAATTCTTTCTTAAAGGTACTTGGTGACTGTCCATATTTCTTTTTAAATGCCGAGGCAAAATAGGAGGCTGAGGAGAAACCGACGTTGCTGTAGATCTCATTGATATTGAGTCCGTCAGCCATCAGGCTTTTTGCTTTTTTGAGTCTCCTTTCGACAATATATTCGCTGATGCTACAGTCGAGCAATTGTTTGACTTTGCGATAAAGTTGCACACGTGAGAGGTTGAGCTCGCCAGCAATATCGTCGACACTCAGCCGCTGATCGGACAGTTTCGATTCGACAATAGCCGAAAAGCTATTGAGAAACCGTCTGTCGCTTTCATTGATGGTATCTGACTGGGGTGAATCAAATTGCTCGACATTACTACTATATTTTTCTTTAAGCTGATGCCGTGATTGTAGCATATTGGCAATCTTTGCCCGAAGGAGTGCGGCATTGAAGGGCTTGGTTATATAATCATCTGCTTTCAGGAGACTTCCTTCAAGGATCGTCTCTTCATTGGCTAATGCGCTCAACAGAATGACAGGAATATGGGCTGTCTGGTAGAATGTTTTGATGTCTTTGAGGATATCTAGTCCGCTGCCGTCGGGTAACATGATATCGGTGAGCACCAAATCTGGGAAATGTGCTTTCATCAGAGTGCCGGCCTGATGCGAATCTCGTGCTAAAAAAAGATTATAGTCGTTTTTCAAGATAGATCTCAGGTAATCCCTGATTTCATCGTCATCTTCAACAATCATAATGCTCTTCGATTTATTGGAATGAAAAGATAGATTCTTATCAGAAGATTTCACTTCAGTATCCAGAAAATCTTGTTGCTTGAACACCGGTTTTACACCAGATACAGCTGTTATGATCTCCTCCTGTTCATAATGGGTATTTCCGATAGGCATCCGAAGGGTGAAGATCGAACCATGGCCTAATTTGCTGCTGGCTGTGATCTGGCCATGATGCAGTTCGACGATCTGTTTGACGTAGGCCAGACCGATTCCGGATCCGTTCCGGCTGCCTGTTCCTTGATAGAAGGGATCAAAAATATGCTCGATATCAATGGGCGCTATCCCTAGACCATTATCCAGCACACGTAAGTAGAAATAATCTTTGAAGCTATTTTCTTCGAGTGAAATTTCAATTCTACCACTGGTAGCGGTATGTTTTATCGCATTGGAAAGGAGATTGGATAAAACCTGCTCCATCAGATATTCGTCAATCCAGACCTCTTTGAGCATACTCTTATTGATGTAGCTGATCGATATTCTGCTTTTTTTGAGCAGTGGTTTAAAACTGTTGATGACCTGCTGGATAAAAGGGTCTATAGGTACAGCTGATACCTGAAGCTTTATTTTTGCTTTGCTGATCCGATGAATGTCGATTAGGTCGCTGACCAGTCGCTGTAATTTTTTTGCACTTCTTTTGACCCGTGATAATTGCTCTTTGATATCTTCTGATAGATCTTTTCGCATTTCGAGATCCTCAATGGGCGCCAAGATAAGGGTGAGGGGTGTTTTAAATTCGTGGGAGATATTGGTGAAAAAATTGTTTTTGATTTCTGCGGCCTGCTGAATCTGGCTATTCATTTCAACGATCTGTTTCTGCTGAGATAAGATCTCGCCATTCTGGAGTTCAAGATGTTTGTTTTTTTCCCAATTGCTTTTGATAACGATAATAGAAATACCGCCAAACACAACCGCAAGCACCAAACTGACAACAAGAACATTGAGAACATTTTTTTGATTTTGATAAATCCGGTTCTGCTCAGTGATAAATTCCTGTCTTTTGTCGATGTCTACTTGTTGCTGTTGTATCTTTTGTGACTGTAGCGCCAATAGTTCGGCATTTGTTCTGTCGATCACGGCAGTAGCGAGAATGTTTTCACGTCGATATTGTTGATTGTTGATAATCGCCAGTGCCGTTCTGATCGCTTCAGTTCCGCCAGTAGGGTAGAGCATAGAAGCATACATATGACCTTGTATAATCTGCTCAAGACCATTACCCGGTCCTGGCAGTGCATCTACACCAATGATTTTAATATCTTTTTGAAGCGGCGTCTCATCCAATGCTTTTTTTACGCCCATGGCCATTTGGTCATTGAAGGTAAAAATAATATCACTTTGTGCCATTTGGGCGATATGCTCGCGCATTTCAGTATAGGCTATATTCTTTTCCCACCCACCGTGGATAACAGCACAGACCTGCATGCCACTTACTGCTGAAATACTTTGCATAAATCCCTTTTCACGCTCAATCGAGGCGGAGGTCCCCGATAAGCCGGTTACCAATCCGACCCTACCTTTACCCTGGAGGACAGCTTGGCTATATTGACCGGCTAGTTTTCCAATAGCAAGGTTGTCGGCACCCACATAAGCATTGTATTGACCCGAAGAGGTTTTGCGATCTGTTACGATCACCGGTATTTTGCGCTGGAATACAGAGTCAACGATAGGTGTTAGCGGTTCGGCCTCATTGGGTGATACAATCAACAGATCGATACCGGCTTTGGTCAGCTCGCGTATCTGATCAATCTGAACAGCATTATTGCCTTGGGCGTCGCGGTATAAGAATTCAATATCGGGATTAAAGGAGAGTTCCCGTTTCATTTCCTCAAGCATAGTTTGCCTCCATGCATCATTCCCGATGCACTGTGAAAAAGCAATGACCCGCTTCTTTTTCTGACTTGCCGATTGGCACCCCAAAAAAAGCAACAGGACCAATATGCCATAGAAGGTATATTTTCCCATGTTTATTTCCCCTTTACTATCCGAATATACATCATTTCAGTTTTTTTAGATAATAAGCCCAAGGTTAGTGTATTCCTTACACTAAAAAGAGATGGTTGAAATATGTATCATTTTCTATAAGATATGTCTAAAAACTGAAAGTCTAAAAAATATGAATTAGTATAAGTTGTTGGTATGTAGTGTTTTGTGTTGTTTCTGAAAATGTTACATAAATAAATGTTTTTGCTGTCTTCAAATTTAAGTAACCGTGAAGCCAGGGTTAAATTTGGGTTAATCAATTATAGATGATAAGATGAACAAAAACAAAGTATTAGCCTGGTCTTTTGTAGTGGCATTAGGCGGATTTTTATTTGGCTTTGATACAGCTGTTATTTCAGGAGCTGAAAAGGCAGTACAGGAGCATTGGCATTTGAGTGAGTTTCAACATGGGCTTACGATGGCCATCGCGTTAATAGGTACGGTAGTCGGTGCGGCATTGGGCGCGTTGCCTTCGGACAAGCTCGGCCGGAAAAATACATTATTTGTTGTAGCAGCCTTATATTTTATTTCAGCGATCGGAAGTGCGCTGGCCAATGACTGGACAATTTTTATTTTATTCCGGTTTTTGGGCGGTATTGGTGTCGGTGTTTCTTCGGTAACGGCACCTATTTATATTTCCGAAATTTCACCCGCCGCTTCCCGGGGTAAGCTGGTGGGGCTCTTCCAATTCAATGTGGTACTGGGTATTTTGATTGCTTATTTATCAAACTATTTTATCGGACAGGTAGGGGAAGAATCCTGGCGCTGGATGTTGGGTGTGCAGTGTTTTCCGTCGTTGCTGTTTTTTGTGTTGATTTTCTTTATTCCCGAAAGTCCCAGATGGCTGCTATTACATAAGAACAACCTACCTGAAGCAACAAAAATCATGCAGCGAATCAATTCTGAGGGCTATGAGCTTGAAATCGAGAAAATTCAGGCATCGAAAGATGCAATGGCAGGTGAAGGCAAATTATTTATACGGGAAAACGCCAGACCAATTTTATTGGCCTTCTGTTTTGCGCTGTTCAATCAGCTCTCGGGTATCAATGCGATTATCTATTATGCACCGCGTGTCTTTGAAATGGCAGGCCTCGGTTCCCAAAGTTCCTTGCTTTCCACGGTAGGGATCGGAGTGATCAACTTTATTTTCACTTTGGTGGCTATCAATTTTATAGATAAGGTAGGTCGCAAAAAACTGATGCTGGTGGGTTCTATCGGATTGATCGTATCACTCGCACTGGTATCGCAGGCTTTCTATACAGGGCAAACAACAGGATTTGCTATTACAATCTATCTGATGAGTTTTATTGCCTTCTTTGCCTTCTCTCAGGGAGCTGTGATCTGGGTGTTTATTTCTGAAATTTTTCCGAATGATGTGCGTGCCAAAGGCCAGACATTTGGCAGCTTGATTCACTGGGTAATGGCTGCGATTATTACATTTTGTTTTCCGGCGTTGACAGAGATGCTCGGTGGCGGCGGTACTTTCCTGATTTTTGCGCTATTTATGGTATTGCAGCTTGTTTATGTGCTGAAATTTATGCCTGAAACAAAAGGACGGTCGCTGGAAGATATGGGGCAGACGATCAATCTGCATTAAGTATCACGCTATTATTGATCCAATCGCTTATGTGTACAAATAATGATGACAATGAAAAACCTGAATAAATCAATACAAGGAGTTTGTTTCGGAGAGGTTCTTTGGGATAATCTGCCGACCGGAAAAAAATTGGGCGGTGCTCCGCTAAATGTTGCTTATCATCTTAATAAGCTGGGGGTTGTCGCACAAATGCTTACCCGTATCGGAAGGGATGAAAATGGATATGAACTGCTTACTGTATGCGAACAGCTGGGGATTCCGACGGCCTTCTTTCAGTACGATGACAGCTTGCCGACCTCTACCGTTGAAGTGACAATCGATGCAGACCGTAATGTACAATACGATATTGTATACCCTGTTGCCTGGGACAGAATTACTGCGGAACCGGCTGTACTGGAAGCTGTTTCCAAAGCTGACTTTTTGGTGTATGGCAGTTTGGCCTGTCGCGATGATGTGAGTTTTCAAAGCTTGTTGACCCTGTTAAAGGAGGCTTCCTTCAGGGTCATGGATGTCAATTTGCGTGCTCCTTTTTTCGCACCTCATCGGGTACATGAACTATTACGCTACGCGGATCTCGTTAAGATGAATGCAGAGGAACTGCATATTATCGCTGAATGGAGTGGGGCACCCTCAACGTACACAGATCAACAGCGGGTAGATCTACTGTTAGATTGTTTCTCTATTCAGGAAGCTATCGTTACCTACGGCGCTGCAGGAGCGGTATACCATCATAAAAAAGCAAATATCAGTTATCATTTTCCTGCATTGAAAGTACAGGTGGAAGATACCATCGGAAGCGGAGATTCGTTTTTAGCCGCTTTTTTGACCAAGCGGTTCCAGATGGCAGAAGGAGTAGCCTTGGAGGAAGTGCTCGAATTTGCAGCCACTTTAAGTGGATTTGTGACGCAGAGTAGTGGTGCATGTCCTGCTTATAATACGGCGGATATCAACCGCTTTCACTGGCTGAATCCCATCTTCCGTGATAGCGAACGGAAAATGAAACAGTAAAGAGCTTATGATGCAAAAAAGGGAAAATGCGAAATAAGCAACCGTAAGAAAAATAATCAAATTAATAATCTACTTATAATAACCAATTATGTTTACAAGACAGCAAGCTATGTTGCTTCCGTCTTTGGCTCTCTTTTCAGTTGTTGCTTTTGCACAACAGACAGAAATCCGGGGGCGGATTGCGGACAGCGGAACAGCCGCTCCCATCGTCGGAGCGTCGTTAGTGGTCAAGGGAACCGGTCAGGCAACAAAGACAAATGAAAAAGGGGAATTTGTGCTCCAGCTATCGGGCAACAACGGTACATTGGAAATAACCTATGTTGGCTACGAATCCCAGACAATACTATTGGGGAACAAGAAATTTTTGGATATCCGGTTGGTCAGTACCGAAAAAGGACTCGATGAGGTGGTTGTCACCGGCTATCAGCGAGAGCGCAAGAAGGATCTGACCGGCGCTGTGAGCGTCGTCAATGTGACCGAAATGATGAAAGCCCCTGAAAATAATCCCATGAAGGCGCTTCAGGGGCGCGTAGCGGGTATGACAGTAACTTCTGATGGTAGCCCAAGTGGCGCAGCTACTGTACGGATGCGTGGTATCAGCTCGATCAACAGCAGCCAAGATCCACTCTATGTTATCGATGGTATACCGACACAAGGTGGGATGCATGAGCTCAATTCCAACGATATCGAGAGCATTCAGGTATTAAAAGACGCCTCCTCGGCAAGTATCTACGGCTCACGCGCTGCAAATGGTGTTATCGTGATCACAACAAAAAGAGGAAAACTCGGAGCGCCAAAGCTTACTGTAGACGCTTATGTGACCAGTACACATTTTAATAATCGTATGAAGGTGCTCAATGCTCAGCAGTATGGTCAGGCGCTGTGGCGGGCAACGATCAATAGCGGCGGTAATCCGAACAGCAATAATATCGGTTATCAGTTTGAGTGGAACAACGATGCCAATGGCTTGCCGCAGCTCAACAATGTATTTGTATCCAAATATATCGATCGTGAACGTACGATGTATGCCGCAGATACCGATTGGTTCAATGAAGTTTCCAAACCAGGCCTACTCCAATCGTACAATGCGACGTTGAGTTCGGCTACGGAAAAGTCAAGCTCTTATTTTTCCGTAGGTTATCTGCATAATAGTGGAACACTTCGGTATACGGATTTCCAGCGTATATCAGCCCGGATGAATGCCGATTATAAACTGTTTGATGGTAAGTTGGTTGTCGGCGAGAATTTTACAGTGAACAACACGGGAGAGGTGCAGGTGCCCGGGGATGTGCTCGATCTATCCTTGAAGGCATTGCCGGTTATACCTGTACATACCGTAGATGGAATAGGTTGGGGCGGTCCTGCCCTTGGGATGAATGATCGTCATAACCCGATGCGCCTGTTGCATGATAACAGGAATAATAAATACAATTACTGGCGCCTATTCGGAAATGCTTACGCCGATTTGCAGCTTATCAAAGATTTGCATATACGCACAAGCTATGGCATAGACTATAGTAATTTTTACAAACGTAACCTGGAAGTTTCCTATCGCTCAGGTTTTATGAGCAGCAACAGAAGTGCTGTTAATATGGAACAGTCTCAGGGATTGAAGTGGACTTGGTCGAATACTGCAACATACAGAAAAGAGATTGACAGACACACGATAGATCTACTGGCTGGTGTAGAAATGAACCGACAGAACGATATTAATTTTAATGCATATACCGCGGGAGATGGAGCTTTCGCCATTGAAACACCAGAATATATGTGGCCCGGTGTAAGTACAGGCACAGCTGCCGTTGGCGGTGGTTCCACAGGTTTTTCGCTCCTTTCATACTTTGGAAAGGCAAACTACTCCTTTGATGACCGCTACCTGGCCTCATTCACCGTGAGACATGATGGTTCTTCCCGTTTTGGAAAAAACAATCGCTTTGCGACTTTTCCGGCCGTAACAGCAGGATGGCGAATCTCATCTGAACGATTTATGGCCGGAACCAAAGATTATGTCTCCGATCTTAAACTGCGCGCCGGCTGGGGACAGACCGGTAATCAGGGAATTGGCAACTTGGCGACCTATGGGCTCTTTGTACCTGAATATGGGGTGGGGGATCCCACCTGGAATATTGTCGATGGTACCGCTTATGATCTTTCAGGTAACGGAACAGGGACTCTCCCTTCTGGGTACCGAAAAATCCAGACTGAAAATAATGATCTAAAATGGGAAACAACGACACAGACCAATATCGGCTTGGACTTCACGCTATTCGGCCAGAGTCTCTACGGATCAGTCGACTGGTACATTAAAGCGACAAAAGATATGCTGATCAATCCTGCTTACATCGGTGTCGTCGGTGAAGGCGGCTATCGCTGGGCTAATGGTGCTTCGATGGAAAATAAAGGTCTGGATATTACGGCAGGCTACCGCAATAAGACTTCCTTTGGTCTGGATTATGATGTGACGGCAGTCCTTTCATCGTATAAAAATAAGGTGACCCATTTGCCCGAAGCCGTGGAAAACTCCTATGGTGGTCGTCAGGGCGATAATATTATCGGTAGACCATTGGGCTCATTCTATGGCTACTTAACGGATGGGATCTTTCAGAATCAAAAGGAGGTGGATGATCATGTCAACCAGACCGGTAAAGGAATTGGCCGTTTGCGTTATCTTAATGTCTATGGTGCTGATCAGCAGATCACAGATATGGACCGCACCTGGATCGGCAACCCGCATCCCGATTTTTCATATAGCTTGAATATTGCATTGAAGTATAAAGGATTTGATCTGTCCGCCTATTTTCAAGGGGTGCAGGGCATAGACGTTGAAAACTGGTTGAAAAAACAGACTGATTTCTGGAGTGTCGATGATGTGAACTCCAATAAAGGTGTACGGTTACTTAATGCCTGGACTCCACAGAATCCGACCTCCACAATTCCGGCTTTGCAGACAACAAACAATAATGATGAGGGGCGTCTGTCCAATTACTTTATCGAAAACGGATCCTATATGAAACTTCGAAACCTGTCGCTTGGCTATACCTTACCAACGGCAACAGCTTCTCGTTTGCGGATGAACCGCCTACGTGTGTATGTTACCGGCCAGAACCTGTTTACAGTTAAATCGAAGAATTTCACAGGCGTAGATCCCGAGAATGTAGGTTGGGGCTATCCGATCCCAACGACATGGACAGCGGGGGTAAATATTGGCTTTTAGAAGAAAGAACCAAAAGCCTTAGCGGATGAGACGGGAATGGAGGAAACGAGGGACCAAAACAATAAATCCATGGAAATATGGGATATAAAAAACAGAATTCCAATGAAAAAAATAACCAATAAAATCGCGATAATGATGGTGTTTGCGGGGCTGCTGTCCGGATGCACCAAGTTCTTGGATCAGACACCTAATGGCGTACTGAGCTCCGACCAGGTAAAGGAACCCGAAAGATTACTGACAGCCACTTATGCAGCTTTAGGCAATGATCATTATGATGTACCTTTTAGCTTATGGCCTTATGGTACAGTACGATCTGATGATGCATATAAAGGCGGATCGGGACCGCAGGATATACAGACCTTCCATTTTCTTGAGGTCTCCAATAATGTCACGACCAATTTTGCTGAGGTGGATAAACTGTGGTTTCAGCTTTATGTCGCTATTTCACGGGCCAATACCACCATCAAAACGATTCAGGAAATGAACAATTTTGATGGCAAGGAAGGGAAGTTGGCCGAAGCGAAATTCCTACGGGGGCACTTCTATTTTATGCTCAAAACGCTGTTTAAATATGTACCCTACATTGATGAAAATGTGCCGGTAGATAGCTATGAGACTGTGTCAAATAGAGCATTGAGTAATGATGCTCTCTGGCAAAAGATTGTCGATGATTTTCAATATGCAGTAGATCATTTGCCAGCTGTACAGACGGAAGTCGGTCGTGCAAATCGAATCGCGGCAGCAGCTTATCTTGCTAAAACATACCTGTACAAAGCCTACCGTCAGGATAGCGAGGAACGCCATGCGGTAACCGGAATCAATCAAGGAGATCTGGAAAAAGTATTGCAGAATGCAGACATCGTACTTGCATCAAACCATGCTCTTGAAGCAGATTTTGCCTTCAACTTTTTGCCGGGGAAATATGAAAATGGTACAGAAGCATTGTTTTCAATCCAATTTTCAAAAGATGATGGTACGAAATTCGGCCGTGTGAATTTCTCGGATCTGCTCTCTGTTCCTATGGGTCTGGGCTGTTGTGATTTCAATAAACCTAGCCAGAATTTGGTGAACGTATTCCGTACAACGGGAAAAGGGGTACCGCTGGATAATTACAATACATTGAATAGCTTCAATGCATCGGAAAAATACGACCCCAGACTATTCCATACTGTGGCAATTCCGGGATTACCTTATAAATATAATACCAAACGCATTTACGAGGAGAGCTGGAACCGCAATCCTGCGGACTATTCGGTGTATGCATCGTTGAAGGAAAATGTCGATCCAGATTGCGATTGTTTTGTTCCAATGGCACCATTCTTTGCAAATACAAAAAACCGTATTGTACTGCGTGTTGCCGATGTCCTATTGATGCGTGCTGAGGCACTGATTGAATTGCACCGTTCTGCCGAAGCCTTGCCGTTGATCAACCAGTTGCGTATCCGTGCAAAAAATAGTGCCACCATGACGGGCTATGCAACGGATAAAATGTTGGTAGAAACCTATAAAAATGGAGATAACATTATATGGAATGAGGAAAATGCACGGAAGGCTTTACGTGCGGAACGTCGTCTGGAATTAGCCATGGAAAATGGACGCTTCTTCGATCTGGTACGTTGGGGAATCGCAGAACAGACCATGAATGCTTATTATGAAACAGAGAAATCGCGTCGTTCTTATTATGCTGCAGCTCATTTTACAGCGAATAAGAGTGAATATTTGCCTATTCCGGAAGCACAAATCAGACTGAGCAAATACCTATACAAGCAGAATCCGGGATATTAACTAACATACTAACCAATTTATACCAATGAGAACATTAAAATATAACATCGGATTGGGGCTTATGCTTCTGTTTATAGGCTTGTTTTCAGCTTGTAAACAGGACGTTGAAAGCGCTCTTGATCTAAATGCTGACGTAGACATCTTGTCTTTTAAAGTTGGTACCGCCATAGGGACGATAGATCAGCAGAAAGGCAGCATCAGCGTGTTGGTACCAGCAGGAACAGATCTTTCAGCGCTTGCTCCTGTAATTGAATTGTCCAGTGAAGCGAGGGTATCTCCAGCTTCGGGTCTGGCGCAAAATTTTTCCTTTTCTTCCACGACACCAGTCACCTATCGTGTGTATAACGGTAACTTGTATAATACTTATCAGGTTACTGTCAAAGAAATAAAGGCGGAAATAACGGCTTTTCGTATCGGAGACCGATCAGGACTAATTGATCAGCAAAATAAGCAAATCAAAATTTATCTGCCATTAGGAACAGACTTGAAAAGCCTCACACCATCTGTCGAGTTTACATCAGGAGCGAGTATTGCACCGGGATTGGGCGGATTTGTGAATCTGAGTTCCCCAGTAAAATATACGCTAACCTACATGGGGCAAACATTTCAATATACCATAACGGCCATACTCGGCGAGGAGCCAAAGCAGGTACTGACAATTTATAATGGTGAAACTGTTGTGCCGCATTTCGATGGTTTGGGTGTAAGTGGGGTAGACTCACCTTATGCTAATCCAAAAACGAAAGGTACCAATACCACTCCTTTCTGTGCATCCTTTATCAGAGATGCTGAAACAGGTGCTGGCTGGCACGGTGGCGCATTATGGAATGCCAATAAGGTAAATATTAACCCTGCAGCGTACAACCGTTTCTCTATCATGGTATTGAAGGATGTGGAAGGAGATGTACAGCTGGAGATCCAGTCGGATGGCGAACAGAATAAAGATTGGCTACGGGCAAGGTATGTGAAAGCACATGTCGGTGAATGGCAAGAATTGATCTTTGAGATTCCTGCTGGGAGAACAGCAAACATCAATAATATTCTTGTAATGCCCCATGAACATCCCAATGGACAACCTGTGGTTTTCCCGACCCAGCGGATGTATTGGGATGAGTTGAAGGCATTGCCAAAAGAATAGCCGGAGTAAATAATTGGAATATGGTTTTATTAGGAGATTTTAAATGAAAACTAACTTGTATTTATTTCCAGCATTATGCTTTATAGCATTGCTGACGAGCTGTAAAAGTGGGGAGCAGACCCTGCCTGTTGACAAACCTGATGGCCCTGCTTCGGTAGACCGATCCACCTCCTGTACCATGGTACAGGAGACAGGTATGTTTCAGACTTTTTATAAGCCGCAGCAAGGATTTGTCGGTGATCCAATGTCTTATTATAATGTCGATGACAAAAAGTACTATTTGTTCTATCTCTACGAAAATGCAAATCGCCACCCGATCTATGTTACCAAAACCAGCGATTATGCAACATTTGAAGGCTTTACGGAAATATTGCCCGCTGGTGCTGCCGGAAGTCAGGATGAATGGATTGGAACAGGCAGCTTTATGAAAAGAGGTCAGACTTATTACTGTTTTTATACTGGTCATAACGGTAACCTGAATCCGGCTGAAAAAGTGATGGTCGCAACATCGGCAGACTTGCTGAACTGGACGAAACAGCCTGGTGGGACAATACAGGCCAGTGTAGGCTATGATCAGAATAATTTTCGGGATCCACATGTATACTGGGACGAAAGTCGCGGTAGTTATGTGATGCTGGTCACGACCCGTAAGGACGGCAAAGGGGCGATAGCACGGTATGTGTCCACAGATCTGAACAGTTGGTCTATCATAGATCCTCTGTTAGCGACTGCAGCACCCGCAGTGGGTAAACATGAGATTGAAACGGATGCTGAAATATTGGAATGTCCCGATATCTTTAAAATGGGCAGTAAATGGTATTTAACATTTTCACGAATCAATAGGGATGAGCACCGGAAGACTTTTTATCGAATTGCTGATTCGCCGGATGGTCCCTGGAGGATCTGTCGTGATGCAGATGGTCATCATGAAACTTTCGATGGTTTATTTCTGTATGCTGGCAAGACGGCTACGGATGGAACGACACGTTATCTCTCAGGTTGGTGTTCAACAGGTCAGACGGTGAACACCAACAATGAATTACCTTGGTCAGGAAGTTTAATCTCGCATAAATTAGTTCAGGGACCGACGGGGAGATTATATCCAACCATTCCTGCTGCAATAAACAATAAATTTAATAAGGAACTGGCTTTTGAAAAGCTGAATGTCGTTGGAAATGTTTCTGAAAATAATAAAACATATAGTATTACTGCACAGTCTGGCGCCAGAAGTTATGCACGATTCAACCGCAATACAGCTAGCGTTAAAATGTCGCTGACCATAGATGCTTCGCAATCAGATCATTTCGGTTTCTCTTTTGGTGCCTGTGACGATCCTTCGGAGCTGTATAGTATTGCCTTTGATCTGACGTCTTCAAACCGTTGGGGTATGCCTGCATTATTTATGAATCGTGAAACGGGTCTCGGTGGAACAGCCGGTAAAACAGAAGTTAATTTTACGCCGTTGATTGTACCCGCCAATAAGGTCTTTGATGTGAAAATTGTAATCGAGAAATCGATCTGTGTGATTTACGTAAATAATAACGTCGCTTTTACCAATCGGATCTATAAAATGGATCAGAACCCATGGACCATTTATGCCGATCAGGGTACGATTAAAGTCAATACAATGAAAGTCGAGAAATCATAGGAATTTTAGCTATTTTATTGGCTAAGGCACGGTGAGGATAATGTGATATAAAACTTAATAAGATATGAATAGAATAAAGAAATATGGAACCCTCATGCTCTTTACGAGTTTGTTGAGTTCAGCTTTTGCTCAAGTAGGGCAGCGGGACATGAATGAGCCTGTTGGAAAATACCGGCCGATCTACCATTTTACCCCCAAGCAGGGCTGGATGAATGATCCCAATGGAATGGTGTATCTTAATGGAAATTACCATCTCTTTTTTCAGCATAACCCCGAAAAATCTGTTTGGGGTCCCATGCACTGGGGGCATGCCATTAGTAGGGATCTGATTCATTGGGACGAACAAAAAATTGCGTTGTATCCCGATAGCCTGGGGACGATCTTTTCGGGAAGTGCAGTGATTGATAAGAATAATACCGCTGGGTTTGGAAAAGGGGCTATGGTCGCTATTTTTACGCATCACAACCATCAGGAGGAAGACCGAAAAACAGGTCTGCACCAAAATCAGAGCTTGGCTTACAGCTTGGATCAGGGAGCAACCTGGACCAAATATAAAGGTAACCCAGTATTGCCAAATCCAGGAATCTGGGATTTTCGGGATCCAAAGGTGATGTGGTTCGAAAAAACAAAAAGCTGGATTATGACTTTAGCGACCAAAGATTGCATCACCTTTTATTCATCCAAAGACTTAAAAGAGTGGAAAAAGGAGAGCGAATTTGGTAAGGAAGTGGGAGCACATGGTGGAGTCTGGGAATGCCCTGACCTGATTCCAATGAAATATAACGGTGAAACCAAATGGGTATTATTGGTCAGCATCAATCCGGGAGGGCCCAATGGTGGTTCGGTAACACAATATTTTGTCGGTGATTTCGATGGACATCAATTTCAGCCCGTAGATACATCAGTCAAATGGTTAGATTGGGGGCCAGATAACTACGCTGGTGTAACCTGGAGCAATTTAGGAGAACGGCACCTGATGATCGGTTGGATGAGCAACTGGCAATATGCCAATGTGGTGCCAACGACGCGCTGGCGCTCATCTTCGACAATCCCACGTGAATTGACTTTGCAAAAGGTAGATCAAAAATATTATGTAAGCAGCACAGCAGCACCCGAGGTGGCTAAAGCATTTCAGTCTGTAAAAAAATATCAGGCAAATCAATCAAAAGAACTAACGGTGCAAGAGCAGCTGCCACAAGCATTTCGGTTGGAGATCAATAAGCTAAAAGTACAGAATTTTAAACTTATTTTGTCTAATGCTGTTGGAAATGAGTTGGTTGTCGGTTATGACAAAGGTCAGGATGCCTATTATATTGATCGTTCAAAATCTGGGGAAATTGCTTTCAATGCAGATTTTCCAAAAAGAAGCATAGCGGGGCGACTATCCAATAGCGAAACATTATCATTAAGCCTATATATTGATGTCAGTTCCGTAGAGCTCTTTGCTGATAATGGATTAACCGCAATGACCAGCTTGTTTTTTCCGGAGGAACCAATGACTCGGATACGTATTGTGGGCGATAATAATTTAATATTTCGGGATGTAAACATTGCCACATTCAGGGACAAATAAACCAATTACGCATAAAACAAGCGGGCCTTTTTTTTAAAAGGCCCGCTTGTTTTATGGCTTAATCTCATCGCAATCAGGTTACTATCACATTGTAAAATAAATACCTGATTAGCTAGAATAATTTTAAAGACTAGCTTCGATTTGATATATTTAACAGTTGTTTTGCGGGATGACAATTACTAGACCTAATTTGTAACGCCAATTTACTTTTTAGCGAAGGCTCTTTTGCGATGAACTTTTATGTATAACACAATATAATAATGACACTTAATTTTTTTAAATGGAAATGCGCAGCAGCAGTGGGAATGCTTTTGTGTATGACCGAGGGATCATTTGCCCAGACAAAATCAATACCTTATGAAGGTGTGCCCGGATGGACCGAAAGCCAGAATAAACGGATGGAATGGTTTAGAGAGGCACGTTTTGGACTTTTTATCCACTGGGGGCTGTATAGTGCTGCCGGAGGTAGTTTTGAGGGAAAGCAATATCCTCAACATTACGCTGAATGGATCCAGACCTGGGGGAAAATTCCCAGCAAGCAGTACGCTGCCGTGCTGAAACCAAAGTTCACCCTGCGTTCGTTTGAACCTAAAGCCTGGGCACGTTTGGCTAAAAAAGCAGGAATGAAATATATGGTGTTGACTTCCAGACACCATGAAGGCTTTAGCCTCTTTAATAGCCAGCAACCATACGCTGTTAAAAATGATATTACGGGAAGTGCCAACTTATCCCCTAAAGGCAGGGATTTATATAAAGAGATCATGACAGCATTCCGTCAGGAAGGACTGAAAGTAGGTGCTTATTATTCTTTGCTCGATTGGCAGCATCCGGATTCCTACGAAGCTTTTAATCTGAATCCTAACACAGATAATCATCAACCTGATCATAACCGCTACAAGGAGTATCTCTATGGACAGGTCAAAGAACTTGCTCAGAATTATGGTCAGCTAGATATGCTATGGCCCGACTTTAGCAGCAAACAGCACCAAGGTGAGGCTTGGGGAACAAAACGCATGTTGACAGATCTGATCAAATGGCAACCCAATATCATTATCAACAATCGGTTTTGGGATGGGTTAGAAAACAAAAATGGTGATATTGGAACCCCTGAAAAATATATTCCACCAACAGGACTTCCGGGCATGGATTGGGAAGTCAGCCATACCATGAACGAAAGTTATGGCTATAGTGCACACGATCAAAATTGGAAGAGCTTTCCTAAAATCATGCAATTATTTGTGGAAACGGTAAGCAAAGGCGGTAATTTTCTGCTCAATGTAGGGCCGGATGGGGATGGAGCCATTCCCGCACCCGCAATTAGAATTATGGAGCGTATAGGTGACTGGATGCAGGTCAATAAGGAGGCAATCTATGGTACTAAAGCAAGCCCTTTTCAGGCATTGGACTGGGGTTATTGCACCCAAAAAGAAGGTAAATTGTATTTACATATATTTGATCGACCTGCCAGTGGAAAAATTGATCTACCGATCAAAAACAAAGTCACCATCGCTTATGCAATGGCAAGTCCTAAAACCAAGCTAAAGGTTGCGGTAGATAAGGGAAGACCCGTGATTCCGGTTGATGTTTTTGACATAGAAAAAGGACCGAAAGTAATTGTTGTCGAAATTCAGGGCAAACCGGACGTGGAAGAGAATCTGACGCAGACTCAGGCGGATGGGCGTATTGTGATGAATGCAAATAACGCTAAATTGCTAGATGGAAAAGGACTTAAAATCATTGGTGCAACGACACATGATCCCAATCGTCCAAATGCCATCGGACAATGGAAAGATCGCAATGACCGGATCTATTGGGACATCAAAATCCAAAAACCGGGTAAATACCATGTATTGATCAGTTATTTGCCAAATGCAAAACACAAAGGTAAGGTGATACTTTCGGCGCTTGGACAGCAGCTTCCATTTGCTTTTGGGGCAGAAAATGGACCAGGATTTAAAGAAGTGGAACTGGGTATGGTAGAAGTATCGCAGCAGATTATTGGCGAACCGAGCACCAGGGTAACATTACATGCAGCGGCAATTGAAGGTGATATGTTACCAGAAATTGCATCGCTTACGTTGGTGCCAGTCCAGGAATAAGTTACTTGGATAAGTACAATTGTGCCAGCTGTTTTTAACCGTTGAGCCAAAGTAGCCCCGGCAAATATATCTTGCCGGGGTTGTTTTTTTTGCAAAAAGTAAGCGATAATTGAAGGCTAGAAGCGTTCTCTGTCTGGAACGTTTCTAGCTTTTTATTTTACCTTCACTTGGTCTCCAATTTTCTTATTGCAATAAATACCGCAGGTAAAAATTGAGTTCCGTTTATTGTTTACTGTGTTCGATTATATACGTACTCGGTGGCATTCCATAATGTTTATGAAAATCTCTGGAAAAATTTGACTGTACGGTATAACCTACCATCGTGGAGATCTGTGTAATATTATATTCTTTCTGGGTAAGCAGTTCGGCAGCCTTTTTTAAACGTGATATGTTAATCAGTTCGTTTGGCGTCAGATCAGAGAGCCCCTTAATTTTACGATATAAAGTCGGACGGCTCATATTCATTAACTTGGCCAGTTCTTCGACATTTAGATCGATATCTGAGATATTGTCATAAATTATGGTATTGAGCAAACTTATAAAGTCTTTATCAGGTGCTGAAACATTAATTTCGGCTAAATGCGCACTTGGAGAGTTGGTAAAATAATTTTTAATTATTTTTCGATTGTTTAAAATATTACGTAGCTGTACCATTAAAAATTCCATGGAAAAAGGCTTTTCAATATAAGCATCTGCTCCAATCTTCAGCCCTTGAATTTTAGCATCCAATGCATTTTTTGCGGTCAGGAATATCACTGGAATATGGCTGTAGAGAATATCTGTCTTAATGCGCTTACATAGTGCAATGCCATCCATAATAGGCATCATGATATCTGTCAGAACAAGCTGTACATTGTCGCGGTCCAATATCTCAAGAGCTTCAGCTCCATTGTTAGCTCTTAGGATGGTATAGTTTATTTTGAGTTCCTTATTGAGGTAAGCGAGTATTTCCTTATTGTCTTCAACGATAAGAATTACTGGTTTTTCAGTAGTTTCCTCCTCTTTGGTGTACATTCCACGATCTTCAGTCTTGTAATTTTCTTCGAGAAAAGGTTTGATATCGAGCGACTGTTCCTGAAAGATAGGAAGTGAAAGTAGAAAAATATTTCTGTGTTCTTCGGTATAAACTAGCGATAAGGAACCCTGATGAAGCTCCACTAGAGAGCGGGAGAGTGGAAGACCAATGCCAGTACCAGTATCTTTATCAGATTCATTAAGGCGATAAAATGGCTCAAAGATCTTTTCCCTTTTGTCAAAAGGGATGATTTCGCCATCGTTTCGAAACTCTACATTAAACATGATATCATCACTGTTGAATGGAAGCAGTTTGATATGTACATGATTGTCGGCGTATTTTATGCCATTATGAATTAAATTTGTGAGAATTTTGCGCAGAGCCTCTTCATCTACAAAGGCTGTTAATGTAATACGGGGCAAAGAAAGATCATAATGCAGCAGTTTTTCTTTTGCCAGGGAGTTCAAATCATTGAATACATCGGACAACAAACTGTTGATATCCGTTTTAGTGAAAATAAGGCTCATATTATTTGTTTCTGCTTTTCTGAAATCTAAAAGTTGATTGGTGAGACGGATAAGTCTGCTTGTATTTTTCTCCATAAGAGCAAGATCGCTCGCTGTTTCGCTATCCGTGAATTGTTGTGTACGGATTATTTTCTCGAGTGGCATTTTTATTAAAGTCAATGGCGTCCGGATCTCATGGGCGAGGTTGGTGAAAAATTCAAGCTTAAGATTATATACTTCTTGTTCTTTTTTACGTTCATAGTTGTCCATTTTCTGGGCATTATTTGCCTTAATAAGCAGGAAGTAATATCTTAAAATCAACAAAACAATGGTGCTAACAGCGAAGAAATAAGCAAAGTATGCCCATGAAGACAACCACCAGGGGGGCGACACCACAATACGTAGTTCCTTTTCAGTTGGATTCCAGATGCCATTATTGTTAGCCCCTTTAAATCTAAAGGTATAGGTTCCGGGAGGAAGTTTATTGTAATATATCTTTTGGTTGCCTGTAATATCCGTCCAGCCCTTATCATACCCCTCCATGATATAACGATAGGCATTGCTTTTTGGGGAAACAAAGCTCAAGGCTGCGATATTAAAACTGATATTGGAACTGTTATAGGACAGTTGAATCTCTTTTGATAGCGAGATGGATTGTTTCAGTATGCCATTTTCACGAACTGGTATGCTCTCGTTGTTGATCTGAATGTCACTAATGAATATAGGTGGAATAAAGCTATTCTTAATGGATTTTGTTGGGTTAAAGCTTACCATTCCCTTTATGGTACCAAAATATAATGTACCGTCCTTATCTTTAAATGCTGAATTATAGTTAAACTGATCCGCGGGAAGCCCGTCTCTCGATGTATAGATGACCATATGGGGGATATTTCCGTCCAGTCTGACCAATCCGCCACCTGTTGATATCCAAATACTGTTATTATCGTCTTCCAGTACTTTAAATACTTGATTGGAAGGTAAACCCGATTCGGTCAGATAGTTGGTGAAATGCCCGTCACGACGGTATTTTGAAAGACCACTTTCGGTACAAAACCACAGATTTTTTTTGCTGTCTTCAAATAAACCATTGACGTAATTATTGACGAGCGTATTGCGCTTACCTTGTTCGGAGCTTAAATGTTGTATTTCGCCTGTACCGCGATTATATTGGTAGACTCCACTGCCATACGTATTGACCCAAAGTATACCATATTCGTCTTCGTAAATCCCTTGTATCCAAGCTTTAATGGGGAGGAGGTCAAAACTGTCGCTGTGTTTATTATAGGCATATAATGCGCGGTCTGTTCCTACAAACATGCTGTTGTCTCTGGACTTAAAGATGCAAACGGCGAAGCTGCTTTGCAAGGGACCTCTACCGATGCGGTCGTAGTGCTTTTTTAATTCTCCGGTCTTTACGTCGAGTATATCCAATCCATGTGTTGTGGAGCCTACCCAGAGTTCATCGCCGATTGTTGCCAGGCCATGGACATTGTTATGCGCAATACTTCCCTTTTTTCCATTGGCAACAAAATGCTGAATCTGTTGTGTTTGAGCATCTATTTTGTTTAGACCACCATCTTCTGTACCTATCCAGAAATTTCCATAGTTATCTTTTTTTATATCGTGTACGATATTCCCTGATAAAGCAGATTTTCCAAATCCATATAAGTACTTTTTGAAATTGTCGAATTGGTTGCTGTATTGGTTAAAACCGCCGAAAAATGTTCCAAACCAGATGTTATCTTCACGGTCCCGATAGAAATTCAAAACAGCATTGTCCGATATGGCAAATGGATTGAGCAGATCTTTTTTGATGTGTTGGCTCTGACCTGTATGAATGTCATAGGTATATATTCCCGTCTCTGTTCCGATCCAGTATACCGACTCTGTCTGTTGGATAATACAATTTGCCTGGATGACTTTTTGGGGGTAATGGTTTGCAAATAAGTTTTTTAAAGTTCCGTTTTTAAAATCAAACAGGTAGGATGAATTGATGGTGCCGACCATGAGCAGGGAGTCGTTGATGGCGTAGACGGTCTTTGTGTTGGCCAGTGCTTTCCGATTTGTTTTTTTAACTGCAATTTGAACAAACTTGCCTTCGTTGACCTGATACCGTTCTATCGTACTGTTAATATCCGTGGTCCACAGCCCGCCTTTTTTGCTACTGGTAATGGCCACTAGGGTATTTTTGTTTTGATCAAAAGGAACGATCTCCGTCGTGTAAGGATTATAACGATAGAGTTTTCCCGCAGAAAGCAGCCAGATAAAACCGGCGTATTCATGTATGGCATTTACCTCTCCAATCGGTATTCTATTGAATGGCTGGAAGTTTTCTTTAACCGGATTGTAACAATAGGTCCCCCGTGTCGTTCCCACCCATAGTATACCTTTGCTATCAGTAAGGATACTTAAAATAGACGAACTCCCGATGCTTGTGGGATCTGAAGCATTGTGCCTAAATATCTTAAATTGATTGCCATCAAAACGATTAAGACCATTCCTAGTCCCTAGCCAAAGAAAGCCCTGGGTATCTTGCGTAATACACTTAACAGAACTATTGGAGAGACCATCGTGGGGTTGATAATTTTTAAAATAGAACGATTGCGCCTGTAGGTTAGTCCATACAAGTAGGAGATAGAGGATAGGTATAAGGGTTATTACGCGCAA
Source organism: Sphingobacterium sp. BIGb0165 (assembly GCF_024810095.1). Taxonomy (NCBI): domain Bacteria; kingdom Pseudomonadati; phylum Bacteroidota; class Sphingobacteriia; order Sphingobacteriales; family Sphingobacteriaceae; genus Sphingobacterium; species Sphingobacterium sp. BIGb0165. Next base: position 150,379 of record NZ_JANUEB010000012.1, on the reverse strand, counting down.
AATTGATAATGTATCTCTAAAAATAGTCAATAAAAAAGAAAAAAAAGAGTTTTGCTGATACACTGTGATATAAAATTGAGACGCTATGATTGGGGTTGCAGTAAAGATTTTCTCATTTTTATGGAACGATAATAACCAAATATAAACGTATGTCTTGCCCTAAAATTATGACAGTGAAAACCTGTAATCTTATTTTTCAGCGAGTTTCTTCTCAATGTTTAGCGTTGACGATGCTATATTTCAATGTCTTAACTTTTTGCATTGTTTCTAATTTGGTTTCTCTCGAAGTATGTTGTTTTAAGAAGGTCAGTTGTCGCTATTTGACGGGTGCTTAATGAAGCACGAAATTTTTGATTGCGATAGATTTTGAAATCACTTAACATTATTTGAACAGGACAAAGTTCAACATAATATAATCAATTAAACCACCAATTTAGAAGCGTATGAAAAACAAACTACTTGCGCAATGTGTAATGATGCCAGCATTACTGCTTACAACCTTTTTTGCGGTAGCCCAGACCAGGGTGCTGAAAGGGAAGGTCGTGGATGAGACCCAAAGTCCATTGACTGGTGCTACCATTAAAGTAAAAGGGAGTACTACAGCAACAACCACCGATGCTGACGGTGGATTTTCAATAAATATCAGTACTGATGCGAAATCACTTGAGGTATCCTATATTGGCTATGCAACCAAGGACGTACCAATTGCAGGCAACGATATGACCATTGCACTTGAACCGGGCTCTAATCAAGGGTTGGATGAAGTGGTTGTTATTGGTTACGGTACTGCTCGCAAAAGAGACCTGACGGGATCTATGGTAACGATTGGTGCCAAGAATTTTAATAAAGGTATAATGACGAGCCCTGATCAATTGATCCAGGGAAAAACTCCTGGTGTGATGGTTATTAACAACACGGGGCAGCCAGGTGGATCAACCACAGTACGTATCCGTGGTAACTCGTCGATCCGGGCGAGTAATAATCCGCTATTTGTACTTGATGGGGTGCCAATGTCAGGTAATTCACCATTACCGGAGGGCAGGGGCGGATTTTCCTCGGATAGAGGGAACCCATTGACTTACCTGAATCCAGGTGATATTGCAAGCATGGATATCTTGAAAGATGCTTCCGCTACAGCAATCTATGGGTCACGTGGAGCAAATGGAGTTGTTATCATCACAACGAAAAAAGGAAAAGTCGGACCGCCGGAAATTTCTGTTGGTGCATCTGCGGGGGTATCTACGATGCGTGAATATCCAGATGTGCTAAATGCGTCGCGATTTAGAGAAGCATTAAATTATTATACGCCTTCTGAAGTAGCAAATTCTGACTTTGGCGGTAATGAAGATGCTTTTAAAGCAATTACAAGAAAAGCAATTACCCAAAATTACTATGCAGATGTAGCCGGGGGTACTGAGCACGGGAAATATCGTTTATCTGGTGGATATTTAAACCAAAATGGTATTATCCGTGGATCCCAATTGAAGAAATATACAGCAAATTTTAGCGGTAATTTTCGCTTTTTGGAAAACAAAAGATTAGGACTTGACTTCGCTGTGTTTTTAACTCAAATGGATAACAAATATGCGCCAATCAACGCAACTGTCGGGTCAGAAGGTAATGTAATCTCCCAGGCGCTACAATGGAATCCAACAAGACCATTGCGCGATGATAAAGGCAATTTAACCTTTGTTAGTTCAACCACGCGTAATCCATTGACCAGTATCGAAGCGTTCAAGGACGTAGCAACGACAAACACCATGGTGGTCAATTTGGCACCTTACTATAAAATTACGGATGATTTAGAATACCGATTTATTTATAGTGCCATGCGACAAACAGGTAACCGTGAGGGTATGTATAGAGCTGGGTTAATTGATCCATCGGCAGTGAATAATGAGCAAGCATTTATCTCTAATAATGGCGAGACAAATTTGCAGATGACACATATGCTTTCTTACAACAAACAAATCAACGACGACTGGAGTGTAAACGCTGTTGCTGGTTATGAGTATTTGGACTATAACTACAACAACAACATCTCATTCGGTGGCGGATTTAAGTATATGGGATTAGATTACTTTGATTATTTGCAATACTCCACAGTTTCAACCCGGGAAATAGCTTCTTACAGAAGTCCGACCAATCAATTGCAGTCATTTTTCTTACGCGGTGGATTTAATTATTTGGATCGCTATTTATTTACAGCGACAGCGCGACGAGATGGGTCAACTAAATTTGGTGCTAACAACAAATATGCAATGTTCCCATCCCTTGCAATCGCTTGGAATGTGGCGCAGGAAGAGTTTTTGAAATCCAGCGGAATTTTTGATCAGTTGAAAGTTAGAATAGGATGGGGAAAAACAGGGAATCAAGAATTCCCTTCAGGCGCCTCCTTGAATAGATTTACGTTCGGCAATCAAAGTGTAGGTAGAGCCAACTTTCAAAATAGAGACCTAAAATGGGAAACATCCACAACACTCAATGCTGGTATTGATTTCTCTGTATTAAAAGGACGTTTGTACGGCTCAATAGACTATTTCAATAAGAAAACTACGGATGCTTTATTTGAACAGACATTAGCACAGGATGGCCCTGCTGGACGTATCTGGGTAAATTTGGATGGTGAAATTGTCAATAAAGGGGTAGAGATTGCATTGACAGGTACAATTGTGAAAAATGACAACTGGACTTGGGATTTGACCGGTAATGCTACATTCCTAAAAAATAGTGTGAGTGGTTTGGTCGGTTATTATGAAACTGGTGCATTGAGAGGACAAGGTTTCTCAGGTGTATTGGGACAGCGCATGGTCAATGGACAACCATTAAATGTATGGTATTTGGCCGATTATCAGGGTATTGATCCGCAGACAGGGACAAGTATGTATCGTGGTCACGACGGGAGCATCAATACAACGAATGACCCCGCTAGTAATAAATTCTACATGAATAGTCCTAATCCTACTACTTTGCTAGGTATTTCGACCAATGTTAGCTATAAGCAATTTTCTTTGGCGGCCAATATGAATGGTGCACTTGGGCATTACCTGTTCAATAACACTGCCGCGACAACTTTAGGCATCAGTAATTTGTCTTCCCGTAATATTGGCTCGGCTTTCTTTAATACATCTGTTAAAGAATCCACATCGAATTCAGCGTCAGCCTCAACACGTTATCTGGAAAAAGGAGATTATTTAAAAATGGCTAATTTGACATTGAGCTATAAGGTGGGCAACGTAGGGAAAACACTTAAAAATTTAAATGTTTCCCTCACCGGACAAAACCTCTTTATCATAACTAAATATACAGGCTTCGATCCGGAGGTTAACACCGACGGTTCTAATAATGGTATCCCATCATTGGGTATCGAGTATTTGCCTTATCCTCCAGCCAGAAATATTCTATTGGGGGTGAACTTCTCACTATAAGTATATTGTTAAATGTCATTGGATAACAAAAATATAAGACAGATGAAATTAAGAACTTTATTATATATCGGAATAATCGGTTCAGTTGTTACAAGTACGTTCTCTTGTACAAAACTGAAGGAAGAATTTAGAGGCGAACTGGAGGAGGGGACATCGGCTATAGATCCGGGGGCACTCTTAGTGACTGCTTATAATTCTTTGAATACGCCTTATCAACAGGAGCAGCGTTGGGTGATGCAGGAAATATCAACAGATGCGGCGATGGCCCCTACGCGTGGTGGTGATTGGGATGATAACGGAATGCACCGGGCAATTCATCTTCATACCTGGAATGCAGATAATGGTTATATGAATAATACCTTTGTTAGTTTAGGTACTGCAGTTTACAACGCGGGTGTTGTCGTACGTAGCAATCCAAATGCACAGCAGGCTGCAGAAGCAAGATTTATCCGCGCTTTGGCCATGTTTGATCTCTTGGATCTCTATGGAGTAGTGCCTTTACGACAGGGCCCCTCACTAGAAGATTTTAAAATAGCGCCAGATGTATTACAGCCGCAGGCAGCCATTGATTTTATGGTAAAAGAACTCAACGAAATCTTAAGTAGTTTGCCCGCAAATGGGCCAAGAGCAGCTTATGTAGCGAATAGGAATGCCGCAAGAACATTATTGATGAAAATCTACTTGAATAAGGGCGCATTTTTAACTAGGCAAACACCGACTTTTGCGGCAGAGGACATGAATAAAGTCGTTACTTTAGCAAAAGAAATCACCGCAAGTGGAGCATATACGGTATCTGCAAAAGGAAAGTATTTTGATAATTTTGCCCCGGATAATGATGAAAAATCAACCGAGAATATCTATACTTTATTCAATAAAAATGGAGAAAGAGGCGGTAACGTGGATCGGACCTGGAATACAGTTGCCCATTATAATCTGAATCCAGGAGGATGGAATGGCTGGTGTACACTCTCGGATTACTATGATAAATTTGGGGCGGCAGATGAGCGTAGAGGTATTTACTATGACTATCCAGCAGATACTACCTCAAATAGAACCAAGAAATTCCAACGTCAGAATGTAGGCTTTTTTGCGGGACAGCAATATAATTGGAGTACCAATAAGCCGCTAATGGCTCGAAACCCTTCAACAGCACCGTTATCATTCACACGTGAAGTAACAATCAGGACTTCCGGGGCCACATTGGAAACCGCAGGTATCCGCCCAATGAAGTATGCATTTGACTATGCGGTGACTGGACAACGGAATAACGATTGGGTTGTATTTCGTTACTCTGATGTGCTATTAATGCAAGCAGAGGCTGTATTGAGAGGTGGGACAGGTTCTGCTTCAGAAGCGCTAGATTTAGTCAATAAAATTCGTACTAATCGTGGCGTTACTAACTTCACGACCTTGACGCTCGACAATCTCTTAGATGAGCGTGCACGTGAATTGTATTGGGAAGGTTGGCGGAGACAAGATCTGATTCGATTCGGCAAGTTCTTATTAGCATGGCAAGAAAAGGCCGCGGATCCTGATCCAAAAACCTTGATTTATCCAATTCCTAGCCAACAGATTGCGGTGAACCCTAACCTGAAACAAAATCCAGGTTATTAATAAAAACTGCTCTAGTTGCGGTAAATATCGAACTAGAGCAGTTCTGATGTTGTATTGAAGGTCTTTGGGTTATAAGGTGCCCCTTATAATCTAAAGACCTTTTTCTTTGGCTGAATTGGTATATGGGGAGTGCAGAATTGCTCGACAAGCTATCGTACGACGAATAGTACTTCTTCGGGATATGGTCGTAGCTGTTTCGGTATGTGAGCGACATGAGTCGATGTTGAGTCCGTGGTGAGTCCGAGTTAAACATGGACTCACCACGTAAACAATATGACCTTACCCTGCTCATACCTGCTCCATGCCCTAAAGAAGGACGATAGCAGGTACGATGCAAACTCGAATTAATGCCGAAAAAGGTATATTACGCGGACTCTATTTATATAAACTATTTATATGTATTATAAAAATATATAAATGTTTTGTTATTTATTCTATTTAGATAGAAAATAAATACGATAAAAATAAATTATTTAGCTTAATGCATAAATATAGCCGGAATATCTATACGAATCTTTTACTTCCGCACATGAAATTATTACTCCTATCTCCAAAATTATTGCGTAAATAGAGAAATTGAATCTCATCTTTGAAGTTTTTTGATGTGACTTCTTGAAGATGAAAATATTATCTTGTTTTTTTGACAAAAAATAGTCACTTTAGTTGTGGATAACTAGCCAAAAAAGATTGGTAGCTTGATGGACGAAACTTAAGAATCTATCAGGACCCGAGTTCCGATGTGATGATTGTGAACAGTGATTGCAGGGAAGCAAGACCATCTAAATGTAGAATATGATTAATGACATCCTACAGCGTGCACCGACTGATGAAAAAGAATTTTTTCTGGTCTACCGTTATTGGTATAGAAAATTATATTATTTTTTATACCACAAAACGCACTGTTCGGATCTTGCTGAAGATGTTGTCCAACAAACATTTCTGATCGTTTGGGAACGTAAAAATGAGGCAGATCAGCGGGTACGATTTAGCACACAGCTCTTTCAGATTGCGCGTACCAAGTTGATCGACGAACTTCGCAGACGAGCTTTAAACCGAAAATATGTAGATTTTGAGAGACCTTTTGTGTTAAGCCAGTATGAAGATATGGAAAGACGAATCGCCTACAAAGATGAGTTGGAATATGTCAAAGGGCTAATTGCGCAAATGCCATTTATGAGGCAGCAGGTATTTTATCTGCATAAGTTTGAAGAGTTGAGTTACAAAGAAATTGCCGTCAAATTATCCATTTCGCCTAAAACCGTAGAGAACCACATCAGTATTGGTTTAAAATTTATTAAAAAATTTTTCAAATTGCTTTAGGGGATAAGGTAACCTTTATTCGTATAACAGTTAAATACCTGCTCGCAACTGGGCAGCAACTGTTATGAATCGTAAGCAATTATTGGATAAATTCCTGGCAAACCAATGCTCAGCGGAAGAGGCTAAACTTGTCTTCTCTTGGCTTAATGAGAATCCGAAATTATTGGATGACCTGATTTCGGAGGATGATTGGACGTCCTATATTGCACAGGAGAAAAATGTTAAGGGCAGGAACAGTAATATCTCCAAGATATTTACGGTTTTTATCGTCTTTGGCTTGCTGTTTTTTTGCTCGAATCTATTTCGGGAACGACAAGCTCAATTTGCACAAGACACCATCAAAAAGACCTATTATAATCCGTTATCTCGGCCCAAAGAAATCATTACTGACGATGAATCTCATCTTATTCTTGCACCGGGGGCATTAGTTGAGGTAAGAATAAAATCAAATCTTGATTTCAGATATGTAAAGGTATTGGAGGGAAAAGTTCAATTTGAGGTAGCGAAAGATCCATCTAAGCCTTTTATTGTGGAGAGCGACCAATTGACGACAACCGCACTCGGAACACAATTTATTGTAAATTATACAAGCCGCTCTAAAGACGTCCTTGTACAGTTGCTGGAGGGGAAGGTACGTGTGGCACATATCATGCAAAGTGCAGAACATATAAAAATCCTGAAACCTGGACAGCAGATTCACTTCTCTGCAGCTTCGCAAATGGTTCTTTCCGACTTCGGAAACACTAGTAAAGGAGCTGACCGTTTAGTTAATTTCTTACCACGACTTATAAATACAGCGAAAGAAAAAGAATATAGTTACCCAATGACGATTCATCAATCGACAAACTGGTTGGAAATGGAAGAAACTTCCCTGTCTGAAATTATCCAATATATCAATCATGAACTAGATATGCCCGTATCGTATGATTCGTTGCTGGTCAGGAATTATCGTTTAAAAGGACGTTTCCGAAGGAACGCGGCTATGGATTTACAGGATAAAACACAATTGGCTGAATCCATTCTACAATTGATTGTTGAGGTAAATCCGTTTAAGTTGGAAAAACAACAGAACACATATATACTCAAACCTAAAAAATAGAATTATGGTAAAACTCAACTTAACCAAGAAACCATTTTTTGTTTTGCTGCTGCTGACACTGATGTCCTTTCAATGTCTGGCTGGAACGATAAATGGTATTGTCAAGAATGCTGCCGGACAGCGTCTAGCTGGGGTCAGTATCGTATTGAAAAATGCGGGAAGTAATTTTTCGACGAGCAGTTCTAGTGCGTCAGACGGGAGCTTTCGTTTTGCGGAAGTCCCCAATGCCAAAGGTTATGAATTGACCTTTTCCTATATAGGTTATCAGACTTATGTAGAAAAAGATGTACAAGTGTCAGTTTCGGGCGCGACAACCCTGTCTATTATCCTGGAGGATCAGGTCAACCAATTGGAAGATGTAGTGGTGATCGGCTATGGTAAGCAGAAAAAAAGTGATCTGACGGGGGCCATTGCTTCGCTTTCGAGCAGTGAACTAACAAAAGGCGGTGCTGTGAGTAATGTCGGGCAAGCATTGCAAGGAAAAGCTTCAGGAGTAGTAGTAACACAAAACTCGAAAGCTCCGGGTGGGAGTACATCTATTCGGATTCGAGGAACAAATTCCATTAGTGGAAGTAATGATCCATTATATGTTATTGATGGTTTCCCTACAAATAATGGGATCAATATCAACCCAGATGATATCGCCTCCATGGACATTCTCAAAGATGCATCCGCAACAGCGATCTATGGGTCCAGAGGTGCAAACGGTGTTATCATCATTACGACGAAACGAGGTAAGACAGATCAAAATAATATTACTTATAGTGGTTATGTGGGGACGCAAAATCCGATTAATCCCTTCACTTTTTTGGATGGCAAGCAATATATGAATCTGGCTAATGCATTGTATAAAGAAATTAAGGGACGAGAAAATCAGGAATATGCAGTATACACAAAATCACAGCTTGAGTCGGATGTCAATACCGATTGGATAAAAGAAACGATGCGCAATAGCATTTTGCAGAATCATAACCTACAGTTTTCTGGAGGTGGTGAGAAAACAAAAGTATTGACAAGCCTAGGCTATTTTGATCAAAAAGGGGTTCTGAAGACAACGGATTTTAATCGGGTATCGGGGCGTATCAATGTGGATCAAAAAGTTAACGATTTTATTCGAGCTGGTGCAACGTTGTCTGCCCAACGAGAGAAATCCAATATGCAGGTTTATGATGGAAATATTTTGAATTCCAATGTATTGTATAGCATCCTTACTTATGATCCTACGGTTCCAGTGTACAATGCTGATGGTAGCTTTGGAAGGCCTCCGGGTGGACAGGGTGATAATCCATTGGCCAACTTAATTTCTCGAATCAACGATGTGCAACGCGACAAATTAAATGGAAATATCTTCGTCGAAGTCAATCCGATCAAAGAATTGACATTACGTATGAATGCTGGGACAGAGATTACCCATGACCAATTAGGTAGCTATCTGACCAGAGATTCTTATCAAGGGGGCATCGACGATGGGGTTGCTAGTCAGGCTGACTATAATGAAACACATAATCTTATTGACTTTTACGCGACATACGCAAAAGTATTTAACGAAAAGCATAGCTTGAATGTGATGGGCGGTTATTCGTACGAAAAATATGTGCGTAACAATAAGGGCATAAACGTTAAAGGATTTTCGACTGATTTATTAGAGTACAATAATGTAGGGATGGCCTCAAGTATTACTGGTGTGAATTCTGCAAAATCTGAGAATCTCGTGATCTCTTTCTTTGGCCGTGTAAATTATGCTTATAACGACAAATACCTGTTGACGGCGACCTTAAGGCGGGATGGCTCTTCACGTTTCAGTCCCAATCACCGTTGGGGAACTTTTCCTTCGGCGGCCTTTGCCTGGAAAATCAATAATGAAGACTTTATGAAAGAACAACAGTTGTTTTCAGATTTAAAGTTTAGATTGGGCTACGGTCAGACCGGAAATGACCGCGTGGCGGACTACGCTTCCTATGGCTTAATGGATAATGGACACTATACTTTTGATGGCGTCAATAATGCGGGTGGTGTAAAGCAAAATCCGAATTACCCCGAAAACGATAAACTAAAATGGGAATCCACTACACAGTATAATGTAGGGGTCGATTTTTCGTTCTTTAAAAATAGATTGGCATTTACCCTGGATGCCTATTATAAGAAGACAAACGATCTCTTGATAAGAAGTATACTACCATACTACACTGGATATAGTTCTGGACAACGCAATCTGGGTACGATGAATAATAAAGGATTGGAGTTTTCGGTAACAAGCAAGAATATGACGGGTGAATTTACCTGGGAAACAAAATTGAACTTAGCTATGAACCGCAATAAAGTTTCCAGTCTCGGTGGTGAACCCGATCAACTATTGACTTCTTCAAAACCAATGGGCAATGTCTCGGAAGAGGCTTATTCCGTAATCCGTGTAGGTGAATCGTTAGGATCCTTGTTTGGTTATAAATATCTTGGTGTAATTCAACAAGGGGAGAAGTATGCCCCTCAACCTAACGCAGATCCCGGTGATCCGAAATTTGCTGATGTCAATGGTGACGGCACGATTAACTCAGCTGACCGTACAATCATTGGTCGGGGGTATCCGAAATTGAATTTTGGTATGACCAATACATTTACATATAAACATTTCGATCTAACTGCGTTTGTCTATGGAAATATAGGAAATGATATGCTCAATATGACGCGTATGAATCTCGAATGGCAACGGAGTACAGAAGCGTTAAACCGATGGACACCGACCAATACCAACACGGATATCCCAAGAAATGGATTTTATTATATGAGTTATGGCGGGTATATCAATGATCATTTTGTTGAAAATGCATCTTTCTTACGCTTACGGAACTTGACATTGGGTTATACCATTCCATTGAAAACGAAAACAATTCAATCCATCCGTGTGTACGGCATGGCGGAAAACTTATTTACAATCAGTAATTACTCCGGTTGGGATCCCGAGGTGGATACCAAAGGTTATGAAAATGATGCGTTGGTAAAGAATAGATCCGGAAATAACCAGAGTGCTAATGCCGGTGTGGGATTGGACTTCAATTCCTATCCTTCAATGCGTTCATTTACTTTTGGCGTTAGTGCCACATTTTAATATGTAACACCCAAAATTCTATACGACATGAACAAGATTAAAACGAATATAAAATATATGCTGGGGATAGCTGGGCTAGCCTCTATTCTTACGGGAAGTTTGCAAAGCTGCACCAAGCTCGAACCAAAGTTATATAGCGATCTAACAACGAAAAACGCCTATTCAACAGAAAGCGATATTAATGCAGCCTTAACGGGTATATATACAAGTTTGTCACCTTATCCCGGTGATGCTTATTTATATTATGCGGGATATCTGGTAATGATTACAGATTACGCGACTGACATAGGCTTTTCTACGGCAGCTGGAGATCCTACACGGATGAGTAATTTTACATACGATGACAATAACCGGTATTTTAAGTTCAACTACCAAAATATGTATCAGGTTATCAGTAATGCGAATATGCTGATTGACCGTATTGAAAATGTAACGATCTCTGAGGGGCGAAAAAAGGAAATTATTGCACAGGCGAGATTTCTGCGCGCTTTATCCTATATGGATCTAACTGATGCTTGGGGGCCTGTGCCGCTAATTACTACGGTTAAAAACCCTACAGAAAGCTACAATGAGCCCTTGGCTCCCGTTGAAAAAATTGACGCACAGATTGCAGAAGATTGTCAATATGCAATGGATAACCTTCCGGAAAAATGGGCCGCCGAAATTGGACGTGCGACAAAAGGTGCCGCGCTTACACTGATGGGCAAGATGTATATGCGTTCACATAACTATGAAAAAGCAAAGACTTATATTGATCAAGTACTGGCGCTGCGGAACAAAGGTATATATAAATTAAACCCTGACTTTAAGAAAGAATGGTCTGATGACAATAAGGTGGATATGGGTTTGATCTTTGGGGTCCTACATGAACCTACATTAAATGGAGGCGAGATTACAAACCACTTTGGTCCAACCGATAATCCAGAAGTACCGGATAGATGGCAATATTACGGTGTATCATTGGATTTTTGGCGGAAGTATAGTGATCTCGATCCGCGAAAAAAATTCTTCTATTACAATTACGAGGGTAAAGCGGCACGTGATAAAAATACAAAACATGGATTTTTTTACATGTTACCAGCAAAAGGGCAGACAACGCCGCCTAGTGATACAGTGAAGTTTTTGCAAAATGTCGCTACAAAAAAATACTCCTACGATATGGTCAACAATTCCTATCTTGATGGACGGACCATACAAGTATTTCGTTTAGCGGATGTGATTTTGTGTAAAGCGGAAATTGAAAATGCATTGAATGGGCCCGCAGCTGCATTGCCTTACATCAATGAAGTTCGCAAACGGGCTGGTGCACCAGCTTACGGTGATCATCCAGACTTCCCAGTACCGACAAGTAAGGAACAGATGATTGATGCATTGGTGGATGAACGTGGTTTTGAACTGGTATTCGAGTATAAAAGACGCCAAGACTTGATCCGATTGGGACGTTATGAAAAAGTGAGTAATGCCTATCTTAAAGGTCGCGGATTGAGGGAGAATGTTACTGAAGCAATGCGGTATTTTCCTTATCCATTGGAAGAGGCCCGTTTACATCAGGAAATGACTGCAGCAAATCCATCACGATTGCCTAAATAATAATAAGACGGAATAAAAAATATGTGCAGATGAAATTCTTCAAAGCAATTATCGTATTAACGGCCATAGTGGCTGCCTCTGCCGGTTACTATTATTACAGCAATCAGGTAGAAATCGAAACGGTTGAACTCACATCACCCAATAACCTGCCCCTCGATGAGGATATTCACGTACGTCTGAACAAAGCTGCGGATGCTTATGTCGAATATTGGAAAGAGGATGGTGGGCAGGTCCATCAAACTGTTGTGTCGAAATCGTCACTGAATCATAACTTTCATCTCTTGACGCTGGAACCTAATAGCAGCTACAAATTTCGGATAGTCATCGATCAAGTAATCCCCATCAAATCCAGTGAACGATCTTTTAAGACAAGACCGCAATCGCCATGGATGGTGCATGATTGGATCAAAGCCGACCACCCGCATGATGAAAAAGCACTGGGGAATGGCCTGGTATTATTATGCTATCGCGGTTATCCAGGCTATATGGCTATGGTCGATGGGAAAGGAACGATCCGATGGTATTGGCAAGATGAGAAATTGGGTGTACGCCTGGCTTCATTAACACCTAGGGGAACAATTTTAGCCTTACTGGCGCCTGCAAGTAAAGATGAGTTCAATAAGCCCAACCAACCGAGTAAGAAATCAACCAATGCCAGTTATTATCTGCGCAGCGGAAGGATCGGATTTGTAGGTGGGACTGTATTGGTGGAGATTGATCTGACAGGAAAGGAAATTACCCGGATCGATCTGGATAAAAAGGGGATCGTCATGCATCACGACGTACAGATGGATAAGCAAAATAATATCGTTGGTATCGTCAGGGATTTTAGAATCGATGATAGACCCGGTCATCCAAAAGATACGCTTTGGGGAGACGCTATATTGACCATGGATACCAAAGGCAATGTGTTGAAAAAATGGTCCCCCTGGAAAAAATGGGATATTCAGAACGATAAAAAATTGGATAGCCTAAAACATGACCGATTCCACTTTAATACCATTTCCTTTGACAGGGACAGCAATTACCTCACTTCTTCACCAATTGAAAATCAAGTTTGGAAAATTGATGCGAAAACGGGCGATATCCTTTGGAAACTAGGAAAGGACGGTGATTTTAAATTGAAGGAAAAAGACTTGTTCTATTTTCAGCATGCACCGCATATCACCAAAACTGGTGAACTACTTCTTTTTGACAATGGCGATTTCTCCCCTCGTGATAGTACAACGGCCAATAAACAGTCCCGTGCCATCGCCTTCAACCTTGACCAAAAGAACAAAACGGCAACATTAGCTTATGCAGCCCCTATTCCTAAAAAACAATTTACTGCAAGAATGGGAAGTGCTTATGAATTGGAGAATGGCAATCTGCTGCAAACAAGCTCAAAGACCGGATCGGTGCTCATAACAGATAAAAAAGGTAAAGTACTCTGGGAGTTAAATGCCTATTTTATACCTTATCGTGCCCTGTATGTCCCCGAAGAAATTTGGAATAAATATCGAAAAAACTAATGCATAAAAAAGCATAAGATCACCTTGAGCTGAGTGTGGTATATATCCGGTATAATCACTTTCGCTCAAGGTGACTTTAATGGCAATTAATAACTATTTACGTGTACTGGCTTTTGTGTACACCTAACACCTTGTATGATGAAGAAAAGAACAGCCTATAGTAAGCTGGCAACAATCCTTGCCGTATCATTATTCGTAAACGCTGTCCATGGACAGCTGGCTTATCCGCCTGAAAAGCAAAAATGGGATGCGGATCAACTTGGTAATCACCGTGCGGTTCTCAAGATAAATACAGATCAAAAAGAGGTTCAAGCTGTTATTCCTTGGCGTAACCGATGGGTTGAGGATAATCAAGAGGTCATAATTGTTGATAGTGCGAGTAATAAACAGGTAACGTCGATTAATTATCTCTGGATGAATGCAGAATCGGGTGGCTTAGGTTTTCGTCCGACTTCAGGCAAGGGAATATATTATGTTTATTATTTACCTTATAAAATGGGTGGACGTAGCCGAAATTATCCGGATGCGATCTACTTGAAAAATTCAACGCCAGCACCCGTTCAAGCGGCAAAAAATGGCGCTATTAGTTCCAAAGGTATCACTGTTGAAAGGTTTGAAGCGGTAGATCAGTATAATAGCAATGATCCCATGGAAGTGCTGGCTACTAAAGCGGAGATCAAAAGCTTCTTGAACAGCAATGCAAAAGAAGATTATTTTGTTTTTCCTGAAAGACGGGAGTCTCCCATAAAAATGGAAAATAACCTCCCACAACTGTGGATGACGAAAACTAAGGTTCCGAATCAACTGGAGGGAAATGCACAAAAAGGCGAATACTATGCTTTTCAATTGGGATTGTGGTCGCCGAAGCGAGACCTTCAAACAGTTCAGGTATCATTTTCGGATTTTAAGTCTAGCGATGGGGTAATTATTGCTGCCAATAGCTTGAACTGTTTAAATACGCAAGGCACGGCTTATACAGGAGAGGCGATGCATTTGACTGTGAATGTACCTGCTAACAAGATACAAGCCCTTTGGTGTGGCATGCAAGTGCCGGAAAATATTCCGGTGGGGACTTATGTCGGCACAGCCACGGTAAAAGCGAATAATGCTACAGCCAAGAAGGTCAAGCTTGTATTTCATGTGTCGGACAACGCCAGTGGACTGGCGAGTGTTGACCAACCCTGGAAAATGACTCGATTGCCCTGGCTGAATTCAACGCTGGCGCAAAAGAATACTGTCATAGCACCCTATACGCCAATTGCTTTGACAGCTGATTCAACCTTACAGCTCTTGGGACGTGAAGTTAAGTTGAGCGCAAGTGGTCTGCCCAAACAGATCAGTACATTTTTTACGCCCGAAATGACATCGATCTCAACAAAGCCAAATACATTGTTGTATGAACCTGTACATTTTCATTTCTATCGTGCCTCAGACGGAAAGGAAATACAGCTACAAGCTTCGGGCGTTCAATTTAAAGAGAAAAATGAAGGTGAGTATCGTTGGATAGCCAAAAATGAATCGGCCGACCTGACGATGGAAGTGGAGGGGAAACTGGAATTTGATGGTTATCTACATTATGTGGTTAAACTAACAGCATTAAATGATATCACTTTAAAAGATATCAATATGCATATTCCGGTAATGCCTGACAAAGCAAATTATTTTATGGGGCTAGGACAGAAGGGGGGAAAGCGACCGGAACAGCTTTCGTGGAAATGGGATGTCGCAAATAAGAATCAAGACGGCGGCTGGATTGGTGCTGTAAATGCAGGACTTCAGTTTTCACTGCGCGATGAACATTATTCACGGCCACTTAACACAAACTTCTATCTTCAAAAACCATTGGTGCTACCAACCTCCTGGGGAAATGAGAATAAAGGTGGAATAGATATCGGTCTTAAGGGCAAATCTGTTTTGGTCAATAGCTATAGTGGTGAACGTCAGCTTAAAAAAGGAGCAGTACTTTATTATAATTTTAATCTATTAATTACACCATTCCATCCGATAAATACTGAAGCACAATGGAATGAACGCTATTATCACGCTTATAAACCGGTAGATTCGGTCGTGGCAAGTGGATCCAATGTCATTAATATCCACCATGCTAATGTGATCAATCCCTATATCAATTATCCATTTATCGCGACCAAAGAGATGAAGCAATATATTGATCAGGCACATCATGCAGGATTGAAAGTGAAGATTTACAATACGGTACGCGAGGTTTCCAACAGAATGTACGAGCTCTATCCTTTGCGGAGCCTAGGCACGGAGGTGTTTTCACCGGGCAAGGGTGGCGGCTATTCTTGGTTGCAGGAACATGTGGGGAACAATTACCTTGCCGCTTGGTATGTGCCCGAATTTAAAGATGCTGCCATTATCAACAGTGGGATGAATAGATGGCACAACTATTATGTAGAGGGTATGAACTGGCTGGTCGATCATATTGGTATTGATGGGATCTATCTGGATGATGTTGCTTTTGACCGGGTAACAATGAAGCGCATCAAACGAGTGTTGACCAAAAATGGGAAATCCGGTCTGATTGATTTGCATTCTGCGAATCAATATAATAAAAGCGATGGCTTTAACAACAGTGCAAATCTCTATCTCGAGCATTTTCCTTATATCAATAGATTATGGTTTGGAGAATATTTTGATTACGAAAATAACCAACCTGATTTCTTCTTAACAGAAGTAAGTGGGATCCCTTTTGGATTGATGGGCGAAATGCTTCAGGATGGCGGTAATCCTTGGCGCGGAATGATCTATGGAATGACTAATCGGATGCCTTACCAAAAGCTGACACCGAAAGATTTATGGAAGACCTGGGATAACTTTGGTATCAAAGGGAGCAATATGATTGGCTACTGGTCACCAAACATCCCGGTAAAGACGGATAACGAGAAGGTATTGACAACAGTTTATAGCAGACCTGGAAAAGCAATGGTCGCTATAGCTAGCTGGACCGATACGGACGTTGATGTGCAACTAACTATTGATTGGGATAAATTAGGTATTGATCCAAAAAAGGCGAAACTATCGATTCCAACAATAGCCGATTTTCAATCGGGTAAAGCATATAAATTTGGAGATAAGATTTCTATTGCTAAGAATAAAGGAATCATTCTTTTAATAGAATAATAGGCGTAGTCTGTATATAACGTGGAGCTATTTTAGGTTCTATGGGGAGTGAGCGCGGGGGAATATTGTTGTCTAAATTGCCTGAAGTTATAGGAAAACTTTTGGTAGCTAGTGAATTAATGAATAAATACATATTTCAATGAAAAAATGGATAGTGATACTATTGTTGGGGAATTGTGCGCTCACTGTATTGGCACAGCAGCCCGCTAGGATTTCTGAAGTAAAAAAGCGTTATACGACATATCCGTTTTCGGATCCAGACCCGATCGCTTCAGCACAGAAACTTTATCCTTATTTTCGATTTGACGGTTTTACAAATACTGCAATTGAAAAGGAATGGAAGACCGTGATCTTGGAAAATGATTATATCCGTGTTCAGGTTATGCCCGAAATAGGGGGCAAGATCTGGTCTGCCTATGATAAAGTAGGAAAGCGGGATTATATCTATAACAATGGGGTCGTGAAATTCAGAGATATTGCAATGCGGGGACCATGGACAAGCGGAGGTATTGAAGCGAATTATGGAATTATTGGCCATACCCCCAATACGTCTACTCCTGTGGATTATCTGTTACAGGAGCATGCAGATGGCAGTGTTAGTTGCTTTGTCCATGCTTTTGATCTTTTGAGCCGTAGCAACTGGACTATGGAAATTCGCTTAGAAAAAGACAAAGGTTATTTCTCCACGCGTTCTTTCTGGTCCAATAGCAATGCCGTCGAACAACCTTACTATACCTGGATGAATCTGGGAGTGGCGGCTGGTGAGGATTTGAAGTTTTTGTATCCAGGGAATAAGTACATCGGTCATGATGGAGATGCACATCCATGGCCCATTGACGATAAAGGACGTGACCTATCCAATTATCGTGAAAATGCATTCGGCAGTTCGAAATCTTACCACGTCTTTGGGGCACATAGCAAGGCCTTTGGGGTATATTATAAAGATCGCGATAATGGCATGGCGCGATATGCCCTGCGTGAAGATAAATTGGGCAAGAAAATATTTCTTTGGTCACAAGCAGGCGATGGGCAGATCTGGGAGAAGCTGCTGACAGATCAGAGTGGTCAATATGTGGAGATCCAAAGTGGTCGATTATTCAATCAAAATGTACCGTCAAGTAGTTTAACGCCATTCAAACAAATCGGATTTGCGCCCTATCAGAGTGATGCATGGACAGAGTATTGGATGCCTTTTGCTGGGATAGGCGAACCGAAAGGTTTTCAATTATCGGCTGCGTTACAGGTAAAGCAAGAAGCAAAAAAGCTATTGTTGACTGTTGATCCCAAACGACCGCTACAGGACAGTATCTTTGCACTCGACAGTAATGGTTTGATGCTGGGGGGAAACTATCTGTCCGCGCAGGTGGGGGAAGTAAAACACATTGCTTTGGAACTAAAAAGTGAAGATGTTCCCTCCTATCTTAAAATAGGGAAAGATTATTTTGATTTAAGACAGAATGAGCTTGTTGCTGCATTGAATCGACCTACTGGATCAAATAGTGGAGCAGCGATAGATAGCAATCAAACCAAATTATTTGAAGTACGGGACTTGCTCCGGTTTAGGCAATATGGTGTAGCGGAAGACTTGTTAAATGGGTTGATGGAAAAGCAAGTTCCCAAATTGGATTTCTTGTTGGAAAAGGCCAAACTTGCTTGGTTCAGAATGGACTATAGGCAATGTTATGACTATACCCGTCAGGCGTTAGCGATTGATACATACCATGCTCCCGCTAATTATTATTATGGTCTGGCTGCGATTAAGTTGGGAAAGACACATGATGCTTTGGACGGATTTGAAGTTGCATCCTTAGATCCAGCTTGGCGCAGTGCGGCTTATCTACAGCTTGCCAAGTACCACTACCGGATCAAGCAGGATGAGCCTGCGCTTGCCTATACCGAAAAAGCGATACTAGCGAATCCGTTAAATATAGATGCACTGCAAATGCAGTTACTCATTCAAAAACGGCAAGGAATAGGCTTGGATACAGCATCATTCAGACGGATTGCCAGCTATGATCCTTTCAATGCCTTTATTCAATTTGAAGAGAAAAATGAAGTGTTATCAAAGCAGGAATTCGCTTCGGAAAAATGCTTTGAACTGGCTATTTGGTATGCCGATCTACACGAATATAAACGTGCTATTACACTACTCAGTAAGAATAAGCCGCATACGGAGATGTTATTGTGGTTGGCTTGGCTGACCAAAGATGAACCTATAGTGAGCCAGGGCTATTTGACACGTGCTGCAGCAAGCAGTCCTGCCTTTGTGTTTCCTTTTCGAGAAGAAAGTGAGCCTGTGTTTGAATGGGCCGGAGAACAGCTCAAAAACTGGAAAGTAGCTTATTTGAAAGCCTTACTTTATCGTTTCCGAAATCAAGGCGAAAAAGCGAAGCGACTATTACATACCGTGGCGACTGAACCGTCGGATTTTGGTGCTTACTTTGCCCTGAAATCCAGTCTTGCGGAAGATAAAAAGATCGATATGTCTATTACAGCTATGCGACAAGCGGTAACCGCCGAACCGAATGAATGGCGATATGGTCTTCGTTTAGTAGAATTATTAAATAAAGGAAAACAGTATGATCAGGCACTCCAGGTCAGTACAAAGTATCGCCGCGCGTTTCCAAAGAACTACATCCTGACCTTGGCACATGTACGGACTTTGTTGTTGAATAAAGAATATCAGCGCGCTGAAGCTGAATTGCAAAAGATCGAAATCCTTCCTTTTGAAGGGGCAACCGAAGGACACAACTACTATGTACAGACCAAATTAATGCTGGCTTATCAATACCTGCAGCAAAAAAAGTATAAGGAAGCAAACCTGAAGGTGGAAGAGTCAAGAGCTTGGCCATCTCAACTCGGTGTAGGTGAGCCTTATCCGGATGAAAAAAACGAAATTCTGGCAGATTGGCTGGCAGCATATCTGCAAAAGAAAATGGGTAACAGTACTGGTGAAACAAATTTTTTACGGCAGGTAAGTCAGCGTAAACAGCCCAAAAATAGGTACGAATCCTTACTTCAACAGGCGGCTATACAGCAATTAGCAAATAAGGGAGTTACTGGCAGCGGAGGGAAAGCTATCCCCTTAATAGACCAATCAAATGCAAACTTTTTTGATCAGATACAAAAAGATAATTTAACAGCATATTGGCCGGAGTTGATCCGACGAATTTATTTTGAGCAAGATCAACGCATGTTTTAATGTTTCATAGCTGTTGGTGCATGTGAAAACATGGAAGGATTTATTGCTCTTTTTTAGTTGGTAAAAAAGATGTAAATTTAATTAAGTAAAAGATTAAATAAATAGTGATAATGGTCTTTAGGCAACTTTCCTTGATATTGTTGGTCATCGCGTTTTGCCAATGTCGTGGTAATAGCAATGCTGTAGCAAATAATGGAAAGCTTCAGCTAGGAGTGGATACGATGGAAAAAGTGCAATCTGTTACAGGGCAATTCAAGTCAAACTATCGGGTTGTCCAGTTAAGCTCAGCAATGGAAAAGTTGCTTTTTGTGCTCAATAAAGGGGATATTTATCTTCCCGAAAATGGCTTTTTTCTGCAATTGAGTCCGAAGGATGCCGAGCGTCTTGGCAAAGATTATATTTTATTGATCCCCCTTTTCCCCGATAGAGGAAGTTTACTGTATAATTATGATCAGGACTTTACGTTTGAAATAATTGCTGTACCAGAGATGGAAAACTGTTATTATACAAAGAATGTAGCGTTTTTCAACGCGCATAACAAGGATAAGATTGCGTCTGAAAATGATCGTTATCCAGCCTCTATTTTTAATAAGCCTACATTGAAGGATACCATAGAGTGGGCAATTTTTACGGATTATCGCGATCTGAGAGATCTGCCTCAATGGATAGATAACTTAGACAACAAACAAGAAGTTATAGTTCACTATGTGGGCTGCGCGGAAACGCCTGATGGAGGTCATGCAATCCATGATTATAGGCCTACATCGGTGGCTGATCTTGCGAGAAAACGGCTGAATGACGTCGGTAATAAGATGGAATCATTGGAAGTGCCGAAGGAGGAGGCTTCAAAATATAAATGGAAAACTTGGTTAGATAAGGTGATTAGTCTTAATGTGAAAGATCAGTTCCCAAAAGGAGGGGCGAGGGTATGGACAAAGACCTTTAAGGAAAATACGAATGGGCTATTTGCCTTAGATGAAACAAACGGCAAAATCATCAGGTTACACCCACAACCAGACTATCTTAATTTTAAGGATCAGCAACTGTTGTCTATCAATCCAAGTGACAGAAGTATTCAAGTCAGTACAATCGCTTCTTCAAAACAACCAAATGCCAAGGAGTTCTTCGATTTTAGGATTGAGAATGGAACGCTATTTACCATTAATAAACTATTCCAATGGGGATATTACATCGCGGAGCCGAGTAATGGGAAAACCACATTCTATAGGGAAGGGGCTTCCAAAAAGTTACTGCCGGTGGTACAGGATATGATTATCGATCACTGTTATATGACTCAGGAGTATAGTTATATCCTCTATCATAAGGACAGGACAGTGAATTATGAAATGTTATGTATTAACAGTAGGACAGGAGCAATAATTGCGCAAAAATCATTAGATAGATTTTTGACAGAAGCACAGATAGCCAAAGGAAAAATAGAGTATTTGCCATTTGCTACAATGAACCGAACTACCGAAAACTTTCCCCTGCTGTTTAAATTAAATGAGGTTGTATACCACATGTCACTCAATAACAAATTAATGCCCGTTGAAATAGCAAAGTTGCCAGCGAATTTACCGTGGCATCCAAGCTTTTTGTCTGTTGATAAGCATGCATTTTATTTTGATAAAGTCGATAATGAGCTGCAGTTCTATTCGGTCGATCACAAAGAGTCTATGCCATCAGTCAAACTAGCGGATCAGGTTTTTGATCGCTTTACGCTGGTTCCAGATGGGGGGGATTTTCGTTTTTTCTATGAATATGGGGATGTGTTTACACATGGGATAAAGACTATTTTAATTAATGGGGCTACATTTAAACAAGAAGGAGAAGCCGAGCGTGTTTATTCTTATGTTCCCTTGGAGACAGAATCCAGTGACAATACACCCAATAATTTAAAAGCTTTTAAAATTGGAAAGAAATGGATTGTTACTTTTATGTTGGAACAGGAGCTGATCGTGACGGAAATTTAGTTTATCAGATGGTCTTCGATTGTTTTAATGGACAGTTGAACTATAAGTTATAAAAATAAAGCCCACTTAATTTTAAAAAATTAAGTGGGCTTTATTTTTTTGTCGGGATGGCCGGATTTGAACCGACGACCTCCAGCACCCCATGCTGGCGCGATACCGGGCTACGCTACATCCCGAATTATTCCAATATATAGATCTGATGATCCTAAACTTGTTTTTCCAGGAATAATTTTTGGTGGTGCTAAAATAATAATTATTGACAAAAAATAAAATCTAAATAAAAAATAGGATGTCCAAACAAATGGTCGGACATCCTGTTTTTTTAATTTTATTCGTATCCTCCTGTGCACTTTTTTCAAAAAGTCCATTTTTAGAGTACTTTTGTTATGGTAACAACTTCTTTTGAAACTGTTTCTTGAGAAATTGCAGTTAGAATTTATACCCAACCATAATGCCGACCGTTTTGTTTTTGGCATCCAAAGTTTTGTCCACACTTGTGAATCCATGGCTGTAGTAAGCGTCTACTGTAAAGCAACTGACGTCAATGCCGATTCCTGCTCTTCCATCAAGAGAGAATTTCTTATAATCTGTAGCTGTGCTGGATTTGACAGTCTTTAGATCATAATTTAATTGTGGTCCCAATAGGCCACGAAGGCTGAAATCACCATTTTGCAAAAATGTATAACCGACTTGGAGTGGGAGATTGATCTGATAGAATTTAGGCGTTTTTTGTGTGTTTTCAAAAGTATATTCTTTTCGCAATAGACTAGCTCCAATGCCTGGTTGGAAGAAGATACGATCTCCAATCCGTGCAAATGCAGCAACAGAAACACCTACTTTGCCGTTATTGTCTTTAACGGATTTATTGCCAAATGACGTCATGTGATAGTTGCTCCCTATTTGTATGCCATAGGTAACTTCCTGTGCTTGTACTGTACCTGTTATTCCTAGTAATGTCAATGCCACTAAGGCCGCTTTGATTGTTGTTTTCATCTGTGATACTATTTTTTTGTTATCTAGTTTTTCGTGTTCTTTTATTCTATGACAACGGAAAATCAGTATACCCTTAGAAAAAAAACATTTTTCTATTTTTAGATAATTAACTTTAGTTCCAATCTTACATAGCTGATAGCACATTGTCTTAATTTAATTCGACTGGCTGTAAATATTGAAGGATCAACTCGGGTATACAGAGAGGATAATGGCAGTTTATACGGAAGAATTATGTTCTCGGGTATATATGGAGGATAGGGGGACGATCGTACATATTGATATATGACCTCAGGTATAGAGATAGCGTGTAATGGCTGGTTATTAGTAAGTTGATGGAGGGCTATTATCAGTGAGAAAAAAAAGTAAAAAATAAATAAGGGTAATGACTACTTGTGTTGTCTTAGTATAAAGTAGATTGTTTAATCAAATGGTAGATTTGGCCAATGTCGGAAAATAAAGAAAAGAATTTCGAGCAGCTTTTTCGAGCGCATTACAAGGAATTGCATCGTTATGCTTTTAGATACTTGGGGGATAGTGATGGTGCTGAGGAAGTCGTACAGCAAGTATTTCTGAGGTTATGGGAGAAAGATTGGGAAGAGCAGATTCATACTTCGCTGAAAGCTTACCTCTATCGTGCTATCTATAATGAGAGCATGAATGTCCTCAAAAAGGAACAACGTAAGTTCAAATATCAGTCTTATGAACAACATAGACAGGAATGGGAGCCTGCGGTGGATGAAAGCAGTAAGGACTTGGATAAAAAACTAAGGGTAGCCTTGGCTGAACTGCCCGAAAAAAGCAGAACGGTGTTTGAGCTGAGTCGTTTTCAGGAGATGAAATACAAGGATATTGCAACAACATTGGATCTTTCGATAAAAACAGTCGAAGGACATATGAGCAAGGCCTTGCGTCATCTGCGGGTTGAGCTTATGGATTATTTAACATTGATTATTTTCTATCTTATCTATATGCTATGAATAAGGAACGACTAGAAAGATATATCGTTGGGGAAACTAACGAAGCAGAGAATAATTTGGTACAGCGCTGGTTGGAGGAAGATCCTGACAATAAAGCGGAATACCTAAAAGTAAAAAATGTATTTCTATCTTATCTATATGCTATGAATAAGGAATTGCTAGAAAGACATATGGTCGGGGAAACGAATGACGCTGAGCGTATGATCGTAGAGGAATGGTTGGAAAAAGACGCTAATAATAGGGAGGCATATTTGCAAATGAAAAAGTTATGGGATAGTCTACCTAAACCCCTGGAGGTTCCAGAAGTGGATGTGGATAAGGCTTGGATGGGTTTTAAAGTTGTTAGGGACAGGAGAGCATCGGAAGCTACTGAAATCCCCAACAGGAAAACACACCTGATCCAATGGAATTGGTGGGCTGCGGCGAGCATTTTGTTGGTCTGCATGGTGGGATTCTATGTATTTGACCGTTCACAGCGAAAAGAAATGCATCTTGCTAGCCAAGAGGCAGTACTTCAAAATTCACTACCCGACGGGTCTATGGTGACACTCAACAAAAATACGGAGTTAGCTTACTCAAGCAGCTGGAGCAATAAAAACAGAAATGTGGAATTGAAAAAAGGAGAGGTGTTTTTTCAGGTGCAAAAAGATAAAAAGCATCCTTTTGTGATCACGACAGGTAATACGAATATAACAGTCCTAGGGACAAGTTTTAATGTGCGTCGCATTCTCAATGCAACGGAGGTCATCGTCGCTACGGGCTTGGTCAAAGTGGCCTATGCAGATAAAGAGATTTTCCTGCGGCCTGATCAGATGCTGACGATTAGAGATGCAGATACCATGAAAGTTGAAAAGAAACCCGTTCAGGATAAATTCTACAAATACTATGTGGACCGTGAGTTTAATTTTGAAAATACACCTTTAAAGAGGGTTGCTGAGGTACTTAGTCATGCATATGACTATAAGGTTATAATAGACGATCCTGCTCTTGAAAAAATACCATATACAGCCGAATTTAAACAAAATAGTTTGGCAGAAATACTCAAGGTGATGGCAAAGAGCTTGGACTTAAAGATTGAGGTTCGGGGCAAAGAAATCCACTTAACAAGTAATAAAAAGCAATAACATGTTTTCGAAACAAAATTGTACAGATAGCATCATGATACTATTTTTTATAAAGCGAATCAGGTTTTATATCCTATTCTCTCTGCTATGCTCCTTTCATTTGGGGCTAGCGCAGCAAAAGCTTGCCGCGGAAGTTCAAATGCCCGCTTTCTCTAAAGCAACAGTTGGCGAAGTCTTTCAGCTACTAAAGGAACGGCAAGATGTATTGTTTTCCTTCAATGGAAATATTTTACAGATGGATAGTGTCATTTACCCCAGGGCTTATAAGGGAAATTTATATGATTATCTCGATGGGATTTTGGGTAAGGAGTATAGCTTTAAAGAATTAGGGAAACATATCATTGTTCAATATACGCCGCAACGGATGTCCGTTGATTTTGAGGTACAGACCCCGAGGAAAGACAAGGTTGTGATCACAGGGTATATCAAAAATATCCGAACCAATAATCCGATATCCAATGCCAGTATTTTTGACCGAAGCGCTTTACTATCTACGTTAACAGACAAAAATGGTTATTTTGAATTGGATGTCAAGAAAAAAAGTAATCTGATCGCAGTGAATGTGAGTAAGGAGATGTTTCGGGATACCAGTGTAATGGTTATTTTTCCTATTGAAGCAAAAATAGGAGACAAAAAGAAACGGCAATACGGTTATTTCGAAGGCTATGAAGAAGATCATGGCCTTTATAAGTCTTTTTTTGGACGGATATTCCTGTCTCCTGCCCAACAGATACAGAGCATGAATCTGGGTGGTATGTTCTTGTACAGTCCCTATCAAATATCTATGACACCGGGACTAAGTTCACACGGCTTTATTCGTTCACAGATTGTCAATAAGTTTTCATTAAATATTATCGGTGGTGCAACCGCCGGAGTGAAGGGCGTTGAGCTCGGGGGTGTATTCAATATCAACCAATATAATATGCAGGGATTCCAGGTGGCGGGGGTATTTAATACTGTCGGCGGTAATGTAGGTGGGGTACAATTAGCGGGGGTAGGCAATCGGGTTTTTGGAACCGTTAAAGGTGTTCAGGTTGGCGGGGTATTGAACAAGGCTGATACGGTAAGGGGTGTACAGATCGCTGGTGTCGCTAATACCGCAAAGGAAGCTATCGGAACAACCCAATTAGCTGGTGTATTAAACAATAGCAGCGGAGATGTGGGCATCCAAATAGCGGGTATTGCAAATAAAGCGAAAAAAGTAAAGGGATTTCAGCTAGCAGGAATAGTTAATATTGCCGATAGTAGTGATTACCCGATCGGTCTGTTAAATCTAATCAAAAACGGAGAAAAAAATCTGTCGTTGGCCATAGATGAGGATAGCTATCTTTCGTTGCAGTTTCGTTCCGGAGGTCGGGTACTCTATAGTGTCTTATCTATCGGAGTGGCTCTTGGCAACGATGGTCCTGCGAAATATGCCTTTGAAGCAGGATTGGGTGCTGTACTGTTGAATAAGTCCAAGTTTGCACTCCGCACGGAAATTACCACACGTAATCATTTAACGGAAAAATTTAAATCATTGGACAATCATCAATCTTCCTTTCGTGTGATCCCAGCATATAAATTGACCGATGCGTTATCGATATTTGTGGCACCAAGTTTCAATTATGCTGAGCGTGATGAAGATGCTGTATCAGGCGGTGGTACCCAATGGAAAGCCTGGGGAAGAGACCGTACGAGAAATACGTTTTATGGTGGTGGGACAGCGGGGTTAATGTTAAAATTATAAAACTAAAACTATTTGGGTTGTACAGCTGTTATATTAGTAGCTTTTAAACATTTAACATTTTAGATAAACGCCCTTTGTTATTTCAACAAAGGGCGTTTATGTGTTAACTGGTCTATATACCAGTATGTATCTTTGAGTTGTAAATCTATATTTTAGTTATGCAACAACTGTAGCGGTCTTCAATACATTCCGATACGGATAGGAGTGGAAAATATGTCTACGTGCAAATCGTCCCAAAGAATCGGCATTGACAAATTTTACATAGTCATTGCGTTGGACGCCAAAGTATTCATATTGACTGCCATCGTGAAAGGTGATCGTCAATATCTGGGCTTTCCAATCAATATCTTGAATACCTGAATTCGTGATTGTCTCTGTATAGATCGGTAATTGTTGTTCAATTGTCTCGGGGCAGATGCTTACCAAAAAATGATAAGCTTCAATCATTTCTACACTCTTTTGTTCAGCAGCCAAACGACCTTCTTCGTCATTGACAAATTTATCCGGATGACATTCTTTCATGATCGTCCGGTAAGTGGATTTTAGGGTTTTGAGATCCACTGATTTATCCACATTTAACAACTTACGGTAGTCGGCAATTTTTTTCATGGCGGCAAAGATATGCTTAATAATCAGATTATTTGCATTATCCTAGAAATAAGATTATTTTTTACCTAAGGTTTTTACATAGAGCTGTTCAACCTTCTCACGGGCCCAGGGTGTTTTTCGCAGAAAAGTTAGCGAGGATTTAACACTCGGATTTTCATTGAAACACCGGATGGATATCCTTTGTCCCAGTTCTTCCCATCCGTAATATTCCACTAAATACTCGATGATTGTATCCAACCGTTTTCCGTGTAATGGATTATTGACTTGTTCTTGCATGTTGTAAAGTTAGAAATCTTTATATACTTTATAATAACTTTTTATTGTGTTGTTATACCATTAAGCTTAATCCAATGGTATTTTAACTAAGAGTTCTTGAGCTGTTCTGCAAGCAAATCAAGCTGTTGATCGAGCTTTTCATCCCAGATATTTCCTACTGCATCAAGTTTTCCTTTCACGCCCTGAATAAGAAGGTTCCTTTCGGGATCAAGTTGAGCACCAAGTCCCTGCATAATACGTTGTAGCTCGGCATGGCCCGTTTCGCCCTGTGCTGATGCGGTAATAATACTGACGGGTTTTTCTGTAAAAATGGTCGTTGCTGCGCACCATTCGAGTAGATTTTTTAATCCGCTTGGGACACTGAAAATGTACTCTGGACTGCTGATCAATACCAGATCTGCATCCTGAATGACCTGGCGCAAAGCGATGATTTCGATTGGCGGACGGGATGTACTTTCCTCAGGGTCGAAATGTGGCAGTTCCTTCAGGCGGTCAAAGAGAATAAGATTGACCTCGGGGTTTACTTTATGTTGGAGATGACGTACGAGCTGATGATTAGATGAATGTTCGCTTGCGCTGCCTATTATCGCGAAAATGGTTTTCATTGAATATATTTACTTGCTGGGACTAAAGACCCTGATTTTTTAATCTATTAATTTGCTGACACTTCCATGTCAATTTTACGATGTAAGATTTTGAAGCGACTAATTTACGATTATAGATCCATACGGTTGACATAGTTTTTTGCCTGAAGGTAATTTTTCCGCTCTAGAAAAAATAACAGTACAGTGGGGTACAGCGTGAAAATATGGCTACTATCGAACCTGTTTTTATGTCCCGACAATAGGACCTCACAGATAATCATGACCAAAACAAATAGAAATAGATTGAGTATAATAATTGCTTTTAAATCTCTTTTTCGCGCAAATTGATACCGAATGAAACTGGGATAATCGATCGTCATAAAGGCAAGTTGCGCGAGTAGGAAGGTGATTATTCCGACAAGAAAAAAGACACCCTGGTTAGTATAGGATTGAGTGATTAGCGATTCTAAAGTGATGAAATCTGCGCGGAAATAGAAAAAACAGACGATACCAAGCAAGATAAAAAGTGAAAACTTATAACCTCTTTTTTCCATTTGGATCAGATTGGTTAATCTATTCAGCGTATCAAACAATTTGCAGATGATGGCAGTGATGACCAAACATACAATACTGTTGATCTGAAAAGTGCCAAAAAGGTCAATGATATCATCCTCTGCGTCTGTCTGTAAATAAGCTCTTCTAATAATAAGAAAGAGACAAAAAATAAGGTTATAAATAGTCGCGTAAAAAGAGACACGTTGTAACATTAGAAGTTTTCGATCTTTCTTGTGTTGT
This sequence comes from Sphingobacterium sp. BIGb0165, assembly GCF_024810095.1. Taxonomy (NCBI): domain Bacteria; kingdom Pseudomonadati; phylum Bacteroidota; class Sphingobacteriia; order Sphingobacteriales; family Sphingobacteriaceae; genus Sphingobacterium; species Sphingobacterium sp. BIGb0165. Next base: position 121,308 of record NZ_JANUEB010000012.1, on the reverse strand, counting down.
TCAGCCTGTATTTCAGCTGCTTCGTCAATAGAAATAGCCTTGTGTTGTAAATTGAGTTGCTGTGGGCTATCAGGTCCTACACTGGGAGGATTTGAATGAACGGTCTGGATTTCAGCTATACCTGATACCCGTTCGGAATTGGTTGGTTTCTCAGGATAGGCAATAGGTTCATCAATTTTTGGGTCAACGATTTCGGCCTCTAGTACTTCTTCATTTTCCTGATGAAATTTTTGTGGTGTCAAATAGTGAATAGACTTCCGGAGCAAAAAGATAATAATCGCGATCCAGGCCAATGCAAAGACAGTAATAAATACCCATTTCATCATCAATAAGCGGATGCATAGGTAAAGTATTGGCGTGATTAAGTAGGCCAAAATTCCTTTCGGACGCATTTTTCGATTATCTTTAAGCCACTTCAATACATAGTAGTTCAGTACAATACAGATAAATAGGGTGATTATAATTTCTGACCACATACAAATAACTATACCTAAAGATAAAAACTTTTTCCTTTTACGGATTAAGTTTATACTTTTGGAAACAGGGACGTAAAATAGCTTGAATACAGATTATATGCTTTGTTATGAGAAATAAAATGGGGTACCGCCTGTTGTGGGAGCGTATTCGTACGGGGGACGAGGCTGCATTTTTTGATCTGTATGGGGCACTTTATCAAGAACTTGTTAATTTTGGAATCCGTACCTGTGGGGATACTGATTTAGCAAGTGAAGCGACGGATCAGGTTTTTGTCAAGATCTGGGAAAAAAGAACGCAGCTTGAACGCGTTGAAAATGTACAGTCCTACCTTATTACCTTTCTAAAAAGACGTATTCTACGCCTGATCGAAAAGCAACATAAAATTAATACTGCGCTTCAGAATGTAAAAGCGGAGGATGAATGGATTGAGATGCCTTATGAAGAGTTTGTAATCAAAGTGCAAACCAATGAGATTATTCAGATCCGTTTGAAAGAAGCACTGGAGAAGTTGTCTTTTCGCCAAAAACAATTGGTCAATCTAAAATTTTTTGAAGGTTATTCGTATGAAAAGATCTCTGAAATCACGCAGATGTCTGTCAAAACAGCGTATAATACGCTCTACGATGCGCTAAAAATATTGCGGGAGGAGCTGAAGGACATTTAATGATAGCAGAGATAATCAATGTTACAGGGTAATAATAGCCTATTCGTTGCGTATTATACCTCATTTTTTTTGTGTTGTTTTTTAAAATAAACAATCTGATTATCAGTATTTTGTAAAATATTTTGTTTTTTTCTTAGGAAAAAGACCTCTTCTTGGGCACTATAGGGTAAATACCCATTAGAATGAGCCAAAAAGATTATAAACAGTTAGAAGATTTTTTGATTGACGATACTTTTCAAAAGTACTGTTCTGGAGAAGATAAAAACTGTATCCTTTACTGGCAACAATACTGCTTAAATCATCCAGAGCAGGTCGAAATGATCCTAAAAGCAAAACGTCTTTACCAAATTTTGGTCGGAAACCGAAAATCTATCCATGAACAGATGGAGAGATTGAAGACTGACCTCCAAAATACGCCAATTGAATCTGCACCTATCCGCCAGATTACATGGCAAAAGTGGGGTGCTATTGCTGCGGTATTTGCTGCTTTGGTCGGGGGCGGATTATGGTACTATTCACGTCCGACGAATGCTATTGCCCCACAAACGATAACAAACGTTGGTCAGGTGTATCAGACAAAGAAAGGTGAAAAGAAGACCTTTGAGTTAATTGATGGCAGTACTGTTACCCTCAACTCAGCAAGTAAATTGGAGCTGTCTTCGGATTTTAATGGTGAATTGCGCTTGGTAAGGTTGGTCGGTGAAGGTTATTTTCAGGTCGCAAAGAATAAAGAAAAACCATTTATGGTGCAGGCTTCTGATTTTGATATCAAAGTTTTGGGAACAACCTTCAACGTGAAAAGTTATCCCGAAGAACCAACGGCGGAAGCTCTATTGGTGGAGGGGTCTATTGAGATGAAAAGCAAAGGACAGCGCGAGAATTCCGTTGTTATTAAGCCAAATCAAAAAATTACAATATTTAAAAACCAAACTGAGCTTGCGGTAAATGTAAGTAAAGGAAATAAGCCAACCTTAAGTAAGTTGCCCATTAAGGAAATTGCAATCGAAAATATCCCTGTAGTGGAGTCAAATACCACCGAAATACCAGATATCGCATGGAAAGAAAATAGATTGGAAATCGTGGACCAAGATTTCGAATCTTTACGAAGAACCCTGGAGCGCTGGTATGATGTGGATATTCAGCTTCAAAGTGAAGAATTGAAAAGTTATCGCTTCACGGCAACCTTTAGCAAAGAAAATATTACTCAGGTACTGAGTGCTTTACAAAAAGTCGAACCATTTAAATTTGAACTATATGGGAAAAAAATAACTATCTCAGAAAAATAAAAAGGATGGTGGACCAACACCATCCTTCATTGAAAAAATGATTAACCAAAAGCAGCAACATTGGGGCGTGCTGCTTAATATTAATTTTAACCAACACTAAAATATGATTAAAAATTGCTTATTGCAAATGCGCAATGGATATATTGTGCATTTTAGATTCATTATCCGGATGAAACTAGCCTTAATTATGACTACGTGTGCTGTAATCAATGTTTCAGCATCTGTATTTTCCCAACAAAAAGTGTCCTTGGATGTTCAAAAAACAAAACTGAGCAAGGTACTTAAACTGATCGAAGAGCAAAGTGATTATTATTTTGTCTATAATTCGACAAACGAGAATTTAAATAAAGAAGTGTCTGTCAATGTCAATAATACGAAGGTATTGGACGTGTTGGCGAAGCTTTTCAATAAAAGTGGACTGGCTTATTCAGTATCCAAAGAAGGACTTGTTGTGGTCAGTCAACAACAACAAGTTGTCGTTTCGGGTACGGTAACAGACGATAAAGGGAATCCGTTAGCGGGAGCCAGTGTACGTGTTAAAGGTACTGCTGTAGGGCGGGCGACCGATATTAATGGACGGTTTTCCATCGACGCCGCTACCGGCAATACGTTGATCGTTTCTTTCGCGGGCTATGCATCGCAGGAAGCGGCTGTAACTAAAGATGGCGATATGAAAATCATCTTAATCGAAGACAACCGCATGTTAAACGAGGTGGTGGTGACAGCATTGGGTATGAAAAAAGAAAAACGCTCTTTGGGGTATTCGGTGACACAGGTCGCAGGAGAATCTTTGACTACAGCACGTGAAAATAACGTCATGAATTCACTTGTCGGAAAAGTAGCAGGTTTGGATATTAGTTCAACTTCTGGTGGTGCGGGAGCAGCTTCGAATGTAACTATACGCGGTGTTTCCAGTCTGAATCAAACAAATCAACCCTTATATGTGATTAATGGAATACCTATGGAGAGTAAGCCGGTAGGTATAGGTAATGCGAATACTAAAGGAAACGCTGGCAGTCAGTGGGACAATGCCCCAGATTTAGGTGATGCAATCAGCAATATCAATCCTGACGACATCGAAAGTATTTCGGTATTAAAAGGGGCTGCGGCTTCAGCATTATATGGTTCGCGGGCAAAAGCAGGTGTTATTTTGATTACAACAAAATCTGGGAAGGGGAATTCGATAGATTTTAATAGCAATTTCGTAGGAGAACAAATTATAGATAATACCAACTGGCAAACTGTATATGGCCAGGGTGCTAATGGCGAGAAGCCAAATACTCAAGCGGGTGCCGCTCAGGTTGGTGGTTCCAGTTGGGGTGCGAAGTTGGATGGTACACCAGTTGTGCAATTTGATGGAAAGGAAAGACCATATTCGTTACAGGAGGGAAATCTTAAGAGGTTTTATAGAACAGGTTCTACATGGACAAATACTTTGGCATTGAACAAATCTTTTGAGGGTGGTTCAATCCGTCTATCAGGAACAGACGTAAATAATAGATCTGTTGTACCTAATTCGGGTCTTAAGAGGCAGTCTTTCAATTTGGTCGGATTGTTTGAGCCACTTAAAGGTTTGACTGTTGACGCACGTTATAATATGATTTTAGAGCAGGTGAAAAACCGTCCGATGGTATCTGATGGTGCTGGAAATGCCAATTATAACGCAATGTTTTTACCGACAAGTATTAATATCAATGATTTAAAACCATGGAAAGGTGCTGATGGCAATGAGATTCTCTATAACGCTGGTAATGTTTATGCAACTAACCCTTGGTTTGCTGCAAATGAATTTATCAACAATACCAATCGGGATCGCTCTATCGCTTCCGTAACTGCAAAATACACAATGAATAATGGCCTGTTTTTTCAGGGACGCGTGGGACGGGACGGATATTCCGATCACTATAAGAATGTAGTTCCCTCAGGTGCGGGATATTACCCAAGTGGAAAGATTGCGGAGCAAGAAACAAAATTTGCGGATGTCAACACAGATATATTGATTGGCAAGTCTTTTGTACTAGGAGATTATACATTGACCCCCAATATTGGAGCGAGTTACAGAAATACGAAAATCAAACAGACCACGAATTTAGGTACGGATTTCGCCATATTTGGTGTGTATAATATATTAAATGCAAAGAATAAGTCTGTTGGTTATCTTGAGAGTGAATCAGAAACACAATCCACTTATGGTACATTGGAATTTGCCTATAAAGATGTCGCTTATTTGACCGGAAGTTTACGATCAGATTGGTTTTCTACTTTAGCAACACCCGGATTTGACAATAAATTGAATTCTGTGTATCCGGCTGTTTCGGGTTCATTTATCTTTTCAGAATATTTAAAACCATCCTGGTTGAGTTATGGAAAGTTGAGGGCCGGTTTTGCGCAAGTGGGACAAGCTACAGATCCATATCAAACCTTGTTAACTTATAATTTTAGGAGCGAAACGCTGAACGGACAACCATTGGGAACAATTTCAAATGCAAACATTCCCAATTCTTCCTTGAAAGCTTCAACAGCAACAGAGTTGGAAATTGGAACTGAATTACGTCTTTTCAATGATCGCGTGAATTTAGATCTTACTTGGTATAATAAAAAGTCAAAAAATGAAATTTCGTTTATAACGACACCTTCTTCCAGTGGTTACACCGGTGCTGTGTTAAATGCGGGTGAAATGCAAAATAAGGGGTTTGAGGCATTAATTTCAGCAACAATTCTCAAATCAGAAAACTTTAAATGGATTTCTTCATTGAACGGTTCATATAATGATAATAAAGTATTGTCTTTGGCCGAGGGAATGGATGAGCAATCTGTTGCAACTTCACGCTCAGGAGTAGGCTATTTAATGAATCGGGTAGGGATGCCTGCTTTCCAAATTATGGCATTTGACTATAAATACGACGATAATGGCAATATTGTTAAGGCTGATGATGGCTCTCCTGTACGTGGTGATTTAAAACCTTATGGTTCCGCAATGAACAAATGGTTTGCGGGCTGGAACAATGAATTCAATTATAAACGCTTCAATTTTTCTTTTTTGATTGATGGAAAATGGGGTGGAAAGCTGTTTTCAGGAACGGATTATTACGGATATATTGCTGGATTACATCAAGAAACAGTAGCAGATCGCGAAAGTTTGGGCCGTACAGCAGCAACCTACTATACCAATACTGCAAACAATGTATCGAAGATATTTGTCAACAATGCTGATTTTGTTAAGCTACGTCAAATTGTTGTGGGATATACTTTCCCATCCAATTTATTTAATAACAAGATTAAGGCGATAACAGTTAGTGCTGTAGCACGAAATCTTTGGATAATTATGAAAAAGACAAACAATATTGACCCTGAATCAAGTTACAATGCTACTTTTCCAGGTTTGGAACTCGGTGGTGTTCCTGCTGTACGTACGTATGGTGTTAATTTAAGTGTTAAATTTTAATTGCAAATAATCATGAAAAGATATATAAAACCAGCATTTGTTAGCTTGGTTACAGTGGCTTCACTCATTGTAAGTAGCTGTACAAAAGATTTTGAAAAAATAAATACAGACCCAATTTCTTATAGCAAGGATAATTGGGATCCTAATTATACATTTAGTTCTGCTCAATTGTTTTATACAGGAAGTTTTGATTTTGCCTATGATACTTGGCGTGGAAATTTAATCTATTCGGCTACAATGATGCAGGGTTTGTCTACTGTAGTAAGTTATTGGGCAGGAGATAAATATATGTTAAACGAAAGTTATACGGCAGCTTATTGGGGCAATGGAACTGTCGGCGCCTATATTGAGCAGGTTAGAAATATTGTTGACGTTGTAGAGTTTACAAAAGATAAACCAAAATATGCAAATCTTCATCATGTCGCAAGAATTTGGAAGGCGTTGATATTTGCCCGTTTAACAGATCTGTATGGTGATGTTCCTTATTCTGAGGCAGGTGTGGGATTTTACAATAAAATCTATAAACCAAAATACGATAAACAACAAGACATCTACAACGATCTATTGAAGGAAATTGAAACGGCTACTGCAGCCTTAAAAGATGATGGTGATAAAATAACCGGAGATGTTATCTACAAGGGCGATATTGCGAAATGGCGGAAATTTGGGAATTCACTTTTGCTCCGGACAGCAATGCGCTTAGTGAAAATAGATGAAGCCAAAGCCAAAGAATATGCCCAAAAGGCAATTGGGAAGACGATGACCAACAATGCGGATAATGCCTTTATCTTGCATGATGTGTCTGGTTCCCGGGTTACCCAGAACCGAAATAGCCAAGTACTCCTCGGCGATGGTGGACAGGAAAACTATTATGTAAAATGGTCCAAGACTTTTATTGATTATTTAAAATCAAATAATGATCCACGATTGAGAAAGGTTGCGGTGACTCAACTATACTTGTCTGAGAAAAGCAAAGATCAAAATGCTGGGTTTATAACTGATCCAGCAAAACAAAAAGGTATGCCTAATGGTAAGGATCTTGGATCCAATCCATTGTATAATATCAACGGAGATCCGAGCTATACTACTTTTCCAGATTATTCATCTCCTAATCCCAATATGGTTAAACGAACAGGTGCTACATTTATTTTAACCTACGGTGAGTCCGAGTTACTTCTAGCTGAGGCTGCACAAAGATGGGGAATAGGGGGGAGTGCTAGTGATCATTACAACAAAGGGGTTAAAGGTAGTATAACTTTCCTCGATCAATATGATGGTTCAATGGCAATCAGTGAAGCGGATGCAGACGCTTATTTGAAGGCACATCCATTTAATGTTGCGGAGGGGTTGAAGCAAATAAACACACAGTATTGGGCACATACGATCACAATGCTTGATTTTTATGAAACTTGGAGTAACTGGCGTAGAACAGGCTTCCCAGTGTTAACTCCTGTAAATTATCCAGGGAATGCAACTTCTGCCACTATTCCACGTCGCTTTCCTTACCCTGCAAATGAAGCGGCTATCAATGGAGAAAACTATAAGGCAGCCTCTTCAGCAGTACCTGGAGGCGATAATCTCGCTGGTCGCGTTTGGTGGGACAAATAATCACAATGGTTTGTTTTTTATGAGGCTGAACTTTCGTAGTTTGGCCTCTTTAAACCCTTTATAAAATACTATGAACCTAAAAAATCAAATTTTACTAATCGTGGCCTTGCCATGTATTGCTCTTTCCTGTAATAACGCAGTTGATAAAACGAAAGAAAATGAGACCTCAAAAAACAAAACATTGACCGGAACGTACAGACTCTTAGAGGCTAAAACTATCAAAGGGAAAGATACGGTGACTGCATTTACTGATACAAGTAAAACCGAAATGTTTAAAATGTTTAATGAAGATCATTTTTCATTTTTCAATCATGATAAGGAAAAAGGGAAAGGAAAGGAACCTCATTTTATTGCGGGGGGCGGAACTTATTCTTTTGATGGTAAAAAGTATCAGGAGCGATTGCAATACTGTAGTCTACGCGATTGGGAAAGTAAGAAGTTTGATTTTGAATTGGAATTTAAAGGGGACACACTTGTCCAACATGGGGAAGAGAATTTGCCCGAACTGGGGGTAAAACATACGATTATTGAAACTTATCTGAAAGTGAAATAAAAGCGCTCTTATTGAGGAGTTCACAAAACTTCATTAAGTATATTTTGTTAATGCAAGCACCCACGGTATTTTCCATGGGTGTTTTTTTGTGGATTTAAAACCTAAAAAAGCATATTTATTACTGCTCACAAATAGCATGTTATTTATTTTAGAAAAAAAATAAAATTAAATTGCAACATTTTCCAAAACGATCCGACTATACAATAGAAACATAGGAATTAACAGTATTAAATAGTAAACGTGCAAAACCAACTTAGCGATAAAGATTTATTAGCGATGTGCCAATCCGGTAACGAGTCGGGCTTTGCACAACTCTATCATCGCTATGCGAAGAAGATTTTTAACTCGATCTATCGGATTTTGTCAAATCAGGAGGAAAGTGAGGATATTTTGCAGGAGACTTTTGTAGAGTTTTTCTCAAAATCAGATAAATGGCAGGCGGTACTTAGTGTTGAAGCTTGGTTGAGAAGGATGGGTGTGAATAAGGCTATTTCTCTTTTACGAAAAAATAAACAGTATTATACACCTATTGATGATCTGGAAATCCAGGATGAAGGCGAAGATGAACTGTTGGAAAAGGAGTGGCGAGAATGTCGGCTTACTGATTTGGAATCAGTCATTGATCAGCTGACCGGGATACCCAAGATGGTGATCAATCTGTATCTTTTTGAAGATATGAGCCACGATGAAGTCGCGGAATCTTTGGGAATGACAGCGGTAGCGGTGCGGAGTCAATACCATCGCGCCAAAAAGAAAATTTACGAACAATTGAAGGAGAGGTATAATTATGCGGGATAATTTGAAAGATTTTGTGAACGCCAATCGGGATGCATTTGACCGTAAAGAACCGTCAGCGGATTTATGGAATAAAATCAGACCACAGGTTGTTCCTCCGGTACAGGAAAAGAAGATTAAACCTTTGTGGCGATGGGCAAGTATTGCGGCAGCTACATTATTGGTCGGATCTGCGGCTTTTGTCATCTTAAATCAGGAGAAAAAGGATGATCATATGGGCAGAGTAGCAGATTTGAAATCTGTCCCTGTTCAAAAAGAGCCAGTGGACATCCTGCGCCCATCTCAACAAGAGGTAGCAGTAGAAGCTGGTCAGAAGGAACCGATACGGTCAATACAGACGATGACAAGTACGCAAAAAATGCATCGTGCAGTTAACAGAACGGCGCAAAAGGTTACTGTAGATAAGAAAGAAGGGCTTGAAAAAGATTATATGCAAATGCTTCAGGACTCTGTTTGGGCAAGTACACGATTAGCAGCCGTACTCGCACTTCAAAAACAAGGAAATCTGAAAGCGGATGCAGCACAAGCATTAGAGAAAATAGCCGTTTCGGATGAGAGCAGTAATGTGCGTATGGCAGCGATTGAGACCTTGTTGGACGGAATGACACCAGAAGTTAGGCAACAAAAGGTTCAGGACTTTTTTGTCGCACAGAATGATCCTACATTACAGGTTGAGCTGATGCAGATGATTGCACAAAGAGATGAACCGGAAATAAAAAATAGTACAAAGGATAAGCTGAACGCGATTGTAGAGGATCCCTTTACATTGAAATTTGTAAAAGAACAAGCTTATGCGGTACTGTTGCACCAATAGAACAAATAATATATACGATGAAGCTGTAGAGACGTGCTAAGCTAATGGAATAAACCTCCAGGCTTCATCACCTTAATAAAAACAAAAGGGGCTTGTGAGCTCATAAATACCATTGAAAAAATGGACTAGACAGTAATAATTATGAAGATGAAAAAGATAAGAATAATGATTATGGGAATGGCACTGCTCTTTGCTAATGCATTGCAGGCCCAAATAACGGAGAATGCAGAAAACGCCGTTCCGCCAAAGGCACCTAGACCTCCTAAGACAATGAGAATGCCTTATGGTGATAGTGAGAAGAGAGTTTGGAAAGAAATTAAAGTCCCCAATGTTGGTGAGAAGCTATTACTGAAATTTGACAATGTTTCTATTGAAGGCTATAACGGAAAAGATGTTGTGATTACAGCAAAGGTGGAGGAGCAGGAAGAGAACGACCGGGCTAAAGGCTTGCGTGTGGTCAATGGTTCTGGCTTGTCCGATAATTCGGGAATGGGAATGAACATTCAAAATATTGCTGGTGTTACGGAAATCAGTATGGTTGGAATGCCATTGGAAGATTCTGTGCATGTTCGGGTTCCTTTTGATCTATCGATTAGTGTAAAAGGTGGCCATGGAGGGCTCTTTAATGGCGGGGGTATTGAAATAAAAGATATTAAAGCCGAGGTTGAGATCTCTAGTACAATGGGGGATGTTAAGGTGATCAATGTCACTGGGCCGCTCAATGTGAAAGTCGCCCAAGGAGATGTTGTTGCTAAGTTTGTGCAGCCAGTCAGAGGACCTATTTCACTCATCGCAGCAATGGGTGCGGTAGACGTAGCCTTCCCCGTAAAATTCGGCGCTAACGTAGATATGAAGACCTCAATGGGTAATATTTATGCTGCGGATGAATTTCAATTTGAAAAGCCTGTTGAGGAACCTAAAAGTACCTACAATATGTCAAATACGGTGAAAGGGAAAATGAATGGTGGCGGACAGGATGTGATCTTGAAAACTTCTATGGGGGATATTTATATTAGAACCCAAAAATAGTATGTGAAGTCCTGAAATAGGTAGGCTATTTTTTGATTCACAAAAAACCTTAAATACTTGTTCGGTTATTTAAGGTTTTTTTGTGCGTTTTTTGTTCTAAGTAATGCCTTGAAATAGTTAGATTATTTTTTTGGTTCCATACGAACTAAATATTGATCATGTTCATCTTCATATAGAATCTGAACAACCCAGCCTAATTCATGGGCTATTTTGATCAGCTTATCCTGATCTAGATAAAGCCATTTGAAGGGATTTCCCTTTTGTCCTTTATATTCGTATTGATATTGAATCTCCCCAAAATAATGGTTTGGTTTTTGGATGTTATAATCTTCGTAGAGATAACCGATATCGGATGAATCAAAAATAAGCTGCCCCCTATCGGTCAGGAGCTCTTTACTATGCTGCAACAGCTTTTTAAAACCGTCAATGTCGCCAGCGATGCCTACGCCATTCATGAGAAACAAAAGTGTATCATACTTTTGTCCACTGAATTCATAGAAATCTTGGCATATGATATGTTGCACACCACGCTGTTGCATGATATGACAAGCTGTTTGCGATATTTCCAGCGCATCGACCTCAAATCCCTTTTCTTGTAGATATAAGCTGTGACTGCCTACGCCGGCCCCCACATCCAATACCCGACCGTCACAGAGCGATAATCCGATGAATTCCAGTTCTGGAAAATCGTCAGCATCCCTGAAGAAAACTTCTACAGGCATTTCGTCTTGGTCGCCATAGCTTGTATGCAGTATTAAAGGGAATTTTTCTTCTTGATGGATAAAGTAATCATCCAGGGCCTCACCATATACGTCTCTATAAATTGTCATTATCAATCATTAATACTTTTTTTGCGATATAGATAGAATCTTCATCACCCGTGTGCTTCATAGGTTCATCGGATAGTTTGATGACTGGGGTCCATTGATCATCTTCGGGAAGAGCATCGGTCATTTTGATGACAATATTCATGGGTCTAAGTCCTACATCGTTTGTAAAGTTGGTCCCCACACCAAATGAGTGTAATATTTTGCCCTCGCAGTAACTTGCAATTCTTTCGACCTTGTCGTAATCCAGACCATCGGAAAATATAATTGTCTTTGACAATGGATCGATACCATTTTTCTTGTAGTGTGCAATAACCTTGTCTGTAAACTCTAGTGGGTCACCACTGTCGTGACGTACTCCGTCAAATAATTTGGTAAGCTTTTTATCGAATTGCTGAAAGAAAACTTCCGTTGTATAGGTGTCAGAAAGCGCAATTCCAAGATCACCGCGATAAACATCCGACCAGTGTTCCAATCCTAATAGGTTTGCCATTTTGTATCCATATTTTGCCGCATGAAACATAAACCATTCGTGCGCATGGGTACCAATTGGTTTGGTTTCATATTTCATGGCCAGGTGAACATTGCTGGTTCCGATAAAGGTTTTTTCGCCATATTGTTTTAATGTACGGACAACCAAGTCGTGGACTTCATAGGAATGTCTTCTACGGGTGCCAAAATCGGCAATCGTGATATGTAGTTTTTTATATTTTTCGATTTTATCTTTGGCCGTTGCAATAACCTCTTCATCTGATGCGCGGACCAAATCCTGAGATTCATAGAAAAGCTCACAGATCAGTGACATGAGCGGTACCTCCCAAAGAATCGTTCGATACCAATATCCTTCGATAACAACTTCGAGATCGGGACCATCCTGCGTGATTTTTATTTCATCGGGATCGTAACGATAACCTTGTAGAAAATCAAAATAGGTCGGATCAATGTAGGGGCAAGTCCGCGCAAAAAAGGTTTTCTCGGCCTTGGTAAGCCGTAGGTCTGCCATTTCATTTACAGCTTCCTTTAAAAGAATGTCAAATCCTTCCGGAAACTTATGATGTCCCCGATTGATAAAGTGGTAGCGTGCTTTTGCCTTTGGAAATAGCTTGACTACCGCATTCTGCATCGTGAATTTGTAAAAGTCGTTATCTAATATAGAGGTGAATGAAGCCATCTTTATTAATCTGATTTTTGTTTGAAGCCGTAAATTTACTAATTAACATGAAAATGTGCGGATTGTTCATCATAAATAAAACTTTCATGATGACGAAAAATGGAATAGTTTTTTTGAATCACTAAAGAGGGAAAGAAACTCACTAATGGGCAAAGGAGGAAAATACAAATCAATTATTGGGCGGGATGAACCAGAAGTTTCTAATAAGATAAACAGGAATAATAGTAGTTGGGCGAAAAAAACGGGTTCAGTGATGTGCTGACCCGTTTTTTTACTTTATTAATTTGATCTGTTATCGTGTTCTTGAGTTACCTCCTGAACGAGTCGATCCTTCAGATGACCTGGTTCTTGGAGCCGAAGAACTTCCTGTATTCGAGGAACTCGATCTTTCAACTGCGGGAGCTGAGGACCGTGTTCTGGTATTCTCATAGCTTCTGTTTTGCACCGGTTGACTAGGTTGTGATACAGGTTGACTAGAGCGTGATCTGCTGTTGCCAGTGTCATAACTTCTATTTTGCACCGGTTGACTAGGTTGTGATACAGGTTGACTAGGACGTGTTCTAGTGTTGCCAGCATCATAATTTCCATTTCGTTGCGGTATTGTTGTTGGCTGCCCACTACGGGATGAACCTGCGTCACCTGTATTGCTGGTGCCTGTTCTTACTCGTGTATTATAGTCCGAATTTCGGCTGTTGACAACGCCGCCGTTGTCAACAGCATTTCCTTGTCTGGTTCTACTGGTAGAAGTAGGGTTATTCGTATTTGATGGATTCGACTCTCTGCCGGATCGGGTTCTAAAATCGTAATTGTCTGAAGTAGGTGTTGTACCTACATTATTTCTGTTGTTCGAGCTATTGTCTCTTGTGCGTCCATTAGTATTACTAGAGCTACGTGTAGATCCGCTATTATTATTCGCATCATTGCGTGATCTTACCGAAGCATTACCGCTATTGTCAATATATAACTCACGATTTCCAGATCTGGTATTGATGTTATCCCGGTTGGAAATGACACGATTGTTGCGGTCCGAAATTTCACTATTATTACTACGTGTTCGAGTTGAAGCGTCAACAACATTGGTCGGACGTGCAGATGAGCGAGTGTTGCGGTCTACACTTGGACGATACATATTGATTTCGTTTGACCTTGTACGGCTGCTGCTACTGCGCACCGATCCTGGTCGATCTACATTGTTAATACGGTTTACGTTGACAGTTCTACCTGTATAACGTTCGATGTCAGATCTACGCGGGCCGCCCACATAATAGTTATTATTGATGATTGTTGTATTGTTGATGACTGTGGTTCTATTATAAATATTGTTATAATTTCGACGGTTCACATAATATCTATCCATGTTTCGGTTCATAAAATGATTGACCGAAACAAAGGTCCAAAAGTTCATTGGGATATTGACCGAGACGTTGATATTCATGCCCGGACCTAATGGAGCCCAACCATAATAATCATTGCTTTGGCGCCAGTTTACCCATGCTGGCCCCCATTCGTAATCTGGAACCCATCCCCAACCATAACGATCGTTGTAGTTCCATCGGCCATAGTGGAAAGGAGCCCACCCCCAATCGTAATTGGAGACCCATGTGTTACCATAATCTGTCATGGACCAATAACCATTGGTTGCATAAGGTTGGAAGTCTGGCCCGGCATCAGGAATCCAAACATATCCATAGTTTGGATCATTCACCCATTGTCCGTATGGTGAAAGTTCATCATAGAACGTCTGAAATGAAACACCAGAATTGTTATAATTATTATAACCTGTATATCCTCCTCTTTGAGCCATCGTAGTTGTGCAACTTGTAAAAGAAGCAACACCGATTAACCCCAGTACCCAATATTTTATGTTTCCTAAATTTTTCATCTTCGTAATATTTTAAGTAAGACAAAACTCTATGCTATTGTCTTTGTTATTATGACAGCATAACGTATTAAATGGTTTAATTGGTACACTATAAATCTGATTTTTTATATATAAAAGTCAAATTGATGATCTTTTTACATAAACGACAATTTTAGATACATATTTTTTATTTACCTTTACCGCTCGAATTGTTACGTGTTTGTTGAGCATATGAGGTGTTTTATGACACATTAATTTGACATAGACATATTTTTAAATGGCTAAAAAACTTCAGACTTTTTTTCTAGAATTCGCAAACATTCATCGTTTCTTATTACGGTTTTGGCGCGAATTAGTAACTCCACCATATGAATTCAAAGAAATTATACGCCAATGCTATGAAATAGGCTATAAATCTTTGCCTTTGATCAGTTTAACCGGATTTATCGTTGGTTTTGTTTTTACGAAACAATCTCGTCCTTCCTTGGAAGAGTTTGGTGCAACCTCCATGTTGCCATCGCTAATTTCAATTGCGATTGTCCGTGCCTTAGCACCCCTGGTGACAGCTTTGATTGCATCAGGTAAAGTGGGGTCGCAGATTGGGGCCGAGTTAAGTTCGATGAATGTGACTGAGCAGATAGATGCAATGGAGGTGTCAGGTACTAATCCTTATAAATATTTGATTGTAAGTAGAATTTTAGCTACAACTATTGGTATTCCTGTGCTATGTTTTTATGTGGCAGGTATAGGCCTTTTAGGTGGTTATTTGAGTATGATGAGTAAAGATGACTTGAGTTTTTTGAGCTTTTTTACGCAGGTATTTGAAACAATTGCCTTCAAGGATTTAGGCGCTATGGTATTACGTGCCGTTATATTTGGCTTTACTATTGGGGCTGTAAGTTGCTATTGTGGTTATTTTTCCTCTAAAGGTACAGAAGGAGTAGGTAAGGCAGCCAATGCGGCCGTGGTTGCTTCGATGTTTCTTGTCTTTATTGAGGAGATCATTATTGTTCAGATTTTGTCGTTCTTTGGATAGTGGTATATGGAAAAGGCTAAAGTAAATATAGATCATTCTCAATCGGTCATTGAAATCAGAAATGTGAGTAAATCTTTTGGGGATAACCATGTACTCAAGGAGGTTAACCTAGATTTATATAAAGAGGAAAATCTTGTTGTGTTAGGACGTTCGGGTACCGGTAAATCAGTTTTGATCAAGTTGATTTCGGGATTATTAAAGCCTGATGAAGGAACAATTGATGTATTGGGTGAATCTGTTACCTCATTAAATGACCGTGAGTTGCGTGAATTACGATTGAAAATTGGTTTTTCTTTCCAGAATAGTGCACTCTATGATAGTATGACGGTTCGTGAGAATTTGGAGTTTCCATTGGTGAGAAATAAACGAAATCTCACACGATCTGAGATTAATCATGCTGTGGAGGAAGTGTTGGATGGTGTAGGTTTATCTCAGGCCATCAACCAAATGCCATCTGAATTGTCGGGAGGTCAACGTAAGCGGATTGGTATCGCGCGTACCTTGATCCTTCGGCCCGAGATCATGATGTATGATGAACCTACAGCGGGTCTCGATCCAATCACCTGTTTGGATATCAATGGATTGATCAATGAGGTTCAGGAGCGGTATAAGACATCATCAATTATTATTACACATGATTTGGCCTGTGCGAAGGAAGTAGGTGATCGTATTGTAATGCTATTGGATGGTAAGTTTGAAAGGCAGGGGTCTTTTGAAGAAATTTTTGATACAGATGACGCACGTGTTAAAGCGTTTTATAATTATAATTTTATTCTATAATATACATGAGTAAGGCAGAAAATAAAAGAGCAATCATTGTTGGTATTTTTGTTTTTTTAGGCGTATTGATTCTTTTGGCCGGGATTTTTATTTTAGGCAGTCAACAAAAGAAATTTACAAGAAACATCGAGATCGCGACTTCATTTCCTGATGTTGCGGGATTGAAAGTAGGAAGTAATGTTTGGTTTTCTGGAGTTAAAGTGGGGATCATTAAAAATATCCACTTTAAAAGTGTACAGGATGTCGAAGTTGTTTTAACTATTGAAGAGAAATCTGCGGAATATATTCGCAAAGATGCTGTCACAAAATTGGGCTCTGATGGATTGATTGGTAATAAAATTGTTGTTATTACTGGGGGGTCTCAAAATGCACCTACTGTGGAAACTGGTGATTTTTTAAGATCAGCGAAAACTGCAGACATGGAGGCCATGATGGAAACATTGCAGGTAAATAACGAAAACTTGGCTAAGATTACGACAGACTTTGTCGAGATATCACGTGGTTTGGCTGATGGTAAAGGTATGGTTGGAGCAATGTTGACCGATACAGCGATGGTGAATACATTACGTGCGAGTTTACTGTCCATCAGTGCTGCAATGAATAATGCCAATAAAGCATCTGCAAATTTGGTTACATTAACAAATTCGCTGAACAGCAATAAAGGGTTGATCCACGATCTGACTACCGATACTGCTATCTTTTCAAATTTGCGTCAGTCTGCAGCGCAGTTGCAGGGGGTTTCGCAGACTGCAAATGCATTGATTAATAACTTGAATAATGCCTCTAGTCGATTGAACGATAAAGACAATGCGGTCGGAGTCTTATTGAATGATCCTGCTTCAGCAAATCAAATTAAGTCAGCCATTAATAATCTAAATTCTAGTACTGAAAAGTTGGATGAAAATATGGAAGCTTTGCAACATAATTTCTTGTTACGAGGCTTCTTTAAGAAAAAAATGAAAGAGAACGCTAAAAAAGCAGAAGCGCTTAAGACAGATAGTGCACAATAAGGTTTAGTAAGAAGATATGAAAAGGCTTTACGCTTGCGTAGGGCCTTTTTTTCGGTATTTCAATCCGATTATTTTAGATAATAACAGAGGTTTGAGTAACCTTTTAGTATAGAAGAAATGAATAAATCTGAAATTACAGATAAAGAGGTAATCTTTGAAGATAATCATCTGATAGCGATTAATAAAAAGGCGGGTGATATAGTGCAGGTTGACGAAACTAGGGATCTTTCATTGGAGGATATGGTGAAGATCTATCTGAAAAAGAAATATGACAAGCCCAATGATGCTTATGTTGGTGTTATACACCGTCTAGATAGACCTGTGAGTGGCATGATTCTTTTCGCGAAGACAAGTAAAGCCCTCGAACGTATGAATAAGTTCTTTCAAGACCGGATGGTGAAAAAAACTTATTTTGCAATCGTGCGGCAACGCCCACGTAATGCTGAAGGTAAATTGATCAACTGGTTAATTCGAAATAGACAGACAAGAGTAACGAAAGCATTTCCGCGTGAAGTGAAAGGCGGTACCTACGCTGAATTGGACTATGCAATAGTGGGTGAATTAAATGGATTCTACCTCTTGCGGGTTGAACCCTTAACAGGTCGTACACATCAGATACGAGCGCAGTTGGCAGCAATGGGTTGTCCTATTGTTGGCGATAACAAATACGGGTATCCAAGAGGAAGTTCAATGGGAAGTATCTGTTTGCACTCACGATCGTTAGCGTTTACACATCCCATAAAAAAAGAAAAGATGGAATTGGTGGCCTCATTGCCGCAAGATGGTTTTTGGGACAAATTTGAAGTATTGGTGGGCTAATCGCTAAATTTTCAGTAACTTTGGACTATGAAATGGTTTAGATATCTACTCGTAATATTTACCCTAAGCTGCTCGGCAGTATCTATTTCTCAAGCACAATGTGCAATGTGTACATTGACTGCTGAGAATTCTACCAAAGACGGTAATATGCAAGGACGAGGGTTGAATGATGGAATCCTATTTTTATTGGTGATTCCCTATTTGGCAGCAGCAGGACTCGGGTATCTATGGTATAAGAAATACCGTAAAAAGAATCCTCCAACAAAGAAATTTATTAACGAGATAAAGTAGAATCTGATGCCAACATCTAAATTTCACGCAATGATACATTCCAAATGTCCTAGATGTCATGTTGGAAAAGTATTTGAAGGAAAGGTCTATAGCCTACGGAAGCAGCAGATGAATGACGTTTGCCCGCATTGCGGTGTTAAATATGAAGTTGAGCCGGGCTATTTTTATGCGGCGATGTATGTCAGTTATGCTCTTTCTGTTGCTGAGATTGTATCTGTATCTGTCGCTATTGCAATTTTAACCGGAAGTGAGTCTCCTTGGTTCTATTTGGTTGGCTTGGCGGTTACTATTTTAGTTTTTGCTCCCTTTAATTTTAGGTACGCCCGATTGATCCTATTACATTTCTTGACGCCTAAAATAAGTTATGATCCACGCTATGAATTAGCTTTGGAAATTGGTGAAAAGGATCAGGAATCCAAGGGAAATAAGATGAATTAAGAATTTTAGTTTGTATAAATACTTAAAAAAATAAAGAGCTCTAGAGCTCTTTATTTTTTTAAGTATTTCATTGTACTGTCGAAAAGGAAAACTTTGTCCTTGTACAGCTCTGAAATAAATTGTTGTAATGGTATCAAATGTACCTGTTGGAAGTCTGCAATATGTTCTTCTGAAGGTAAAACTACTTGGATGCAATAAGTCATTCCTTCATGGGGTGACTGGAGCATTTCGAGGAAATGCACTTGAAATTTTTGGGATTGCACGATATTATCCTGAATCCAAGAAACGATGTCATTGTGGATCGTTTCTTCTGCTATAACAGAGACGTTGTATAAAAACATAAACAAAAATACGGTTTTATACGCTATTTTTGAATATTACGTTTAATTACTATATCTTGTAAAAATAAGGTTGCATTGACTGCAATTTGGTATTTAATTACAATATTTGAGTTAATTGATAAGGACGCATTTGGGATTATGAGGTTGCAATTTTGGACTGTTTTATTTTTTTGTGCTTTGACTATGTTGGGATGCCAACAACATAAGGTTGATCCTATACCCATCAATCAATTCTTTTCCACACCTGAAAAATCAAATTTTAAGATTTCCCCTAATGGTCGGTTTATTGCCTATATCGGAATGGACAATCATTGCAAAAATATCTATTTGATTGATTTGAAGCATCAGGATAGCTCTAAGCAATTAACCTATCAGAATGATATCAATGTAAAATCTTTTGCCTGGAATAACGATTCTAAGATTTCTTTTTTGACAGAACAATCTTCCCAAGATAGTTTGCGTTTGTATGCTGTGGATATTAACACCGAAAAAATCTGGGCACTAATTAAACCTGTTCGTGCGCGGTTTAGATGGATTCATTCGACGGTGTCCGGTGGAGAGGGCTTTGTTGCGGGGATTAATGATCGTGATTCCTCTTTTTTTGATCTATATCGTATTTATTTGGATGGTCGACCACGTGAATTGATCTTACAAAATCCAGGTAATATGAGCTCCTGGATTGCTTCTAATGATGGACAGATACGTTTGGCTATTGCAAACGATTCCGTACAACAATCTGTTCTTTTCCGTCCTTCTGAGAAAGAACCTTTCAAGGAGGTCATACGTTGTGATGTAGAAAGCAGTTTCACTCCGCTGGGATATAAAGACAGTTCAAATAGTATTATCTATGCACTATCGAATATAAACCGTGATAAATTGGCCTTGGTAAGTTATGATCTGATCAATGAAAGGGAACTAGGCGAGCTTTTTAGCCATAAAGAGGTTGACATGAGCCCAGGAGGTTATTTTCCGGAGCTAAATCGCTTGTTGTTTGTGAATTATACAACCTCCAGGCAAAGCAGGCATTTCTTCGATGAGCAGACAAAACGGAAATATGATGAATTGTCTAAGCAGATTGATGGTTTTGAATTCCAAGTTCTTAATACCGATGCTTCAGGCGAAAAAGTGATTATTAAAACTTATACAGATGTTAATCCTGGTGGAATTTATTTTTATGATTTTACCACAAAAAAACTGACCAAATTAACCGATAATAATTCTGATCTTAAAGACAAGGAGTTGTCTCCAAATGAGTTTATTACTTATAAAGCGAGAGACGGTGTAGAGATATCTGGATACTTGACCTATCCGGTTCATTCCAATCGAAAAGATCTTCCAATGGTGGTATTGCCACATGATGGGCCAAATGGGCGTGAGGTGTGGGGCTTTGATAATGAGGCACAGTTTTTGGCAAACAGAGGATATTTGGTTTTTCAGATGAACTATAGGGGTTCAACAGGATTCGGGAAAAAGTTTTGGACAGCAGGTTTTAAAGAATGGGGCGGAAAAATTCAAGATGACATTACTGATGGAGTGAAGTGGCTGATCAAAGAGGGGATAGCGGATAAGAATCGTGTCGCTATTGTCGGAAAGGGATTTGGGGGATACTCTGCGCTTCATGCTGCTTGTTTCAATTCGGATCTTTATAAATGTGCGGTTTCTTATTCGGGATATACAAACCTATTCACCTATTTTAGAGACATTCCACCTTATTTTAAATCTTATGTACAGAAGATGTATCAGATCGTTGGTAACCCTATCAGGGAGGCGGAGCTGTTTAAAAATATATCGCCTGTTTTTCATTCCGATAAAGTAAGGATCCCTGTGTTGTTGGTTCAAGGTGGAAAAGATCGGTTTAGTTCTGTGACGGATGCGAATCAATTTGTTCAGAAGTTAAAGAACAATAATGTTCCTGTACAGTATTTTCTCAAGGAGGATGAAGATAGGACCTTTAAAAAAGATGAGAATGTATTTGGCTATTATAATGAGCTGGAGCGGTTTTTGGCAAAATATCTAGCAGACTAGAGGCAGCATATGAAAGCAGAAAAATACAGCTATCGAAAAAACTACGGATTATTGTTGATGTTTTTTATCGTCATCAGTGGCCTTTATATTTTTGCGCTTTTTCTATCTAGAAATTATACTGAATCGCATATAAAAAATGAATTTACGAATAGAAAATCTGAAATTTTTGATCAGACACTGATTCCCTTTAATGACTTTTTTCAAAATAGAATCCCCGAGGTGTCTTTTTACCAAGGTTTTCTGGATTCTGTACAAGCAGGGAAATATGCATATAGTATTTTAAGTTCTTATCCTTTTGTACGTGAAATAGGTTTTTTTGATCTGCAATTCAATAATGATCATAATCTGAACTATGGTTTTATCGTTAATAACCTGCGGATTCAACCCAAAACCATTACCTTTTTTACGGTGTCCCGATCGGGATTGAATAAAAATACAATTCTCGACCGTGCTCAAATGGGGTTACATTCTGAGGAAATTAATAATATTGGGGTTAAACTTGCCACTTATATTGATAAGCTTCAGGCAAATGCGAAGCTTTCTGATAAGGATATTTTAAAGGTATTTTATACGATCAGGCCGGGCCAGATTACGTATTTAAATATACCCAGGGTTAATGATTTGATTGTTTATAAATCCATTATGGAAGGGAATCTGGATCATACTGTCGGCTATGAACAGGATATGTTCAACTTTCAGATTGACCCAATGTATTTGGAGGTGAAAAATAGTTATACAAATCTTTATGAAAAGGTAGCGATTGTGCCATTGGTGGGCGCGCCAATTACACCTGAGGACGATGAAATTTCAACAGAAATGCCATTGCCAGGAGCTTTGGCTGATTATAAATTGCTTTTCAGATCGAGTAAAAGTTTCCTTTCGGAAGAAATAAATCGTAGTTTTTGGCCTGTATTAGGTGGTATTTCATTGATTTACATTATTTTAATAGCAATTCTATATTTAATTTATAGAAATTTAGAAATTAACGGGAGACTTTTTAAATTGCAATATGATTTTATCAACAATTTGACTCACGAGTTTAAAACACCTGTTAGTGTAATAAAAATTGCGGGAAATAATATTAAGAGTGCACAAATACTTTCCGACGAGGAAAGGAAAATGTATGGTAATATATTGGACCAGGAGGCCGATCGACTCAATAATTTAATGAATAAATTATTGTCTTTTAGCCAGATTGAAAATAAAACCATTAAATTAAACAAAGAAGAGGTCGATCTGGAGGAATTTACCGAAAATCTGGTTGCTTCTTCAAGAATAAAATATGCTGACTTTAAAATTAGCACAAAAATTGATGTAAGAACATCGATGCTGGCAGATCCAGTGTTATTGAGTAGCGTGTTTCAAAACATGATAGACAATGCCTATAAGTATTCGAAAGCAGGGCATAAAATCTTGGATATTACGATACAACAAAATAAGAAGAATTTTGTTATCACTTTTAAGGACGAAGGGATTGGGATAGAGAAGGCGGAGTTTAACAATATCTTCAAAAAGTTTTATAGAATAAAAAGTCAATATAATCAGCAAGGAAGTATTGGTTTAGGTTTGGCTTTCTGTAAGGAAATCACTGAGTTTATAGGTGGAGACATTACAGTCAAAAGTCAATTGGGGCAAGGCACTACCTTTACGTTGGTATTTCCGGTTTAAAAAATAAATTTAAATATGAATAAAGACATCACTGTTGCTGTTATTGAAGATGATGAGAACTTACGTTTCTTGGTAAAACATCGATTAGAATCTGAAGGCTATCAAGTCATCCAAAGCGGAAATGGGAATGAAGCAGAAAGTTTAATCTTGGAAAAGAGGCCCGATGTGGTCCTGTTAGATTGGATGCTCCCTGGAAAAGAAGGTAATGAGATCTGCGAAGATGTCCGTAAAGCAGGATTTGAGAATATCATTATTATGATGACCGCTAAATCCCAGGATGTGGACAAGATTGAAGCTTATAGTTTTGGTGTGACGGACTATATCAGTAAGCCGTTTAATATGGACGTGTTGATTGCTATGATAGATAATAAGGTGAAGTTTTTTCTGCCTAAAAATAGTCCAGAGATCTACAAGTTTGGGCAGACAGAGCACCATCCGAATATCCATTCATTAATACGTGATGGCAAAAAGGTTGAACTAACCATTCTGGAAAATAGGATTTTATTACATTTCCTTCAAAATTTGGGTCGGGAGATTACACGTGAGGAGTTGATGGAAGTGGTATGGGGCTATAGTTCAAATGTAAATACACGCACATTGGATATGCATGTTGTGCGTCTGCGGAAAAAGATCGAAACAAACCCTGATAAACCACATTATCTGCAAACGGTGAGAGGGTTGGGCTATAAATTTGTTGACGAAGAGGAGATTTGATTATATTTGATGGATAAGAATTTGTTTTGTTGAAAACAATTATTATCTTCGTATAGATTGAAAGCGAGACCATGTTTCCCGACGAGGGTAATATGGTCTTGTTTCTTTTTTAAAAATGTAGAAAATAAGAAAAAAGATAAAATTATGGCAGAAGTAACTTATTTTACGGAAGAAGGATTGCGTAAGCTGAAAGAGGAACTAGCTTATCTGAAGACGGAAGGAAGATCTAAAATTGCCAATGCAATTGCAGAGGCTAGGGACAAAGGTGATTTGTCTGAAAATGCGGAGTATGATGCTGCTAAAGAAGCTCAGGGGCTTCATGAAGCTAAAATTGCCAATTTGGAAAACACGTTGGCTACAGCTCGCTTGATTGATGAATCCAAGTTGGATACATCGAAAGTATTGGCTTTGTCAATTGTTAAGATCAAAAATAAAAAAAATGGAGCTGTGATGACTTATCAATTAGTTGCTGAGTCTGAAGCAGATCTTAAATTAGGTAAGATCTCTGTTAAGTCACCAATAGCTCAAGGGTTATTGGGTAAATCGAAAGGTGATACTGCAGAGATTGAAGTGCCTGCAGGTAAGATCGAATTTGAAATTGTAGAAATTTCAAGATAATATATGTCGGTTATGTGCGGTACGCCATAACCGCACATCCACAAATTAACTTTATATTAAGAAGGTCGGGTTCTAGCAATCGCGACCTTTTTTGTTTATATTTGTTGTGAACGTCATATTTATGTTGTTTATGGTCGTTTTTATCAAATGTATTTAGATGGGAAATATTAGACATTAGACTTTCCTTATGCAAGCCGATGGCTGGTACAATCGAAGTCTCAATACTTAATACTAATATCTCAATACGTTATTACAAAAAGAATTTATTCCAATATAGAATAATATGTCAACAATTTTTTCAAAAATCGTTGCTGGAGAGATTCCAGCTTACAAAGTTGCAGAAAGTAATGATTTTCTAGCCTTCTTGGATATCAGTCCTTTGGCAAAAGGTCATGTACTGGTCATCCCTAAGAAAGAAACAGATTACATTTTTGATATCGAAGATGATGAATACATGGCGCTTTGGGTATTTGCGAAAATTGTTGCACAAGGGATAAAAAAGGTGATTCCATGTGTTAAGGTTGGTGTGGCTGTCGTAGGATTGGAGGTCGCGCATGCACATATCCATCTTGTTCCGATCAATAAAATAAGTGACCTAAATTTTGCTGGGCCTAAGTTAAGTCTAGGTGAAGACGAGCTTCATCAGATTGCTGAGACTATCCGTGAGTCCATTATCAGCATAACTGCACAAAATCAATAACAAGATTATATTACACTTGATTTACTTTCGTTTTTTAGAAGAATACTATATTTGTACTTTGTTGTTTTAAAATTATACAGGGATAAAAGTAGGTTTGGATTCTAAAATGAAGAAAACAACATTGATTTTTACTGGAAGTTATGCATGAACTTTTGTTGTCATTTCAACAACTAATGAATCCCGAAGAACTCTTAAGTTCGGGAGGGTTTTATTTAGTTATTTTAATCGTATTTGCCGAAACAGGTCTGTTTTTTGGGTTTTTTCTACCTGGCGATTATTTATTATTTTTAGCGGGATTGTTTTGTGCACTCAATAAGATTGACGTGAGTATTTACACACTTTGTTTGGGCTTGTTGGGGGCAGGAATATTAGGTAATTTTACAGGTTATTGGTTCGGTTATCGAGCCGGTCCGATGTTATTTAAGCGAAAGGATAGTATCATCTTTAAGCGGAAATATGTGGTGATGGCGGAAGAATTTTACCATAAATATGGAGGAACCGCATTAATTATAGGTAGATTTGTCCCAATAGTTCGTACTTTTGCTCCTATCTTTGCGGGTGTTGTAAAATTAGATTTCAAAAAATTCGTTTTATATAACGTCAGTGGAGCTTTAATATGGGTCTTGGTATTGACTCTTTCCGGTTATTTTTTGGGGATGGAGTTCCCATGGATTATCCATTATGTTGAATATGTTGTAGTTGGGATGATCGTGGTCGCATTTTTACCTATTGCAATTACTTTGCTTAAAAAGCGAATAAAAGACAAAAGAAACAAACAAAATATACAGTAAAATAAAAAATGAGTAAACAAAACCCTTGGCACATGGTTTCTCCAGGTGAGAATGTGCCAAATGCCGTAAACGCTATCATTGAGATTACAAACGGATCCAAAGGAAAGTACGAATTAGACAAAGAAACAGGTTTGTTGCTTTTGGACAGAGTAATGAGTTCATCTGTTGTCTATCCTGCCAATTATGGTTTTATTCCACAGACTTATTGCGACGACAAAGATCCTTTGGATATTTTGGTGATTTGCTCGGTTGATATTTTACCTTTAACATTGGTGGAAGCGCAAGTTATTGGTGTGATGAATATGGTTGATGGTGGCGAGCAAGATGATAAAATCATTGCTGTTGCCAAAAATGATCCTGTATTCAATTACATTAAAGACATTGAACAATTGCCGCCACACACAATGAAGGAAATTGTACAATTCTTTGAAAGCTATAAAGCTTTAGAAAAGAAACACGTTATCGTAGAAGGGGTGAAAGGACGTGAAGAAGCACAAAGAATCTTGATAGAGGCTATTGAGTTGTACAAAACAGAATTTGTTAACAAATAACCCCAAGCATGGCGCTCGATATTTTTTGGACATTGTTTTTAGTATTGGCCAACGGTTTTTTCGTTGCAGCTGAGTTTGCTATTGTCAAAGTCCGAGTCTCCCAAATTGAAGTTCAGGCGAAAACAGGTAGCAAAGTTGCTACAATTGCCAAAAGTATAACGGAGCATTTGGATGGTTATTTGGCCGCTACACAATTGGGTATTACACTTTCTTCTCTGGCTTTAGGTTGGGTAGGAGAAGCTGTAATGACCCAGATTGTGCAGGGCGCATTGGGTTTCTTTGGTGTTGAATTGACCGGTAGCATAGCAACGAAAGCCGGACATGTGTTAGCCTTTGCGATCATTACCGTATTGCATATTGTTTTTGGTGAGTTAGCTCCCAAGTCAATTGCAATTCAAAAACCCGTTGCTACAACAATGAAGATTGCGGTCCCACTGCAATTTTTCTATTTTATCTTCAGACCTTTTATTTGGATCCTGAACGGTTTTGCTAATTTTCTGCTTAAAATTTTAGGATTTGAAGTAACAAAAGGTGAATCTGCCCATTCTTCTGAGGAATTACAATACCTTTTAGATAAAGGAAAAGAATCCGGAGCATTGGATATTTCTGAGCATGAGTTGATCAAAAATGTCTTCGATTTTAACGAACGTATCGTAAAGAATATTATGGTACCAAGGACTAAGATTGTCGCTGTTGAAGTGACCGCAGATGCTTCTGAATTGATTGAAACGATGACCGAGGAGGGCTATTCCCGTATCCCGATCTATGAGGATAATATCGATCAGATTGTTGGTATTGTGCATACCAAGGATATCCTTCCGCTTTTGGCAAAAGGCAAAGAAGTGGTGATGAAAAACATCATGCGTAAACCATACTTTATTCCTGAAACCAAAAAAATCAATGATTTGATGGCTGAGTTTCAGCAACGACGCCTTCAATTGGCTATTGTGCTGGATGAATTTGGAGGTACAGCAGGGATGGCTACCTTGGAGGATATTGTGGAAGAGTTGGTAGGTGAGATCCAAGATGAGTATGATGAGGAAACACCAGTTGTCGAACGTATCTCTGAAACAGAGTATATGGTGGATGCGGGAGCTAGCATTCATGATGTGAATGAGTTTCTTCCTATTGAATTACCAGCAAGTCAGGATTACGATACCATGGCTGGATTGGTCAGTGAGATTTTTGATAAAATTCCTGAGGTAGGTGAGCGGAAACAAGAATATGGTTATGTATTTACAATTATCCGCAAAGCCCAACAGAATATTGAATTTGTCAAACTGGAATTGGTCGAGTCCGCTGACGATGATGTAGCGGAATAAGGCCACAAAGAACAGTACATGCAGTTATTTTTTACACCAGAACTAAATCCTTCTTTAGAAAACTTTATCCTCTCTGAGGAAGAAAGCAAGCATGCTATTCGTGTGCTTCGCATGAATACGGGAGATCGCTTATATTTAATAGACGGTCGGGGCGGCCTGTACGAAGCTGAGATTATAGATCCACATCCGAAACGTACTGTACTTCGCATTTTAAGTATCAAGGAGAACTACCAACAGCCAAACTATCATTTGCATATTGCTGTTGGACCGACCAAGAATATAGATCGTATTGAGTGGTTTTTGGAGAAAGCTACCGAGGTGGGGATTCAAGAGATTACACCTATTATCTGTGAACATTCAGAACGCAAAGAAGTAAAGTTGGACCGCTTGAATAAAGTCATTGTATCAGCCATGAAGCAATCTTTAAAAGCGTATTTACCTCAATTGAATCCCGCTGTATCGTTTAAACAGTTTATAAAGGATATTCCGAAGGACGGTACCCAAAAAGCGATTGCGCACTGTGTTGATTCCGATAAGAAATATTTGAACCAAATAGTTGAAGCGGGACAGCATTATATTATTTTGATAGGCCCAGAAGGTGATTTTTCAGCAGAGGAAATTGATTTGGCCTTAGCAGCGGGCTTTCAACCGATATCGCTTGGGGACGCACGTTTACGTACCGAGACAGCAGCTTTGGCGGCTTGTCTTGAGACCTCACTAATAAATAGATAAATCTGTACGATAAAAGATCAATGTGAACCTAATCTATTTCGGATAGACAAGATTCAGCATTGAAGATATGCTGTTTCTATTATTTTGCAAGTTCAGCATCTATGATCTGGATTTCGGAGTTTCCTTTAAGAGGATCCTTTGTAAAAATCATCTTTCCTTTTAGTTTGATAGGATCTTCAGAAAATTTAATTGCCCCACCCTTTAAGGTTACTTCTACCATGGGCGGGATCCCGTTGGAACCACAAAACTGACATTGCATAACAGGTAGGACAGACATCATAAAGTTTTTGTGATTACGTCCACTATGTAGTGGGACCATATAGCCCGGTAATTCGACCACTTTGTTTTCAAGCGCTTTGAGCTCTTTTGGATAAAAAGGAGTA
This sequence comes from Sphingobacterium sp. BIGb0165, assembly GCF_024810095.1. Classification (NCBI taxonomy): domain Bacteria; kingdom Pseudomonadati; phylum Bacteroidota; class Sphingobacteriia; order Sphingobacteriales; family Sphingobacteriaceae; genus Sphingobacterium; species Sphingobacterium sp. BIGb0165. Next base: position 92,559 of record NZ_JANUEB010000012.1, on the reverse strand, counting down.
TAGACCTTTTTTGCCCCATTATAGGTTACTTTGTAAGCCATTTTATCAATAGCATCCCATGTTTTGTTCATCATGGGGGTGTGATCAGGTACATCGGGATTATTACCAATCTGTGCCTGTGCTTGTATAAAGAAGCATATAAATGCGAATGCTGTAATAATTGTTTTCATTATTTTAGTATTGAGTATTGAGATTTTGATGACGTAAATTTAAGATTTACCTCGTATATGTTATTCGTACGCTTTTACCCCAATTGTCCATTTATTTTATTTTTAACCTATTTGTTCGACAAAGTTCCTGATATACTTGTCTTATAAGCCTTGATTGCTGGAATTAAAGCGGCTAGAACGCCAATGAGACAAGCTACTAACAAAAATATCAATTCTTTTGGATGTAGCTTAAAAGCTTCGATAAAATCTGCACTCTGGCTTGTTTGGTTGCTGATATAATATAATGCCAAATGTGCCAATAGCAAACCTATCAGTCCACCGACAATTGTTATGGTCAAACCTTCGAGAAGGACAATGTTGAATAATTTGCCCTTAGAGGCACCGAGTGTACGCATAATAGCAAGATCATATTTACGTTGTTTCAGTGCATTATAGAGATTAATAAATACGCTCAGCCCCGCAATGAACATAATGACATAGGCAAGGATGGCCAATGAGTCTATTCCTACACCTAGGAGTGAAAACAGACGTGTACTTTCCATTGCTGGAGAAGCAGCCTGCATATCTGTTTGTTGATCGATCATTTTAGGCAGTATACCAATAGCTGCAGGTGACTGATATTTTACTAAGATAGCGGTTATTTCCAGTCCGTTTTGTTTAATCATATCGGCTCCAATAGATTTGACAAATACACCTTCCTCTTCATGATCATGGTCGTGATCTGCGTGATCGTGATGCTCTTTTTCTTCGGTTGTCGTCCGAACTGAAGAATTTTCCGGGAGGTCTTCGCCGTGGTGATGTTGGTGTGCTTTGACCGTCTCTTGCCTATCTTCTTCGCGTTCACGTTGTTCTTTTTGTGCCGGAGTTTCCTGGTCGTTGTGTGCATGTGCAATACCATGCACATCCCAAACGCTCTCAAGGTTGGTCAATATGAGGTTGTCCGTTACGTTGTTATTTTGCTTTAGAATACCGACGATTGTAAAAGGGTGTTCGTCATGGCTATGACCATCTTTGCTCAGTCCATGTGAGCTGTTGATTTGGTCGCCTAGTTTAAAGTGGTGTTTTTTTGCGACCTGCTCACCAATAACAATTTCAAAGTTTTTTTGCCAAATGCGCCCTTCGTTTATTTTAGTATCGTAAATCGTCAGAAAAGAAGAATCTGTTCCCACGATACGGTGTCCTTTAAAATTATCGCCCAGGGATAGCGGAACCGCCAATTGGACAAGAGGATTCTGGCGGAGCGGTTCGAGTTCATCTAAGGGGATATTTCCTGTTGGATTGTCGATATGATATACGCTGGACAAGATCAATTGGAGTGGACTACCTTTGGCTCCGATGACAAGGTCAATGTTCTTACTGTTATTGTCGAGTTGCTTTTCAAATGTTTCACCTGTGATGGAGAGCACTGCCAGTATGGAGATTCCAAAAGCTGTCAGTAAGATACTCAAAAAGACAGAACCAAACTGTCTACTTAAATTTTTCCAAACCAACTGTATCGTGTTCATAGCAAATGTTGAATAAAAAAGGGTGAGAGATATGGGCTGTAAGCAATTATTTTAAGAGATACATTTTTGAAAATTGATCCTTGATTCGTTTATCGTGTGTTGTGATCAACAACGTTGAGCCAGCGGTATCTGCAATGCCCAAAAGAAGTTCTAGTACACGATTTGTATTATTATCATCTAAAGCTGCTGTAGGTTCATCGGCAATGAGTAGGGCCGGTTTATTAATGACACTACGTGCAATCGCGGCACGTTGCAATTGACCACGGCTCAGTTCATTTGGATAGGCCGCGGTTTTGTGGTCCAACTGCAATTGTTTTAATACCTGATGAATCTCATCTACATTGACTTTTTTTCCAGCCAGCGACTGTGCCAATTTGATATTTTCTAGCAAGGTTAAATTTTTGAGAAGGTGAGCTTCCTGGAAAATAAACCCAATATATTGCGATCTGAATTTATCTAGTTTGCTATTTGATAATAGCGAAAGATCTTGACCATTAATTTTAACATGACCAGTATCAGGTCGGGATAGGCCACCTAACATATTCAGTAAGGTTGTTTTACCTGTACCTGAATCGCCTAATAGTAGTGTATGTTGTCCTTTCTCGATATGGATGTCAGGAAATTCAATGCTTTTTGCATTGGTATATCGGAATGTTAGCTGCTCAGTAGATACGATCGGATTGCTCATATGCTCAAAAATTGAAAATATATTCAAACTTAGAGAAATTGCTTTGCATATGCAATATTATTGCAATAATAAGATCATTCTTGCTTCTAAACAATAACATGCACGAATACCTATTCTTATCGAATTACAATGATATGTACAAGTAAATGTACTAAAACCTAAAACCGACCTTTATATGTTAATAACTTTTCGACTTAATAATTTTATTACACTTCTTTAATATCATTTCATGGAAATGATGGAATAATCGCTCAAATACTGTTTCAGGCAGGATTTTATCTAAAATTTTAAGTTATAATTTTCAAGGTAACATTAAATTAACAAGTGGTTTACGTAATGGTAATTCGTTGTTAATGTTAATATAATATTCTGCCAATAGCTTTGCAGAAACAAAAAACAAAATAAATTGGAACCACAATTACAACTTAAAAGAATCGCTGCTGCCATTACGTTCGTCGTAGCTGCGTCAACAACAGTTTATGCACAGAGCAGTGGGAAGTTAATGGGGACTATTACAAATAGTAAGACTGGAGAAACGATTACGGGAGTAACTATTCGTGTTATTGGAACTTCTAGAGGCGGAAGCTCCGATGTTTCTGGTAAATATAGTATTCCGGCCTTGCCTGCTGGTAAGTATACTGTGGAGTACGCTTATATAGGTTACGCTACAAAACAAATTACTGAAGTTGAGATCAAAGCGGATGATATGACCAATTTGGATATTGTCCTTGATAATTCAGAAGGTAAGGTGTTGGATCAAGTTGTGGTTACGGGTTCGTTTAAAAAGGAATCCATTGGTGCATTATATGCTCAGCAAAAAAATAGTGCGTTAATTTCTGATGGTATTTCAAGTGAGCAAATTAGAAGATCACCGGATAAAAATACCTCTGAGGCTCTACGTCGCGTAAGTGGAACAACTATCCAAGATAATAAATTTGTAATTGTACGGGGACTTAGTGACCGATATAATGTAGCGATGATGGATGGTTCAGTGTTACCAAGTACCGAAGCGAACCGTCGTGCATTTTCATTTGATATTATACCTTCAAATTTAATTGATAAGATTACTATTTCGAAAACGGCGACACCAGATCTTCCAGCGGATTTTGCAGGAGGTGCGGTTCAGATTACAACAAAGGATATTCCAGATAAGGATTTCGTCTCTATTGGTGTAGGGTATGGTTACAATACAGCTTCTACATTTAAAGACTTTTTGCAGACTAAAAAGAATTTTCAAAATTATTTAGGTTTCGATGATGGTTCTAACAAGTTGGCTAAGAATTTTCCAGCGAGGGAAACTATTCAGGCTGGGTTATCTGGCAAATGGAATCGTTTGGTTTTAAAATCATTGCCTAATGACTATGCAGTTCAGAATAAATCGGCTTTACCCTCTCAAACTTATCAGTTTTCGTTAGGAAAGGTAAAACAATATGAGAATGACAATCGTTTTGGTGCCTTATTCTCCGTGAATTATAGAAATTCGCAAAATATTTTGTCGGATCTTAAACGCGAGTGGTATCAATACGATTATAATGACAATGTCTATAAATTTTCAACGAATTTAGGTGCTTTGGCGAATTTCGCTTATTCATTCGGAAAAAATAAAATTACTTGGAAGAATTTATATAACCGTACCTATGATAATAACTATTTAGAACGTACAGGCACAGATAAATCAAGGTTGGGGGATAATAAATTATTTGCTTACGATATTTTACAAAAATCGTTGTTTAAATCAACTTTAGAGGGTGAACATGCGTTGAGTGAAAAAAATGATAAATTGAAATGGACGGCATCATGGAGTAATATAGGTAATAGTCAGCCCAATCAAACTAAAATTAATTATAGAAGAGATCTGGACGTAGATCCCTCTGTTCCATATTTAGCAGATGTATCTGGTGTTGGTAAAAACAATGCCCGTTTATTTTCTAATATGAATGAGAATATATTTTCGGGAGAGGCAAGCTATTCCAGACCAATGAGCTTTTTAGATGCTCCTTCCACAGTGAAGTTTGGTGGAGGTACCCAATATCGTAAACGTAATTTTGACGCACGTTTTGTTGGAGCGGAAATAAATGCGTTAACTGTTGATCCAGATGAAATCAGAAGAGTTACCGCTCTCCCTCCCGATCAATTGTTTTCAACAGATTTGATCAATAAGAACTATTATAAATTCAATGAAATTGTTGGTAGTGGCGATTTATATAATGCGAATTCTCTGACCTCTTTCGGTTATGCAATGTTGGATCAAAAATTTGATGATAAGTTTAGAATAGTTTACGGATTACGCGTTGAAAATTATAATGTGAAAATCAATTCAAATGATGTCGATAATCAAAATAAAATAAGAGAAGTGGTTGATGATAAGAAATTTGATTTATTGCCTTCAGTTAATTTTACTTATAGTATAGATTCCAAAATGAATTTGAGAGCCTCCTATTATCGTACCCTGGCACGACCTGAACTGAGAGAGTTAGCTCCTTTTCAGTTCTATGATTACGAGAATTTAGGGATGGTTTCGGGTAATGTGAATCTGAAGCGAAGTTCAATTAACAATGCGGATTTGCGATTCGAAATTTACCCCACTGCTGGAGAAATATTGTCAGTTTCCGCTTTTTATAAGCAATTTACAGATGCAATTGAACCATTGCGTTATGACGTTAACTCTACAGTAGATGTATCTTATTTCAATACACCGAAAGCAACGTTGTATGGAGTCGAGTTGGAGGCGCGCAAAAACTTAAGCTTTGTTGTGGATAATGATTTCTTTAAGAACACAATCGCCTATTTGAATTTGTCTGTAATTCATTCAAAAGTAGAGAATCCTACTGATCAAGACTACATCGAGAAAACTAGACCGATGGTGGGACAATCTCCTTATGTTATTAATGCCGGTCTACAGCATAGTGCTTTAGATAATAGATTGAATATCAATATTCTGTATAACCGTATCGGTAAGCGCATAGCTCAGGCAGGAAGTATTCGATTTACAAGTGCATATGAAGCACCTCGAAATGTATTGGATGCACAGATAGGTTATAAAGTATTAAATAAGAAGGGTGAGATCAAATTTAATGCGGGTGATATTTTGAATAATGCAGTGAATGTTTATTTTGATAATAAAGCACAGAATAAACCAAATGAAACTCTTTATAAATATAAAATGGGAGCAAATTATTCATTATCATTTAATTATACTTTTTAATAGATAACAAATATTTAATGCAGTCTTAATCTTGAAGTTATAGCAGATTAAGTCCTTTGATTAACAAAATAAAACTTAACAAATCGGTTATAGTATCCTATACAGTAACAAAAATAAGTGTATGATAGCTCTATTGCCGGTAAAACAATTTATCCCAATGAAAAAAAGATTTTTATTCTTATCCTTAGCAGCTTTACTATTTGCTGGAGCTTGTAAAGAAACAAAAATTACAGATGATGGCAAAGATACCGAAACGCCAACGAATCCAGTAGATAAAGATGTGGTGGTTGTGTCTGGAGAAATTACATCGAATACAACTTGGACCGCTGATAAAATCTATCTTCTAAAAGGATTTGTTTTTGTAAGCAACGGTGCTACTTTGACCATCGAACCTGGAACTATTATTAAAGGCGATAAAGCTTCAAAAGGTACTTTGACAATAACCAGAGGATCGAAAATAAATGCTACAGGAACAGCTGAAAAGCCTATTGTATTTACATCTGCATTACCTGCAGGTGCCCGTGACAAAGGTGATTGGGGTGGAGTAATTATATTAGGAAAAGCTCCGGTAAATGCCGGTGAAGCTAAAATCGAAGGAGGTCTTAATGCGCCATCAGGTAAAAATGAAAAAGATTATATCTACTACGGAGGTGCAGATGCTGCTGATAATTCTGGTACAATGAAATATGTGCGTATTGAGTTTCCTGGAGTTATGTTTTCTCCAGATAATGAAATCAATGGTTTAACATTAGGTGGTGTAGGTAATGGCACAACTTTAGATTATATACAAGTTTACCGCTCAGGTGATGATGCTTTTGAATGGTTTGGTGGTACTGTTAATGCATCACACTTGGTGACAGTTGGTACTTGGGATGACGACTTTGATACTGATTTTGGTTATTCAGGTAAAGTTCAGTTTGCAGTAGCTCAACGTGTTCCTTCCCTAGCTGATGTATCTGGGTCAAATGGCTTCGAATCTGACAACAATGCGGACGGAAAGAATGTTAATCCTAAAACGTCTGGTATTTTTTCGAATGTAACTATATTAGGACCAAGACAAACAGAAAAGAATTCGATTGCAGAGAATAATCAACATGGAGTTCATATTCGTAGAAACTCTTCGATTTCGGTACTAAACTCAGTGATTACTGGATTCAGATTGGCTGGTATACATGTTGATGATACTAAAGTTGAAACTCCAGAAGCAACTGCGAAGAATATTATTAATAAGGAATCAGTTTTTGCAAATAATCTTTTCTACGGAAATCTTGTTGATATCAAAATTAGCCCTGTCGGCGGATCATTGAGCGCACAGCTTGAAACTCTCTTAAAAGCTAATAATGTTTTTGACGGTAAGCAATTTGCTGCCGCATTGTATAAAGCACCATATCTTTTTGCGAAGGACATTTCTAACAGTAGTGGTACTCCTGATTTTGCTCTTCTTGATAATTCTGTGGCAGCTACAGGAGCGGATTTTACGCAATCTAAACTTTCAGACAGCTTCTTTAAGAAAGTGACTTTTAGAGGTGCATTTGGAGCGGAGGATTGGACAAAAGGCTGGGCTCATTATGACCCTCAAACTTTGCCATATACAACTCCAGGTCAAGTTAAATAATATATAACATCAATAGAATCAAAAAAAATCCTGCCTCGAGCAGGATTTTTTTGTCGCATTTTGGGTGGATATTTCGTTATATAGTCAAATAATATAAGTTTTAAATTATGAAAAAAACAATCTATTTATTTGTGTTAAGTATTTTCCTGTTTCTTGGGTGCAAAAAGTCTGATGATAAATCTGATATTGAACCTGATGGACTTAAAATAGAAATAAAGGGAATTTCTGGATGGGGTGATGTTGTAAATGTCATCATTGATAAAAATAAAACTGAAATTAGGTATCCGAAAAGTCTTGTTCCAGAAGCCAAAGCAGATAAAACTTATAAAACAAGTGAGACCACATTAAAACAGTTGTCTGCCTATATTGATACATATAAGTTAATGGATGCTAAAATTCAGGAATGTGCCCGTTGTGTCGATGGAACGGATTATGTGATCACAATAAAATACGAAGGTAGGGAGAACACGGTTACTATTGCAGCTCACCGCACAGATGGTAAATATGCCGATCTATTGGATTTTATTGATAAGCTTTAATAACTAAGAGTTCTTATTAGTTTGTTTTACAAGCCTTAAATGAAGATTGAAGAACCTAATGTTATTGGTTTCTTCTACAATTTAATTTGGTGGCAGCTTTCGGAACAGTATTTTACCTCGGGTCATAATGGTATACAATCTGGTAAGATTGTTTTTTAAGTTCATCAGATAATTGACCTATAGCCAAACTTTGCGCTTGCGGAGTTGGCTCACATACTGAATAATATTTTCCATTATATAAAATAGCGTCACCAATGGGCTGTTCGAATTGAACGGCCATGGTGATATGTGTGGGGTACAAGAGTGTGATCATTGGGAGATTGTAAATCTCTTTGACCAAGTAAAAGAATAGTGCTGCACGATCATCACAGTCGCTATATTTATTTAATAATGTCTGTTCCGGAGATAGCCGTTTTTCAGTACCAAAATTCTCTTCATCATTTTCGTATAGAAAAGCATAACGTGTAAACCGCATTAAATAATCTACACCTTCTTTTTCTTTCTTCTCTTTTAGATTTTCTTTGAGGGCAGGAACCAATGATTGATAAGTTTCCTTACTCAATGGAATGTTGAAATAGGTCTCGAAATCTACTCCCGGATAGTTTTTAAAAAGATCACTGATATCATTGTTCAGCTTCACGTTAAAATGATAAGCTTTATGTCCATAATTGAATGCAATTTGTTTTTCAATGTAGTTTGCCGGTACAAAATCCGGTAGCTTTGTGATTTTATAGCTGAAATCGTTGGTTGCTTCCGGGACTTTAATCTTTACAGGGATATAGGTGTCTGCCCGTTGAAATAGTTTTCCATAATCATGGAAATTTAAGCATGTATATTTCTTACCATCAACTTCAAAAAAAGGAATATCGGAAATATCCTCATTGTTCTGAATAAAAAAGACAATCTGATTATTTCCTACCGCCAAACGCGCATCGTATCCGGATTTGCACATTAGAAACCATTTGTATAGCGTGTATCTTGCATAGTTATCTGCTTTTGGTGCGATCTGTTGTGCAGTGCGACGCACAAGCTGATAATATACCCAGTCGTTGAGGTGTTGTTTATCTTTGTATTCGAGTAAACTATTTATCAGATCATGGTATTCTGCCTGATCGGCAGTTTGGTAGAACTCCTGTACTCGAGCTCCCGTTAAACTATCATTGAATGGAATATTGAAAGATGGGCTTACGTTAATTGAAACTTTTCCATCGTAAAAATCGAAATCATGATGTTGTGCCCTGACAATTTGTAGATTGCAAGTAAACCAGTATAAAATGGTCAAAAAGGCAATATGGCATCCTTTGATATTCAATTCTTAACAATTTGATAACATTAGTGTAATATAAATTTAACAATTATAGACGCTTTTTCCAAGGATTTAGGAAAAATGTTTTTTGGATTACAAAGGGTGAGTTATATTGGTTATAAGCTATTTGTTAACGAAGTTCTTTGTCATTTTTTAAGATCACCATTGGCAACTCATATTTTCAGTTAATGCCCAAAGAAAGCCATTGGAACTTATTGTTTTGTGTACCTGCGATGTTTAGCAAACACAGCATGAGAGGATATCATCCTTGATTGAAATGCTAAATTCCTTTTTCTTCCGATTGTTATTACGTAGAAAAATAGTATTAAAATTCGTATCTTCGTGCAATGGATAATTTTATTGTTTCTGCACGTAAATACCGCCCGGTTACCTTTGATTCGGTTGTAGGTCAGCAACACATTACAGGTACCCTAAAGAATGCAATTCACAACAATCAGTTGGCGCAGGCATTTCTATTCTGTGGGCCACGTGGTGTTGGTAAAACTACTTGCGCCCGTATTTTAGCCAAAACAATAAATTGTGAACAGATCTTATCTGGAACTGAGCCATGTGGCGAATGTGACAGCTGTAAATCCTTCCAAAACGGTAATTCTTTCAGTATTCATGAACTCGATGCCGCATCCAACAATTCAGTAGATGATATCCGTAACCTCATTGATCAGGTCCGTATACCACCCCAAGCGGGAAAGTACAAGATCTATATCATCGATGAGGTGCACATGCTCTCACAGGCCGCTTTCAATGCATTCTTGAAGACATTGGAAGAACCACCTTCCTATGCGATTTTTATCCTAGCAACAACGGAGAAACATAAGATTTTGCCAACGATTCTTTCACGTTGTCAGATTTTTGATTTCAACCGTATAAAGGTGGAGGACATGGCAGACCATCTGGCGAGAATAGCTGATCGTGAAGCGATCGCTTATGACCAAGATGGTTTACACATCATTGCGCAAAAGGCAGACGGTGGTCTTCGTGATGCATTGTCTATGTTTGATCAGATTGTCAGTTTCTCGAATAAAAATGTAACCTATCAGGCTGTTATTGACAACCTGAATATTCTGGATTACGATTATTATTTTAAGCTAACGGATTCGATCTTGGCTGAAGATGCTGCACAAACGCTCTTGACATTTAACGAGATTTTGAATCATGGTTTCGATGGAAGTCATTTCATTGCTGGTCTGTCAGGTCATTTTCGGAATCTGTTGGTAGCTAGAGAGCCGGCGACGTTAAAATTATTGGAAGTTAGCGATAGCATACGTCAAAAATACTTACAGCAAGCTCAGAAAGCTTCTTCGGGATTTTTATTGTCCGCATTGAATATCTCAAACCAGTGTGAAATAAACTACAAAACAAGTAAAAACCAACGCTTACAGGTAGAACTTGCTTTGTTGAAAATGTGTCACATCGCAAGTGCCATTAAGTTAAGTCAGCTCGGTTCTATACAGGTTCCTTCAGCTGCTGAAGGAGTAAAAAAAAAACTCCCTGAGTCTGTAGCCTCGCAGGCGAAGGAAAGTCCTTCTGCGGCAGCATCTTCTGGAAATACAGTGCAAAATGCGACACCAGCACCCGTTGTATCTACTCCCACGCCTGTATCCAACCCGCAAACAACAGTTTCCAATCCCCAGACTTCGGCTACCAAACCTGAGGTGAAAAATGATGTCGTTTCAAATGTACCTCCAAAAGTAAAAAAAGGAGGATGGGGGGCAGCTGCCTCAGCGATTATTCCATCATTGCCAGATTTGAACACCATTTATGACAACAACTCGGTTGCCAAAGAAGGTGATGAACCTGAATTAATAAGAGGTACCGAACAACGTGAGGTAAGCTTTAATCAATTCATAGCCATTTGGAATGCCTATGCTGAGCAGTTGAAGACAGAAAATAAAATCAATCTGTATATGATGATGACGACTACGCAACCTCGTTTGAACGGTACATTGATTGAGATTGATGTCGAAAATGGTGTACAGATGGATGTACTGCAAAGCGCGAAAGTGGATGTGTTGAATTATCTTCGGGTAAAGCTGCAAAATTTTGCGCTAGATTTACAAGGTGTTATGATGGAATTCACGGTTTCCCGCAAACCGTACACTTCGCAGGAAAAGTATCAGGCTATGGTAACCAAAAATCCGCTTTTAGATACTTTGCGTAAGGAGTTTAACTTAGGTTTAAGCTAAATCGACCATTCTAATTCCTGTTAATTTTTGTACCTTTGCAATCTCTTCTATTTGGAAGGTAATATTTAGTTTTATGATGCAAGGAAATTTTCAGAGACGTGATCGCGATCACGGCGAAAGACGTGAAGTAAATCAGATGGTATTCGGTATCCGTGCCGTCATCGAAGCGATCGATAGTGGTAAAGAAATTGAATCGTTATTTGTGCAACGCGGATTAAGTGGTAGCTTGATTCTGGAACTGAAATCCTTATTGAAAGAACATGATATTGCTTTTCAGCAAGTGCCTATTGAAAAACTGAATCGTATCACACGGAAAAACCATCAAGGAGTAATTGCGGTTATATCGCCAATTACATATCAAAGTATTGAAGATCTCTTACCTCAGATTTATGAGAAAGGTGAAACTCCTTTACTTTTGATGTTAGATGGTGTAACTGATGTTCGTAATATGGGGGCTATTGCACGTACAGCTGAATGTTCAGGTGTGCATGCGATCATTGTGCCGAAAAAAGGATCTGCTGAAATAAATCCGGATGCAATTAAAACATCCGCTGGAGCATTGTATAAAATTCCGGTCTGCCGCCATGATAGCCTTTCAAAAGTGGGTAAATTTCTGATAGATTCAGGAGTGCAATTGGTTGTTAGTACAGAAAAAACAACGTCAAGTATCTATGATGTGGATTATACAGCACCTACCTGTGTCATCATGGGCGCTGAGGATGTCGGTGTATCGAATGATTTAATCCGTATCGCGGATAATCTTGCCAAGATACCAATGTATGGCGAAATAGGCTCTCTGAATGTGTCTGTATCGGCTGCCGTTGTTATTTATGAGGCAATTCGTCAACGCCTGTCTAAGAAGTCGTAAGAACAAAATTCTGCTATATAAAATAGCCTTTGTCAGAGACAAGGGCTATTTTTTTGAATACTGATCTTGTTGATTTTTGCTTTAATGTTTAAGCAAGAGGGCTCGGTTCAATTTTATACGGATCTTGCTGATTTTTATTTCAATCTGCAGGCGAAAGTCTGATCCAGATCCCGACATCTTACATGCTTTATTGTTTGTCCCAGATAAATAGATTTGTCTATTTATCTAGCTAAGTATTGTAGATCGCCTCAACCTCTTTTTCATACTTCTGGAGAATGATTTTCCGCTTCATCTTTAAGGTGGGGGTTAATTCACCCGTCTCTATTGTCATTTCGTTTGGAATAATTGCAAATTTCTTGATCTGTTCCCAGTTACCAAAATTTTGATTAATGCGATTGAGTTCGAACTCAATCTGCTGCCTAACTTTAGGATGGTTCAGGAATTCTATTTTTGACAATTTTACCAATGAAGGAGAGGAGTTCTTGCTCCATTCCAAAAAATTGGCATAGTTTGGAACAATTAAAGCTGCTGGGAATTTTCGCGATTCGCCGATCACCATGACCTGTTCAATAAAAGAAGATTCTACGATTTTGGACTCAAGCTGTTGGGGAACAATATATTTGCCGCCAGAAGTCTTGAACATCTCTTTCTTGCGGTCTACTATTTTAAGAAACTTGCCGTCAACCCATTGACCGATATCTCCAGTATATAGCCAACCATCTTTGAGTACCTCAGCAGTGGCTTCTTCATTTTTATAATAGCCAATCATATTGTTTTCGCCTTTGGTGAGGATCTCCCCATCTTCGGCAAGTTTGATTTCAATATTAATCAACGGTAGACCTACTGTGCCTATTTTCATCCCTCTTTTAAAGCAGTTTACAGCAATACAGGGACCTGCTTCAGTCAGACCGTAACCTTCATAAATAGGGATTCCAGCGGCCATATACAAACGGATTAATCTTTCTTGTAAAGCAGCACTGCCCGATGCAACCCCTTTAATGTCTCCACCCAAGGCCTCCCGCCATTTTGAAAAGACGAGTTTTCGTGCGATACTTAATTTGACATCATACCACCAAGAGCGGTTCTCTAATGTGTATTGTTCACCAAGACGAAGAGACCAGAAGAATATCTTGCGTTTGAACCCAGTCAGTTTTTCACCGGTTGCAATAATTTTTTCATATACTTTTTCAAGTACACGGGGCACAGCTGAAAAGATATGTGGTCGGACTGATTTGAAATCTTCGCCAATGGTATCCATCGACTGGGCAAAAAAGATTGTTAAACCCTTATACATATAGACATATTGGAAGACACGTTCGTAGGCATGGCAAACCGGTAAAAAAGAAAGAGCTCGGTCTCCGCGTCCGACAGGGAAGGAGTACTCACTGCTCATGGTATCGGCCAATAGATTGCGGTGAGCCAGCATAACTCCCTTCGGATTTCCGGTTGTACCTGATGTATAAATGATAGAAGCGAGGCTCTCGGTACCGACGGCATTTCGAAGTGTCTCAAGCTGCTCATCAGTGATGGAAACGCCGTCAGCTACGAAACTCTGCCAATGCGGTATATCCTCTTCTTTGTCTAAACTAAAAATATGTTCCAGGAGCGAACATGAGTCTCTGATCGAAGTGATCTTCGTATATAGCTTTTTTGAGCTTACGATACAATTTTTAATCTCAGCATGGTTGAATATAAAGCTGTAATCTGATTCAGAGATATTCGGATAAATCGCGACAACAACAGCACCAATCTGTTGGATTGCAAAATCAAGAACATTCCATTCGATGCGGTTTTCACTGATTAAAGCAACTTTTTCACCTACTTGGATACCGAGTGCAATCAGACCTTTGGATACCTGATTGACGCGTTCAATAAATTCTGTATTACTTACCGCTACCCAATTCGCTCCGTCTTTGTAGGAAAACATAGGAAACCCAGGTGCAGTTTCTTGTTGCAAATAGGCTAAATCAAATAATCTTGTTGCTGTTGGCATTGTGAAAATCCAGTTCGTGTAATTAAGCTAATTTACGTTTTTTTAAGCACATTAAGGCATCTGAAAAATGGAATAAGGCGCATTAAGGTATTGAGAAGGTGGAGGGGATTTGGGGTTTGGATCTGCCTGAAGTACTATAAACGAAAAAGACTCTGATCTGCAAAGCCGGGGCTTTCCAAATCAGAGTCTTTATGCGCTTATCTAAATACTAAATCTAGTATTTGCTTTTAGATTCTTTACGTTTACCTGAGAAATCACGGAAACCTCCGCCATTGCTACTACCACGGTCACGTTTTTCGCCGCTGAATCCGCCTTCACGTCTTCCGCCACGGTCACCGCCTCCGTATCCACCTTCACGTCTTCCACCGCGATCACCACCACGGTATCCGCCTTCGCGTCTTCCGCCACGATCACCACCACGGCTTCTTCCACGATCACCACCACGGCCTTCGCTTCTAGCTTCACCAGATACTTCGATACGTACTTGACGACCGTTGTAATCTACACCTTGGAATCCTTGGAATACTTTCTCAACTTCAGCATCTTGTACTTCAAAGAATGTAAACACACCTTTTAAGTCAATTTTACCGATAGATTTTCCAGAGATATTCGCGTTGTTACAGATAAAGCCTAACATGTCTCCACGAGAGAATTCATCTACAGAACCTAAGTTCATGAACAAACGGGTATAACCTTTTGAACCTTCACGAGAACGACCATCACGCCTATCGCCACGATCTTCACGAGAACCTTCACGGGCTTCGATATTTAAATCTGGAGCGTTTTTATAATAATCTAAGAAACGGTTGAATTCAAGGGATGCAAATCTTTTGATGATATCTTCTTTTGAAAGAGATTCTAGATTTTCCATAATTGCAGGCAAGAACGGACTGATTTGCTCATCATTTACTTCAACGTTTTCAATCTTTTTAACGATAGAGAATAATTGTTTTTCGCATACTTCAGCACCTTGAGGAACTTGTTTTTTCTCAAAAGGTTTACCGATGATCTTTTCAAGATGACGGATTTTGCTGAGTTCTTTTACGTTTACCAAAGAGAGAGAAATACCAGTTTTACCTGCACGAGCAGTACGACCTGAACGGTGCGTATAGTTTTCTGTTTCATCAGGTAAAGAGAAGTTGATAACGTGAGTTACGTCACTTACATCAATACCACGAGCGGCTACGTCTGTTGCGATCAATAATTGTAAACTACGGTCACGGTAACGTTTCATTACTTTATCACGTTGTTGTTGGGACAAGTCACCGTGCAGCGAGTCTGCATTGTAACCATCTTTGATCAACGCTTCAGCGATATCCTGTGTTTCGATTTTTGTACGACAAAATACGATACCAAAGATATCAGGGTTTGAATCCACAATACGTTTGAACGCAGCATATTTATCTTTTGCTTTGATCAAATAATAGTGGTGTTCAATGTTGGCGTTACCAGTATTTTTTGTACCTACAGTAAGCTCAACAGGATCGGTCATATAATTCTTTGCGATACGACGTACCTCAGAAGGCATTGTCGCCGAAAATAACCAAGTTTTTTTCTCGTCAGGAGTTTCTGACAAAATGTTGTTGATGTCTTCTTTGAAGCCCATATTGAGCATCTCATCCGCTTCATCTAAAACAACATATTTTACATTTGAAAAATCAATCGCATTTCTGCCAATGATATCCAACATACGACCTGGGGTCGCTACTACAATTTGCACTCCACGTCTAATTTGACGTAGCTGGTCTGAGATATTTGCACCTCCATATACAGCAACAACATGTACGTTGTCAACGTATTTAGCAAATTTTTCTAAATCTTTTGAGATTTGTAAACATAATTCCCGAGTAGGGCAAAGGATTAATGCCTGTGGGTGTTTTTGAGAAAAGTCTAATTGCTCTAATAATGGAAGACCAAATGCCGCGGTCTTTCCTGTGCCAGTTTGGGCTAATCCGACAAAATCGTCGTTACCAGTCAATAAAACAGGAATGGCTTTTTCCTGAATTTCAGAAGGTTTTTCGAAACCTAATTCTGAGATGGCATTAACAACTTCCTCACGGATTCCCAGTTCTAAAAATGGGTTCATGAAATATTATATACAATAGGCACTATTGCCTAAGGCGTTGCAAAGGTAAAAATAATATTTGAATAATCAAAGAATTTAAATAATTGATTTTTAGCGAAATCGGAATATGCACTATGGATGGGACCATAAATTTATTCGTATTAGGGATTAAGTGATGAAAGACTCTTTTACCAAATGCGATTGCCAAAAAGAAATTTTATGAAGTATGGGATTGTTTCTTGTTGAAATTTCAAAAATAAGATAATTTTATTGATTTTTTGATCGTAGTGGAGCGCCTTGTAGGCTTATGTAACTCTACTGTAAATCCACAAAAAAAGGCATCACTCTTAAGTGATGCCTTTTGGTTTGTATAGATCGAATAATATCGATTAATAAAGTGTGAACTCTACACGACGGTTTTGTTGACGACCAGCAGCATTCTTATTAGATGCAATTGGTTGGTCAGGGCCGTAACCAGTAGCTTCGATACGTGAAGCGTTAGCGCCTTGAGATACTAAATAAGCCTTCACTGACTCAGCACGTTCTTTTGATAAACGCATGTTCAATTCACGTGAACCTGTGTTATCTGTGTGACCAGCTAATTTTAAGCTAAAGTTTTTCTCGATCAACAATGCCGCAACCTTATTTAATGTTGCATATGAAGTAGGACGGATAGTTGCTTTGCTCAAATCGAATTCTAGGTTTTTGATCGCATCAGCAACAACTTTTTTGTCTGCTTCTGTAACAACAACTTTTTCTACGATTTTAGTTTCGTTTTTAACAACAATTGGACAACCTGATCCATCTACCTGTACACCAGAAGGAGTACCCGGACATTTGTCGTATTTGTTGGCTACACCATCACCATCATCATCTTTTAAATCACTGTTCAATCCATCCAATTGACTTTGTAAAGCTTGATTTTTTGCATTAAGAGCATCATTTTGAGCTTTTAAATCATCGTATTTTACAGTATAGTCATTTACAAGTGTTGCTACCGGATTTGAGTTGTTCAATGCTGGCTTGCTACCACTTCCCAAAGCAAATTCTAGACCACCGTGGATATAAGTGAACAGGTCATTCTTGTATTGGCCTCCTTGGATACCATCAAAGTTTTGGTTAACCCAATTCAACTGGTAACCCAATTCGAAGTTAATACCCTTAGCAACTGCAAATTTGAAACCCATATCTAATGGTACATAGATTTTAGAGATACCATCCGCTTCTACCGAAGTAGAACCCGTAGTTAAGGTTGTTTTGCTGTTCATGACACCCACCCCGATTGATGCGTAAGGTTTGATAAAGCTATTGAAAAATCTCCAGTTGGTATTCGCTGCTAGGAATTCTCCAGATAAAGCTGCCGACCAAGGTGTTTTTGCTTCGAATGATTGTGAACCATCTTTGAAAGCACCACCTGTTTTGCCACCGAAGTAAGTTGCCTTAATTCCAAAAGAAGGAGAAATTTGCTTTTTGATGTAAGCACTATAACCTAGGTTCCATGCCAAATCATCATATCCTTCACGATTGAAACCCGCGATGTTGGTTTGGTTTGTTACACCTGCGCCGATACCGATAGACCAAGTTCTGTATTGCGTAGCTGAACCAAAAGGAGTAGTTCCTTCTATCGATGCCACCTTTGCAGTTTGAGCAAAAGCGGAATTGGCGAATAAGCCTGCAGTTGCAAAAGCAAGTGCTAATTGTAAATTTAGTTTCATAGAATTTGTTTGTATAAACCGAGGCAAAAGTAATAGGTTAAAAATTAAATTCCTAATCGGTTTGTAGTTTAAATATGACAAAAGGGTAAATAAAATGGTATTTTACTGAAAAATACCATTTTATTACGTGTAATTTATTAGCTATTAATAAAGTGTAAATTCTACACGGCGGTTTTGTTGACGACCAGCAGCATTTTTATTGGATGCAATTGGTTGGTCAGGACCATAACCTGTCGCTTCGATACGTGATGCGTTAGCGCCTTGAGATACCAAGTAAGCTTTTACTGACTCAGCACGTTCTTTAGATAAACGCATATTTAATTCGCGTGAACCTGTATTATCGGTGTGACCAGCTAATTTCAAGCTAAAGTTTTTCTCGATCAACAATGCTGCAACTTTGTTTAATGTTGCATATGAAGTAGGGCGGATGGTTGCTTTCCCTAGATCGAATTCTAAGTTTTTAATCGCATCAGCAACAACTTTTCTGTCGGCTTCCGTAACAACAACTTTCTCTACAACTCTAGTTTCGTTTTTAACAATAATTGGACAACCTGATCCATCTACCTGTACTCCGGAAGGTGTGCCTGGGCATTTGTCGTATTTGTTTGCAACACCGTCACCGTCATCATCTTTCAGATCACTGCTAATTCCATCCAATTGACCTTGTAAAGCTTGATTTTTTGCATTAAGAGCGTCATTTTGAGCTTTTAAATCATCATATTTTACAGTGTAATCATTTACAAGCGTAGCTACCGGATTTGAGTTGCTCAATGCGGGTTTGCTACCACTACCCAAAGCGAACTCTAGACCTGCGTGAGCATAGGTGAATAAGTCATTCTTATATTGCTGAGTTGGTCCAACTTTATTGTCAAATCGTTGATTTGCCCAGTTCAATTGGTAGCCCAATTCGAAGTTAATGCCTTTGGCAACTGCAAATTTCAAACCGAAGTCCGCTGGGACAAAGATCTTGGAATATGAATCACCGTATTCGCCTTTGGTTCCTCCTGCAATTGCTGCTGTCTCTGCATTCATTACACCCACACCAATTGAGGCGTAAGGTTTAATGAAACTATTGAAAAACCGCCAGTTTGTATTGGCTGCTATAAACTCACCGGATAAAGCAACTGACCATGGTGTCTTTGTTTCAAAGCCTACTTGTTTATCACTGGCTTCATATCCTGAGGTCTTTCCGCCAAAGTAAGTTGCCTTGATTCCGAATGAAGGGGAGATTTGTTTTTTGATATAGGCACTGTAACCTAAGTTCCAGTCCAACTTGTCATAACCTCCATTATTGAATTTAGCAATGTTTTGCAAGCTCGTTACACCGGCGCCTACACCGATAGACCAAGTCCTGTATTGTGTTGCCGGACCAAATGGGGTAGTGCCTTCAATTGATGACTGCTTTGCGCTTTGGGCAAAGGATGCGGTCGAGATGATTCCTGCCGCTACTAGTAATCCTGATTTTTTAAGGCTAATTTTCATAATGTGTTTTTGTAAAATTTTCTACTATAAAATTCTTGTTAAATTAACTCATTGACTACTCTTGCAATAAATTTGCCAAAAATTATTTGGTCAGCTTACTCGACCGAAAAAATTTGGTACCTCAATTTCAAAAGCCATGTGCTTAACAATATTCTCAGTAAAAATGTTTTGAAAAAAAGTTTTCCTACTTTTTGTAATCAAAATCACATCAATATCTTCATCTCGAATAATCGTATGTATACCATTTGCAATATTCTCCCTTGAGCCGGCAAAATAGCTTGGTGCTTTAACGATATAAGAGATGTCTTCTATACCAGTCTCCGCTATAATCTGTTCAATCCACTTTTCAAGTTTTGATCCTAAAATGTTGATTTCTAGTTCATTTTTGTTGATATGGATGAGTTGTAAATGAAAATATTTTCCATATAATGGGATTGCCTGTTTGAGGACTTCCAGCTCACCAGGTTTAAAATTTGTAAGCAGTGCGATGTTGTCTTTTTTTAATTTTACGGCATTTTTGGGGATCGCTAATACGGGGATTTTTGACTCTTTAATGACGTCATAAGTATTGCTTCCGATCAGTACAGATTCAAGTCCTGTGACTCCTTTTGTACCCATAATGACCGTCTGGTAGTTTTCTTTTATCTCCTGTTTTTCCAATGATTCGGCTAAAATTCCATTCGTAAATAGGGTCGAAATTTTTATCGAAGGATATTTTTGTAGAAGTTCAGCGACAAGTTTCTCCATCTTACCACGGGCGTCCTCTTCGGTAGGGTCTATTAAATGCTTCGCATTTGCGAATTTGTTTATATGTGAAGTGAAGGAGTGGAAGAGTGTAATTTCATCATGTGTTTCCTGAGCGATCTGAGCTGCATAGTTTGCTGCGACTTCCGCATTTTCGGAAAAATCTACGGGTATTAATAATCTAGACATAGCGATATATTTATTATGCTTTGGTAAAAAATATGGGAACTAAAGGGTGGCTAAATAATGCTTTTGCCACTGATCTAGTGAAAGTACGTTCAAAAAAGGATTTTCTTGAACGTGTTACGAGTAATATCTTGATTTTTTCGGTATGTATCATTTCATTGATTACTTCAGGGACAGTGTCCAGGTCCTCAATGTCGCCTTGTATCGAGTCAACTTCGATGGCTATGTTCGTCACACCAATATATTTTTTGATTTTATATTTCCATACTTCCAATTTATCTTCTATCCGGTTTTCCGAAGAATGATCATAATGGACATGCATCAGCTTTAATTCAAAATCTTTACCCATTATATTGACGAAATCCTGGACAGTCTGTACTTCTTCTTCTTTGAAGTTGGATAATAAACCAACCTTGTCAACGTGCTCAAAGGATGCTTCTGTTGGAATGGCCAAAACAGGTATTTTTGCTTTTTTGCTAATGACGTAAGTTGTGCTGCCAATAAGTTGGCTATCATCATTGGTAATACCTTTTGTGCCCATGATGACAAAGTCAAAACGATCAGGTGTGGCCATTTCAGGGAGAGTTTCCGTGATCATGCCACGTTCGCACTGGGTTGTCACATCAAGAGTGGCATGTGTCGATTTTATCTGCTCTGAAAGATTTTTAATAAGGACATCAGCTTTAAATATGGGGCTTCGCTTTCCAATTGAATCAGTTTCTTCCTCAAATACAGCCGAAGCAGAGGTATAATTATGATAAAGGTGGATGCTGTAGCCTTTTTGAATAGCTAGATCCACAGCATAATTTACCGCGTTGTTAGAATGAGCCGAAAAATCTACCGGTAGTAGAATGTTTTTTTTCATCTGTTTAAATTTGTTTGTTTAGTTGTGATGAAGCCATCAAATTTATTTTTCTTAATTTTTTAGAGCCCTCTTTCCCTATCAAATGTAATAAAACAAACGCAATTGTGAATGACTATCAGTCAAAATGTTTTTATTGTTTAACGTATTAAAACTGATCCTGATGGTACAAAGTTGGCTAACATTTAATGCTTTTAAAATGTTGCATTTAATGCATATTTGTGATTACGGTCATCCCGAAAATAGGACAATCCTGTCTGTCTGAATCTTATGTCCTGATTTTTTTGTTTGAAAAGTCAGTTGACGATGAAAACTGGGCATTATTAAAATCATTGTGTCATGGTTATTATCTCGTATTCTACATTGCATAACAGACCAATTTTGAGTAAGTTTGCACATATTTTTAGATAATTAAATGACAAGTAGAGAAATTCGTCAAGCCTTTTTAGACTTTTTTAAAAGCAAGGGGCATCAGATAGTACCTTCAGCACCAGTAGTTGTAAAAAATGATCCTACATTGATGTTTACCAATGCGGGGATGAACCAGTTCAAGGATTTATTCTTGGGGGAAGCGCCGATTAAATTTCCACGTGTTGCAGATACGCAGCGTTGTCTGCGTGTTTCAGGTAAGCATAACGATTTAGAGGAAGTTGGTATTGATACTTACCACCACACCTTATTTGAGATGTTGGGAAACTGGAGCTTTGGGGATTACTTTAAGAAGGAAGCTATTGCTTGGGCTTGGGAGCTATTGACCGAAGTATATAAACTTGACAAAGATCGTTTATACGTTACTATTTTTGAGGGCGACGCGAGTGAAGGTTTGGACCGGGATATGGAAGCGTTTGATTTCTGGAAACAGTGGATAGCTGAAGATCGTATCTTGCTTGGTAATAAAAAGGATAATTTCTGGGAAATGGGAGAGACTGGTCCTTGTGGCCCTTGTTCTGAAATCCATTTTGATATGCGTAGTGCAGAAGAACGTGCGCAGGTTGCAGGACAAAGCTTAGTTAATGCAGACCATCCGCAGGTGATTGAAATCTGGAACTTGGTCTTTATGCAATTCAATCGCTTGAAAGACGGATCACTCCAGTCGTTACCAGCTAAACATGTGGACACAGGTATGGGCTTTGAGCGTCTTGTCAGATGCATTCAAGGTAAAACCTCAAATTATGATACGGATGTCTTTACGCCAACTATTGATTTTATTGCAGAGAAATCGGGGATAAAATATGGTTTGGATGAGAAGACTGACATTGCGATGCGTGTGGTATCTGATCATATCCGTGCGGTAAGTTTTGCGATAGCAGATGGACAATTACCCTCTAATAACAAAGCTGGATACGTAATCCGCCGCATTTTACGTCGAGCGGTACGTTATGCTTATACATTTTTAGGATTCAAAACACCATTTATTCATGAGCTTGTTCCAGTTTTGGCGGCACAATTCAGTGGTGTATTTGATGAACTGATCCAACAACAGGATTTTGTTCAGAAAGTAATCTTAGAGGAAGAAGTATCATTTTTAAGAACCTTGTCCACTGGGGTACAGCGTTTTGAAAATTACGTGGAAGATCATAGCGTTATTAATGGTGATTTTGCATTTGAACTATACGATACATACGGCTTTCCTATTGATTTAACAGAATTGTTAGCACGAGAGAAGGGATTGTCTGTTGACATGGAGGGCTTCAAACAGGCGCTTCAGGTTCAAAAAGATCGTTCCCGTGCGGCAACAGCAATTGACACCGGTGACTGGATTCTTGTCAATGAGGATGAGGGGTTTGAATTTGTTGGTTATGATACCTTGACCGCAAAAACAGAAATCGTAAAATACCGTAAAGTTGTCGCAAAAAATAAAGAGCAGTATCAATTGGTTCTTTCCGTCAGTCCGTTTTATGCTGAAGGGGGAGGCCAGGTCGGTGATTCCGGTGAATTGATTTCAGAGGAAACAGGCGAAAAGATCTACATTACGGATACGAAAAAGGAAAATGGAATTTTCGTTCATTTTGCCAATAAGTTGCCATTGGATCTGAATGGGACTTTTATCGCGGAGGTTGACGGTACCAAAAGATTGGATACAGAGAATAATCACTCTGCAACACACTTATTGCATGCTGCACTAAAACAGGTCTTAGGTACGCACGTGAATCAAAAAGGTTCATTGGTCAATGCTGATATCTTACGTTTTGATATTTCTCATTTTGCAAAGATGAGCGAGGATGAGATCAAACAGGTAGAGGATATCGTGAATGCTAAAATTCGGGAGAATATCCCGTTGAAAGAAGAACGGAATGTACCTTACCAGCAGGCTTTGGATTCAGGTGTGACAGCTTTGTTTGGTGAGAAATATGGTGATTTTGTGCGTGTGATTACTTTTGAGGATAAATTCTCCAAAGAACTATGTGGTGGTACACATGTGAAAGCGACGGGGCAGATCGGATTCTTTAAGATTGTTTCTGAGTCAGCTGTTGCAGCAGGGGTGCGTCGTATTGAGGCGATTACAGGAACTCGCTCAGCGGCGGTAATTCGTGAGCATTTTGAATTGGTACAGCATCTAAAAGAACTGATGAATAGTCCGAAGGACTTTGTGTCTGCTTTGGGTAAGATCATTGACGAAAATGGAGCGCTGAAAAAAGAAATTGAAAAAAGCATTACAGAAAAATCTTTAGCATTGAAATCGGATCTGGAAGCGAAGATCGAGCAGGTTGGCGATATCAACTTCTTGTCGACGTTGGTGGATCTGCCGAATGCAGAAGCGGTTAAAACCTTAGCTTATGCGCTGAAGGGAGCTGTCAATAATTTATTTTTGGTTATTGGAGCGGAATTCGATGGAAAGCCAAGTTTGACAGTCGTAATTTCGGATGATTTAGCAAAAGAAAAAGGTTTAAATGCCAGTAATATTGTTCGTGATTTGGCAAAAGATATCCAAGGTGGTGGAGGGGGGCAACCTTTCTTTGCGACAGCGGGGGGTAAAAACTCAGCGGGATTAAAAACAGCCATTGAACGGGCGAAGGAATTTTTAAGTTAAATTTGAGTATTTAGACCGGAGACTTAGGATGCTTGTTGAATAGACTTCAAACGTAGTGGACGTCTCCTCTAGAATTCTACTATATGAAACTATCCTATTTATTCAAACCGAGTGTAACGAGTTCACTAATTCTGTTGAAGAGCAAATTGTGAATGAAGAATCACAGGGGGGCATAAATAGGATAGTTTCTTCACTTTAAAAGGAAACCGAGTGCAAGACATTTATATTATAGATGAACCTATGGCGCTCACAAAACTATATACAGATGAAAAAGGCAATTTTTTTAGTAGTTGGTGTGGTTGGATTGATGTTTGGTTGCCAGAATAAAGAGCAGTTTACCATCGAAGGAAATATAGAAAATCCTGGTAATATAAAAGTTGTCTCCTTGTATGAGGGGGATACCAAGCTGGATTCCATGTTTTTTGGTGATAATAACAAATTTCAGTTTGTTCGTCAAGCTAGTCAATCGAGATTGTTGTCGCTACGTGTCGGTAAAAATCGCTATGACCTAATTACTTCTCCGGGTGAGACAATTTCATTTAAAGCAGATTTGCATAAGGATGTTAATGATTATCTCGTTGAAGGGTCTGAATTGTCGAAAACGATCCAGCCATTTGCTAAGGAACGAAATCATCGCGATTATGTGCAAGATTCTCTGCAGGGTGTCTTTTCCAAATTAACAGCAAATTCAACTGCTGATGAAATAGAAAAACTTCGTGCAGAATATAAGGCCAAATTTGCGAATGAACTTCGCGACTATACCAACAAGGCTGTCGATTTTTCCGCTAAAAATAATGATCTGGCTGGATTTTATGCCATCTCAACCTTGGATCCTGAAGTAGCAGAGGCAGAAATTATTGCTTATGCAGATAAAATTAAAAACGAATTCACGGAAAATAGATATGTGACTCAATTTAAGGAGGAAACCCAAAAGCTGAAGAAAATGGCCATTGGTCAACCTGCACCGGAGTTGACGTCATTTACGCCTTCTAATAAAGAGGTGAAGTTGTCTAGTTTTAAAGGAAAATATACTTTGGTTGACTTTTGGGCTTCCTGGTGTATGCCTTGTCGTCAGGAAAATCCGAATCTTGTCAAGTTATATAATGCTTATCATACCAAAGGTTTTGATATCCTGTCTGTTTCATTTGACGATAACCCGGGCTCATGGATGCGGGCTATTGCGGATGACAAGTTGGCTTGGACACATGTGTCTGATTTAAAGGCTTGGAGTTCACCGATAGTAATAGACTACCGTGTCAAGGCATTGCCCACTTCTTATATTCTCGATCCAAATGGTATTATCATTGCAAAGAATCTGCGTGGCGAAGAGCTAGCTGATTTTTTGAAGAAAACAATTAAGTAATCAATGTGTTATTGTTAATTGAAATATTACTTAATAATTTGGTAACATTAGATTAACTGATTGTTATCATTTTGTTTATATTTTAGCAGAAAAATAAGACAAATGAGTTCTTCGAAACAAAAGATTTTAATTGTTGATGACGAAAAAGATATCTTGGATTTAATTGCATTCAACTTAAATCGTGAAGGTTATCAGGTCTCTACAGCGCAAAATGGGGAAGAGGCAATACAAGTTGCCAAGCAAGTAAACCCCGATCTGATCATCTTAGATGTGATGATGCCTAGGATGGACGGTATTGAAGCTTGTCGCATCATGCGTGCTATGCCTGAATTCAAAAGTACCTTTATGGTGTTTTTGACAGCCAGAAGCGAAGAATATTCAGAAATTGCCGGATTTCATGTTGGAGCGGATGACTATATCGCTAAGCCAATTAAGCCCCGAGCGCTGATGAGTCGTATTAATGCGATCTTAAGAAGAAACGCATCGGAGGAGTCTGATTCAAACGCACAGGATAAAATCGAGATAGCTGATCTGGTTATTGATAGAGATTCTTTCTTAGTTTACAAAGGAGAGCAAAAGATTGTGCTTGCCAAGAAAGAGTTTGAATTGCTTTACTTGTTAGCTTCCAAACCAAATAAAGTTTTCACAAGAGAGCAGATTTTAAAAAGTATTTGGGAAGACTCGGTGGTTGTCACCAATCGGACAATCGATGTGCATATCCGTAAGCTCCGTGAAAAAATAGGCGACGATTACGTCACTACAGTAAAAGGAGTAGGTTACAAATTTGATAAAGAATAAAAAAAAGAGGCTTAGGCCTGTCTTGGTCGGAAGAAAAATCTTCCGACTTTTTTATTTATATAAAACCTATTTTTTATTGATTCGTTTTTTAATAAGGTCTCAATGAGTTCCCTATGTAGGGTTTATAGGCCATAATGAATCTTCATTCGATTTTTAGAGCTGTTGGTCTCTTGTGAATGCATAAAGGTTTTATCTCCAGCCTGGATTTTTGCCTCGTTGAACAAAAGTTGTTGCACGATCATTCGAACGTGCATAAGGATAAGCTTGATCTATTTTTTGTCTTCTATATTGGGGAACTCTTTGACCGGATAACTTGATATCACGGTAACAAATCTTTACTTTTGAAAGATAGCAACGTAAAAAGATCAACATGTCATCTATTCTTATAAAATCTGCACAACTTGTTAACGAAGGTAAAGTTGAGACTGCTGATGTATATATCAGTAATGGTCGAATCGAAATGATCGCACAGGAGATAAATCATCCTGCGGATCAGGAAATCAATGCCGAGGGACTACATCTGTTTCCGGGATTAATTGATGACCAGGTTCATTTTAGAGAACCGGGGTTAACCTATAAAGCGGATATATGGCATGAAAGTCGTGCTGCGGTAGCAGGTGGGACCACCTCCTTTATGGAGATGCCAAATACAGTTCCCAATACCCTGACGCAGGAATTGCTCCAGGATAAATATGATATTGCAGGAAAGAACGCATTAGCCAATTATTCATTCTTTATGGGAGCGGCCAACGATAACTTAGATGAGGTATTGAAAACCAATCCACGCGATGTCTGCGGTATAAAGGTATTTATGGGATCATCCACTGGGAATATGCTGGTGGATAATGAAAAAGCTTTGGAAGGCATATTTGCTAATTCGCCTACATTGATCGCGACACACTGTGAGGACGAAGCAACAATCAAGGCTAATCTGGCGATATTTAAGGAACAATATGGTGAAGACGGATTGAAGATTGAAATGCATCCGTTGATCCGCTCCGCTGAGGCTTGTTATTTGTCTTCATCCAAGGCTGTGGAATTGGCCAAAAAGCATGATACAAGATTACATATTTTACATATATCAACAGCAAGAGAGATTGAACTATTCCGGAATGATATCCCATTAAAGGATAAGAAAATCACTGCTGAAGCTTGTATCCATCACTTATGGTTTTCTGATCAGGATTACGTAACAAAGGGGAATTTTATCAAGTGGAATCCGGCTGTTAAGACGGCCAATGATCGTGACCATATTCTTAAAGCTGTATTGGATGGACATATTGATGTGATAGCGACAGATCATGCCCCACATACTATAGAGGAAAAAACACAGCGATATGCATCGGCTCCTAGCGGTGGCCCCTTGGTTCAACATGCTTTACAAGCATTATTGGATATGGTCAAAGCAGGTAAAATAACCTTGGAACAATTGGTTCAAAAGTCAGCACATAATACAGCCACACTATTTCAGATTGAAGATCGTGGCTATATCCGTGAAGGCTATTGGGCGGATCTGGTACTCGTGGATCTGAATAAGCCATATACAGTTTCCAAAGAAAATATCCTTTCTAAATGCGGATGGTCCCCATTTGAAGGACACACGTTTAGTTCAACCATTGAACATACCATTGTATCTGGTAAAGTCGCATTTTCTAAAGGACAAATTATTGAGAAAGGTGCTGGTGAGCGTTTGTTGTTCAACCGATAAGTTGTCATAATATGGAAAAAAGGGCTTTTATTAAATCAATTGCTTTGGGCACATTGGCCATTCCGGTATTGGGAGCTGGGCACGCCACAGAAGTCGCAGTGGAGTTTGCAGGGGCGGCTACTTTGCTGGCAAAGAAGCTATACCCAGGGGATGCAATAGGCTTGATAACTCCAGCAGGTGTATTGGACGATGAGGAATCGATCATTATCGCACGCGAGATCTTTGAAACATTGGGTTTTAAAGTGAAGGAGGGAAAACATATCCGTAGCCGTTACGGTAATTTGGCGGGGACAGATCAGGAACGTATTGCTGATATACATGATATGTTTGCTGATAAGGCTGTCAAAGCAATAGTCTGCATAAGGGGAGGTTCGGGAACTTCCCGTCTTTTGGACAGACTTGATTATAAGATGATTGCTCAAAATCCTAAGATTTTGTTGGGATATTCTGATATAACTGCGTTAATCTTGGCTTTGTATGCGAAAACTGGACTTGTTACTTTCCATGGTGCGGTTGGTATAAGCACTTGGACAAAGAAGCTGGCCGAGGCCTTTAATGCACAATTTGTAGCGAATAAGCCTACGGTATTTGAAAATCCCAAATCGAAGGGGGATAATATTGTACAGACTAAAGACCGGATAGCTACAATCTCCCCAGGTGTTGCAGAAGGGGTGTTGCTGGGCGGAAATATGACCGTATTGACGGGCTTATGTGGGACTCCTTATTTACCAGGCTTTAAAGATAAGATACTTTTTATTGAGGAGGTCGATGAAGATATGGAACGCGTCGACCGGATGTTTTGCCAGTTGAAAAATGCAGGGATATTGGCTGTGATCAAGGGTTTTGTTTTTGGGAAATGTACCAATTGTAAACCGTCAGGAGGCTATGGTTCTGTGACATTGGATCAGCTATTCAATGATTATATTAAACCCTTAAATGTGCCTGCTTATAGTGGAGCTATCATTGGGCATATTGCGGAGCAATTTATCCTTCCGGTAGGTGCAAAGGTGAGAATGGATGCGTCAAAAGGAACGATTACCTTACTTGAGGCAGCCCTAAAAGATTAACATGAATTTAGTGAAAGACGATTTTATCAAAGCCTTTTCTTTATATAAAGAAAAGGCTTTGCAGCATAGACGATTTAAGCATGCTGATATCTTGCCACTTTTGCAAGGAAAAGAGGTCAGTAAGCAATTTACTGTTGAAAAGATCGGACGGTCAGTGGAGGATCGTTCAATTTTTAGATTGAAATATGGACAAGGGCCGATAAAGGTTTTGTTATGGTCGCAGATGCATGGGGACGAACCTACGGCAACAATGGCGCTATTTGATCTGTTTAATTTTTTTAATGGGGAGTCGGATGGCTTTGATACCTTTCGAAAGGAGATCGCAGAGAAACTGACCTTATATTTTATTCCGATGTTGAATCCTGACGGCGCGGAGCGTTATCAGCGGAGAACGGCCATGGATGTGGACATGAATCGCGATGCACGTGCAGTCGCTACTATGGAAGGGGCTTTGTTGAAAGCGCAAGCGATGTTGTTGAAACCAGATTTTGCTTTTAATCTTCATAATCAGAATAATTACTATAATATTCCAGGTACCGCCACCCCAGTAACAATTTCCTTGCTGGCCCCGGCATACGACTATGCGAGAAGTGTTAATACGGTTAGGGCAGATGCCATGCGGGTAATTGTGGGAATCAATAAGATATTACAGGAATTTATCCCGAATGCTGTGGCGAAATATGACGACGAGCATACCCCACGTGGTTTCGGAGACAATTTCCAAAAATGGGGTGCCAGCACCATTCTGATTGAATCAGGAGCCTATGCCGGTGATACTGAGAAGCTGGAGGTTCGAAAATATAATTTCATTGCGCTATTACAGGCCTTTCTGGAAATCGCTGCGGGATCTTATTCGGAACATGATATCGCTGATTATAACGCGATTCCTTTTAATGATGAAAAGCTCCATGATCTTCTGATCCGAAACCTATCTATCGAAAAAAATGGTAAGAAGATGCTGGTGGATATGGCTATTCGGCAAAATGAAAAAACTGTGGTAGATGACTATTATGTGGAGGGAGTGATCGAAGATATAGGCGATCTGCGGGACTTTTATGGATATACCGACCTTGATGTCAAAGGACTCCAATTTATTCCCGCAAAATTGTATTCAGACCGGATCTTTTCATTAGTGGAATTAACGTTGCCAACTATAGGTGATTTGCTGAAACAGGGCTTTGCGGCAATAATGATTTCCGATATGACTGAAGATGCAAAGGTGCATACTTTTCCAATTCAGCTCATGAGGGATGCTAATTTTCAAGGCGCAGTGAGGCCCATTATAGGGGAACACGCTGACTTTTTTATTGGATCTGAAAGTGAAATACGATACGCGTTGATCAATGGTTACTTGATTGATTTCATGTTACCATTGGATCTTAATATGAAAAATAAGATGAAATAGCATATTCTTGATACGGATGACATGATTTACGATTTATGCCCATAATGTTTTTTTACATTATGGGCATTTTAGTCTTTGCAAAACTAAGGATGTATTTGTTTTGTTTTCTTTAATTTTATTTATATATTTTTATCTTTTTTACATTTTTATATAAAAAATGGTAAAAATTTTACATTTGTATCTATTTAATTATATTTGCCTCGGTAGTAATCTACTTAAATAAGAACGACTAACTTAAAACCATCCCCACTAATTATGTCAAGAAAAACAAAACTATTTTTCGTATTGACTTTAGTTGCTTCAAGTGGTTTCTCTTTCGATTTACAGGCGAGATCGAATACTGAAAGTCCAATTGAACATCATGTCATTCAGCAAGAAATTATCGGTCTAGTCAGCGACAAGAACGGACCTATTGTAGGAGCATCGGTTGCTGTAAAGGGATCCGCTATAGCGACCTATACAGACCAGCAAGGCCATTTCAAAATCGGTAAGTTAAATCCAGGAGCAATTCTGGTTGTTTCCTATGTTGGTTACAAATCCCAAGAATTGAAATATGAGGGTCAAAAGAACCTTTCCATTGTTTTGGATGCGACATCCACCGATCTAGACGAGGTAATTGTTGTTGCTTACGGCACAGCAAAAAAATCGACCTTTACAGGATCTGCAACGGTAGTTAAAAAGGAGCAGCTGGAAAAAATAGGGGGATCCGGATTTGCTGAAACTCTTCAGGGGATGAGCCCTGGCGTCAGTGTAACCAACAATGAAGGTAATCCTGGCGGCGATTCTCGTATTCAGATCCGCGGGATCAGTTCCATGAGCGGTTCATCTAATCCATTGTATGTCGTGGATGGAATGCCATACGACGGTCAGCTAACATCTATTGCTCCTTCAGATATCGAATCCATCACTGTATTGAAAGATGCTGCAGCTTCTTCGCTGTATGGATCCAGAGCGGCCAACGGTGTTATTGTGATCACCACCAAGAAAGGTAAAAGTGCCAAGCCTACCCTGAATTTTAAGTCCGCCTGGGGAACCTCGGATAATGCTGTTGGTAATCCCACCAAAGCCACACCTGAAGAACAACTGTTGAATACTTGGGAGGGCATGTATAATGACCAGTTTTACCGTTATAATAGAACTTCGAAAGAAGCAGGAGATTGGGCATCTGACAATGTCCTTGGGAAGCTGCTGAAAAAAAGTAGTGCTGGTGTTTACGTATCTCCATTTAAAGACATCAATGAAAACTATGTACTTCATGATGGAAATGGTAACGCTTATATCAATCCAAAACTAGAAAAAATATGGAATGAATCTGACTACGACTATTATGGCGCTGTATTCTCCCGCAAATTGCGACAAGAGTATAATCTGGATGTGAGCGGGACCGCTGGCGATGGAAAAACCAATTACTTTCTATCCTCGAATTATTTGGATGACAATGGTTATGCAATGACTCAATATTTTAAACGTTACGGTTTTAGGGCTAATGTGACATCGCAGGTGACCGATTGGTTGCAGCTCGGCGGAAATATGTCGTTTTCCTCTTCTAAACAGAATCTTTCAGGAGCTAGTAGAGCTTTAGATTTTAGTACAACCTTGACTTCGCCGTGGCTACGTAATGCTGACAATACAGATTGGGTGTATTCCGAGAAGACAGGGCGTCGTATGTTTGATTATGGTACCTATGGCAATAATTTTTTTGGTATCCATGTGTTGAATAACGGTGGTGACTACTGGGATAATCCGAACGATGAAGGATTTACCAATAACCAGCGCAACATGATATCCGCCCGCTATTTCGCTGAACTTAAATTGCCTTACAATTTAAGATTTAAGTCAAGCATCAGTATAGATAATAATGTTTATAAAGAATTTACCTACGGATCGGCGGTTCATGGCCCCGGACAACAGGCGCCTTATGGAACGAGTGTGTTGACCAGTGGAGGAAGTGTGGGCCGTAGAAATGATGAAACTCGAGCCGTCACTTTCAATAATATCCTGAGCTGGGAGCAGGATTTCGGAGCACATCATTTATCTGCGTTGGCGGGTCAGGAATCGTATACTAGAAATGTTGTTGGAGATAATGCTTATGGTGAGGGTATTATGCAATTAGGTCAATATGAGTTAGCTTCGACAACGACCAATTGGTCTGTCGGGTCTTATAAAGATCGTTATGCCTTATTATCATATTTGGCTAAAGTGGATTACAACTATAATGATAAGTATTTTGCTTCGGTCTCTTTCCGTCGGGATGGATCATCCCGTTTTCACCCGGATAATCGTTGGGGGAATTTCCTATCGGGCGGTCTTTCATGGAAGATCTCAAAGGAGAACTTCTTAAAAGATGCGACTTGGCTGGATAATCTATCGTTCCGTAGCAGTTATGGTACTACTGGAAACGATCGGTTGATTCAACGTCAGCCGAATGGTGTAGCGGGAGGCGAATTCTTATATGCTTATCAGGCGTATTATAGTGCCGATAATCTCTATGGATTGCCGGGATTAAAACCTAATACTGTTGCAGCACCTGATCTGCAATGGGAAAAAAACAAGCAATTTAATATTGCTGCGGATTTTGCTTTCTTAAAACGCTTTTATGGAACAATCGAGTATTACTCAAGAAACTCCTCGGACCTGCTTTTCTATAAAGAATTTCCACTTTCGGCACAAGCAGGAAATGCGATTGGACAGAATATTAATCTTGGCAATCTGAAAAATAGCGGCTTCGAGTTCTCCTTAGGTGCCGATATTTTCAGAAAGGATCATTTTAGCTGGAAGGTTGATGGCAACTTATCGACCTTAAAAAATGAGGTCACCTATTTGCCTAGTGGAGCCTACACATTTAATAATCGCGGTGCCGGTTATCGTCTAGAAGAGGGGCATTCATTGTACGATTTCTACATGGTGAAGAATGCCGGCGTTAATCCGGATAACGGCAATATGCAATATTGGGTAAAGGATGATAAAGGGGGTTGGAAAATTTCCGAAGACTATGTTGGGGAGGTCACATCCGATGATTATCAATGGATCGGATCGGCTTTGCCAAAGGTGTATGGTTCACTGACCAATAGTTTCAAATTGCATGGATTGGATTTCTCCTTTATGTTCTATTATTCACTCGGTGGAAAAATGTATGATTACTCTTATTCTGAGCGTAGTACGCTTCGCGGTGGGGTAGGGGTCACGCAGGATCTGGTTCAGGATCGTTGGCGTAAACCGGGTGATCAGGCCTTATTACCGAAATGGTCGGACGATAATTATGCTTCGACGCGCAGGGCTTCTGATTTTTATATTTTCGACAACGATTATTTACGTTTGCGGAATATTACGCTTGGTTATTCCATTCCGAAAAATACCTTACAAAGGCTGGGATTATCCAATGTCCGGTTTTTTGTGTCAGCGGATAATTTATTGACTTTTGGTTCAGCCAAGAACCGGTATACCGAACCAGAAACAGGCTTGTCGGGTAATAACTACAATGGTAATGCGGATACGGACAATGGTCGACAGGGTGCAAGAAGAATCTATACCGGTGGATTGCAGGTTACATTCTAAGGACAAATTAAATCGAGGAAAATTATAGGAACCGGTTATCTGATTAACGCATAGGTCAAACGAAATAGGTTTATGCTGGATGATAAGGTTACTAGTTAAAAAAACATTTTAATGAAAAAGATATTCAAAACCATAAACTTTACAATTCTAGCTTCTTCGTTGCTTTTTATGGGAAGCTGTAAGGATTTTTTGGATGCCAATACTTCGGTCGATACCGAAGAGGGGACGGCTTTATCCAGTGCTGGACAGTTACAGATGGTACTGACCTCTGCTTACCGACAACTATATTTTAATGACCAGGGTGCCGACCGTGTCTATGCGGGGTTGCCAGGATTGCAAATGTATGTGGATTTAGGTGGAGCAGATATTGTTAGTCACACAAATATGGGCGGTAATCAGGTTGATACCTATAAATATGAACCAGGGAGGACACAGACAACAGGTACTTCCGACGCAATTTGGTCTATGATGTATAAGATTATCAATCAGACCAATAAAATTATCCACGCCGTACCAGCGGCACAGGGTGATCAGACTACAAAGAATCAGATTCTTGGTCAGGCGAAAGCTATTCGCGGGATCTGCTATTTCCACCTGATCCAGAATTATCAACAAACTTATATGCTCGCCAAAGAAAAGAAGGGGGTAATATTGCGCTTGGATCCGAAAGAGGAACTCAACTTACCTAGAGCTACCGTGCAACAGGTATATGATCAAATCCTGGCTGATCTCGGAGAAGCGAAAGCGCTGTTAAAGGGGTTTGATCGTGCAGATAAATGGACGATTAATGAGGATATCGTTTCTGGGCAACTAGCGAGAGTCTATCTTGTGATGAACAATTGGCAGGGCGCCTTGACTGAAGCTTCAACAGTTTATAATAAATATAGTCAACTAATGACACGTGATCAGTACCGTAGCGGTTTTGATGATGCGATCACCAATGCCTATCCGGAAGTTGTCTGGGCAATGAAGTTTACTGCTACCAATAATTTGGGTGGTGGTACACAGTTTAACTTTTGGTATAACCAAGATGAAAAATATGGTGAAGGCTACACCGATGGGCCGATTTACGCATTCTTGGACTTTTTTGCAGATGGACAGTATGAAAAATTGTTTGAAAAAACAGAAGACCGTTACCAATTCTGGAAACGCGCCAAAAATGCAAACAAAGAATGGTCTACCAAATGGGCTTACGATAAATATAAGCATTATGGTGATGCCAATGGTGCGGTCCAAGGAAATACACGACCAGAGGTTACACTGATGCGCGGTTCCGAGATGCTACTGATTATGGCAGAGGCAGCTACTCACTTAAATAATGGAATGGGGCTTGCCTATCTAAACCGCTTACAGACTGCTCGGGGTGTGAAAAATCTGACTAAGGTAGCTGCTGGAGAACCTCTTTTAGACGCGATATATATTGAACGACGCAAAGAATTACTTTGTGAAGGTGTGACAGGATTATATGATCTCCTTCGCTTACAAAAACCTTTGCTGCGTATTCAGGAGACATCTACCTATGTGGAAGGACATTATACTTGGGGAATGACAAACTTGGATGGCTATGATCCGAAGAGTTCAAATCCGACAGGGACATTACCTTCTAATGATTACCGCTTTATCTGCCAGATTCCGCAGTTAGAAATGACAAGAAATACTCAGCTAAAGGAAAGTGATCAAAATCCGTTTAAAGGACAGTAAATCCAAAGCGTATTTACAATCAAAAAAAGCACCCCGAAACGGGGTGCTTTTTCATTGTAGAGATTACCTATACAGCTAGTAACTCGGATTTTGTTGATTTGCGATAGCCGGATTCGCATTCATTTCATCCAAGGAAATTGGAAGAATCGTTTTGAAAAAAGTTCGGTCTATTGTCTTAGGTCTATTGGTTGTGCTGATATTACCAAGATCATCGTCAAATGTGATCGACTTATTCCAGCGCATCATATCGAAGAATCGATGGCCTTCACCTAAGAGCTCTTTGCTTCTTTCGTCAGCTATCATATCCAAAGTAACTGTATTGGAGCTTGCGGCATCTAGTTTTGGAGATCTTTGACGAATAGCATTCAAATAGGTTGCTGCAAGGTTTTTGTCTGGAGATGGTTTCAGTAAAGCGGATTCAGCAGCGATGAGGTACACTTCTGAAAGGCGAATGACTTTGATATTCACGGCAGTACTATTTGCTGGTGAATTTTTGTCTCCGGCAAGGGTAGTGCTTCCACTATACTTGTACAAAGCGCCCAGATGTGTGCTGCCGACCTCATCAGACCCCATTACTCCCCATCTCACATCAGTGTCGTCAGTTTTAAGTTTCGTTAGGAATGGGTCTGCAGCGATAAAATTCCCCAAAATAGCCGCACTTCCATGTCCTTTCCTACGAAACATTGCCCCAAGAGAATTTACACCTGCATCGGCTTCATTGGGATAGACACCAAGTTCAAAAATTGATTCTGTACCAAACATGCTAGTCCAGGATTTTACCCAGTCAGCATTGCTGTACAAGGTATACATTTTGGAATCGATTATCTCCTGAGCAGCTTTTAGCGCATTGTCATAGTCGTTCATATAAAGATAGACACGTGCTTGCAATGCTTTATTCGCAAAATAATTAATATATCCGTTTGCTTTTGATTTAGATAATAAGCTTTCTGAATCTTTAAGATCTTGCAGAATCTGCTTATAATTTTCATCGACAGAGACGCGTTTTTCCTGTGCGTTGTATTCAAGTACTTTGGTTACATTGGGAATACCCAAGGATGACTTATCCATATTATATGGCTTGCCATATAATCTCACCAGATCAAAATTAATTAATGCTCTAGCTGTTAATGCTTGTCCTTTATAGGAAGCAAAATCTTCCGTTGAACCGGCTTTGACCAGTTTATCTATATTCGCAAGGAGATTATTAATTTGTACCAGTGAGTGGAATCCTTGAATCCAAATGTTAGCATAGGGATTTGATGATGCAGAATGATTAAATACGTATAAGTAGTCGTAACCACGTCCTTGCGAGGCGATCGTAAAGTCACCACCTTTTGCATCCGCATAAAGTGGAAAATTTCTACCATAATAATCAACATTTGCCATTTTGCTCATTAGTCCATTCATAATAACTTTTGCATCGGCTGCAGTTTGTATAGATGTATTGGAATCTCCCATGTTTGTAGGAGTGACATCCAGAAAATTACTGCAGGAGCTAATTGCTAAAGATATAGATATGCACGAGGCGATAAAAAGCTTTTTCATATTACTGTTTTTTGTCCGTTAAAAACTAAATTCAACACCAAAAGTGTATGTTTTTGCCAGTGGTGTTTCCCAACCGCGGGTACCAAATTGATTAACCTCAGGATCCATGTATTTATACTTGGAAAGCGTGAGCAAATTACTGCCATTAAAATATAGTCTAGCATTTGAAATTCCGGCTCGACTCAATAATGTATTTGGTAATCTATAGCTTAGGGAGATATTTTTTAGTCTGATATAGGAGGCGTCAAATAATTGTCTACTGCTGATCTGGTTGACATCTTCTAGATCTCTACCAGTTACCATGGGATAAGTTCCCCCTGTGTTGGATGGTGACCAAGAGTCTTCAACGAAGTATTCTGAATGGATCCGTTCCCAATAATAACCATCATCTGCGACATCTTTTGATGTAGCATCATATAGTTTGCCGCCTATCTTGTAGGCAAAGTTCAATCCCAATGAAAAGTTTTTATAGTCAATATCCGAATTTATACCACCATATAATTTGGGGTTGGCATTTCCAATAATTGTCTGCTTTGCATTTTTGTAATTATAAGTTGCAGCTTTTCCATTAAACATGAATTCACCTGTGGTGCCATCATTGGTATACCATACATTTTTTCCATTGGTTTGGTCCGTGCCAGCCCATTCCAGTCCAAAGAAAGACAAGGCAGATTCACCTTCACGGTATACGTACCTTGCCCTATTATCTCCACCGGTAGGGTCAAACCAGACAATATCCTGTCTACCGTATAGTTTTGTCACGTTCGAAGAAATAAAAGTCGCATTAGCACTTAAAGTCCATTTCCAGTTTTCATTTTTAACAATATCCGAGCCTAGTTCAATTTCTAAGCCTTTGTTGTTCATCTCACCCACGTTTCTCAGGATGGACTTAAAACCCGTGATTGTAGAAATCGGAACATCCTGTAGCAGACTTTTTGAATCCCTATTGAAATATTCGAGTGTACCAAAGAGCTTGTTGTTAAATAACCCGAATTCCAATGCGATGTTGGTCTGGTAATTTAGTTCCCAGGCGACATCAGGATTACCCAGGTTATTTAACCCACCGCCAGGTTGTGTCATATATTTATTGGAATAACTGGTCAAGTTTCTCCAGGCATAGTTACTTGCGGGTAAAGTTCCGTTAGTTCCGTAAGAACCTCTAAATCTCAGGTTATTGATTTGTTCGATGTCCTTTATAAAAGATTCTTTTGCTAGATTCCATGAAGCTGCGACCGACCAAAAATTGCCCCATCGCGGACCAGGGCCTAATCGTGATGCACCATCTCTTCTAAAGGAAGCTGAGGCAAAATACCGTTCATCAAAATTATACTCAGCTCTGGATAAAATGGACATCATGTTGAAGCCTTCTGAATATGCGGAGGCATCCAAAATACCAGCAGTAGCGACTGTATGAAGAGATGAAGAGGGAAGATCTTTACCTGTGGCACGAATAAAATCTGTGGTGTTTTTTTCAGCCTCGAAACCTGCCAATAAACTCAAATTGTGCAGACCGAAGCTTTTGTTATAATTGGCGGTAGTCGACGAGACTAATTTCTCGATGGATGTAGAAACTTCGGTGACACGACCATTGTCTGCCATACCATTATAATGTTTGGCACTGTAGTAAATATGATCTTTAACCTCTGTATTATCGTAAGAGAAAATCGTTTTCAGGGTTAGCTCTGGTAGGAGCTTTAAAGTCAAGGATTCTATGGCGGAAATTTTGCTCGTTTTTGAAGAGTTCTCCCATTCTTTGTTGTAGTATAATGGGTTATAAGCTAGACTTCCATAACGGGCAGTGTATTCTTTGCCTGTTTTATAATCAGTTGGCCAATACATCTGCCATAATAGATTGCGCGTTTGATACAGGTAATTTGTTCCTGTATTTCGCGTATCGTTCATACCAATTAATTTGTTCTTTGCGTAGTTGATATTGGATCCAAATTCTAGGTATTTTCCGATTTTCTGTGTCAAATTGACCCGTCCATTAATGCGGTCAAAATTATTTTCAATAATCCTGCTTTTATCTTGTGTATAGTTCAACGATGCATAGTAGTTTGTCTTCTCTGTTGCTCCACTGACCGATATATCGTTGGTGTTAAATATACCTGTTCTAAATAATGCTTTATTCCAATCGTAGTATTTTCCGTCCCGGTTTTCCATTCCGTCAGTTTTTCCGGAAATATGGACATTCTCCCATTGTGATGTGCCATCGGTACTAAATTGGTAACCATGGATACCAAATCCATAGGCAGGATTTGGTTTGCCATAATTTGCAGAATTGGGATTCCATTCCAACGAATTCAGGCGGTTGAGTGTATTCTTGTTTGCTTGCTCTGCTGTCTGGCCTGAAGCTATCCGAGAATCATATAGGATGCTATAGAGCATATTGATTTGATCTTGGACAGATGCAGGCTCATTATTTTTTGTGGCCCAGGATGGGCTTATGCCGATTGAGGATTTAACATTGATCTTTGGGTCGCCATTTTTACCTCTTTTTGTTGTAATGATGATTACTCCATTAGCTGCCCGAGATCCATACAAGGAGGATGCAGCAGCATCTTTCAGTACAGAGATGGATTCGATATCACTTGGATTCAATGTGCTCATTACATTGTTTGTATTGACGATGTAATCGCCCATTTGCCCAACGCTTCCGGAGAGAACTGGAACACCGTCGATCACATATAATGGGTCGTTGGACGCATTCATCGACCCAATTCCTCGGATACGTATGGCCGAGGTAGCCCCCGCTTGGCCTGATCCATTTGATAGTTGCAAACCAGCGACACGTCCAGTTAATGCTTTTTCAAAAGATGTGACCGGTTGTTTATCTATTGCATCAGATTTTACCTGTGCAGCTGAGCCTGTATAAGTGCTTTTTTTTGCAGTACCATAGGCAATGACGATAACCTCATCTAAAGCTTGTTCGTTGCTGACGAGTGTAATGCTGATCGTTTTTCGGCCATTGACCTGAACCTCCTGCGCATTATAGCCAACAGCAGATAGGGTTAGTGTGGTATTCGAATTTGCATTGAGTGTGAATAAGCCTTGTTCGTTGGTGGATGTTCCTTGGCTGGATCCTTTAACATTTATGGTAACTCCACTGATGGGATTTCCATTGCTGTCGGTGATTTTTCCAGCAATCTGAATCTGTTGCGCGTATAGTGACTGCATCGAACTACAGGCTATGAGACACAACGTTGTGAGCACATGTTGTTTCATAAAAGTGTGAATTGATTAATTTAGTTTGTTAATATCTTGGTAAAATTGGCTATTGGTTACAACTCCGATAGCGATTCAATGCAATGTTTTTCTTTAAGACAAAAAACATTGCATTGAATATAATGTTATTTTCTTAAAATTCCAATTCCAGGACGGTCCGGCAAGATGCAGTTTCCGTTGATTACTGTCATTCCGTCGTAGATATCATTATCGATCAGTAGTGCCCCATCTAGATCTGCCCAGTCAGTCAATGGTGCTAATTGCGCTGCAGCACTGATGGCGCATGAGGTTTCAGTCATGCAACCGATCATTACTTTCATTTCGAGGGAACGTGCAAGTTCGGCCATTCGTTTGGCTTCACGCATGCCTGTGCATTTCATCAATTTGATGTTGATACCACTGTAAACACCTTTTAGGGCAGGTACATCAACCAACCGTTGACAGCCCTCATCTGCAATTGTTGGGATTGGACTATGTTCCGTCAGCCAGGCATTATCATCAATCTGTTCTTTTGGCATGGGTTGTTCGAGGAAAGAAACATTTCGCTCGGCGAGCCAATGTGCCATTTCCAGTGCTTCTTCCCGCGTTTTCCAACCCTGATTGACATCTGCACATAATGGACGGTCTGTTACCTGACGAATCGTATCAATGATCATCTTATCGGTATCTAGTCCCAACTTTACTTTTAGGATCTTAAATTGATCTGCTTCAGCAACCTTTTTACGGATCATATCCTCCGTATCAATGCCGATGGTGTAGGAAGTCGGTGGGATTAGATCGCGGTTTAATCCCCAGATTTTATAAAACGGCTGTCCCATAATCTTACCAAGCACATCGTGCAGTGCGATGTCAACGGCTGCTTTTGCTGCGGTATTTTTCGTTGCTACTTGATCTATATAGTGTAAGATCTCTTCGGTTTGGAAAGGGGAATTGAATGCTGATAGATCAATTTGATTTAAAAAAGCGATAACACTTTCCTGTGATTCACCAAGGTATGGTGGCATGCTGGCCTCACCATAACCTACGATGCCATCGTACTCCAGTTCGGTCAATACAATTGGTGTGGTACTTCGGCTGTAAGAGGCAACGGTGAAAACATGCCGCAATGTTAACGTATATGGACGGAACCGTAATTTAAAAGCCCCAAAGTCTTTGCTGATCCATTCAGATTGGTTGCTCATCTTGATTTATTTGTTGATATAATAATTGTTTTCAGCGATTTTTTGAATTGCGCTATCTCTAGCTCCAAGATAGCGGCGGGCTGCTACCACAGTACGTGTTTGGAAGTCGTCGTAATCTGGCGAATCTTTTAGCATGCTGTTTATACGGACTAATCCGGCAGCGTGAATAAAAGTACCATTGCCAATATAAAGGGCTACATGGGTTACCCGGGCGTTGGGATTACTGTTTTTACCTGCAGCAAAGAATAGTAAATCTGCTGGTTTAAGGTTTTTGAGTGCTTTGCCCGCATCGAAATGCCCTTCATTGTCCAGAATGTCTATCTTCTCGCCGGCAAGTACTTGTTGCGATGCATCTCTAGGTATAACAAAACCATTCATAAAGAAACTTGTCTTGGTAAAACCACTGCAATCGACTCCTTTAACGGATGTTCCGCCCCATAAGTAAGGTAGTCCCAACATCGTTTTTGCGCTTGCGATAATATTGTCGGCGGTAGGGGTACGTGTATCCAACCAGTTTTTTAACGTTAGACTTTCAGCTTTTTTAATATATCCTTTTCGGCCATCGGGATAAGCAACTGTATAAAAGTTACCTTTCTGTCCTGTTAATTTTAGGATGTCGCCATAAACTAAATCCGATACCCGCTGGCTCTTCTCATCGGCTTCGGAATAGGATTTGCCAAATTCATTGGTGTAGATCAGCTTGTCCGCTTGCCTCCAGCTGTCAATTTCAGTTTTATCCATTACAGCTATTGAAGAGCTAGGCACCCATGCGATATACCCGTCGGGTGTCCGTACACGGTATTCACCACTTTTTTTCTGCAATAAATCTACTTGTGTGCCCAGTAAGACCTGACTTGTCAATTCTGCGGCATTATTCGGATCGGTACGCATGTTGGCAACCGACAGTCTTATTACGCCGTTAGTTTTACCTTCGACACTCGCGTCAGGTAATAGTTGGATTTGGATATTAGCGGCTATTTCTTTCGCTTTTTGTTCGAGTACGAACTTCGCATCTTTTTCGGTTGTCTCGAGGATATATTGATTTTGTGGGATATCCGCTTTTTGAATAGCCACAATTTTTGTTCTGCGATCTGGTGCAAATTCACGTTTTACGTTTTCTTGCAATTCTTTGATTTTGAAATATGTTGTGGAATCTACCTGCTGTGCATGGCCATGACTTGTGCCAATAAGACTTGCACATGCTAAAATGGCGAATTTTAGTGTGTTTTTCATGCTGATTAGTTTGTTTCTAAAGATAGGATTAATTCACAATATAAATCAATGTTTATTGTCGATTTTTAAGTGATTTGAATATTGTGTTGCTAAAAAACGAATCTTTAGGCCTAATTTTAATTAATTTGTCTATTTGCTAAAACCATTTTGTATTATTGCTTATTGATAGCGAAATCAGCTTTTTTTGGTGATTCTCCTTCTGAAGATAAGTCAGGGAGCTATTGAGGTCTCTTTTTGGGGCCAATAGGCATGCTAAAAAAAGAATATTGTCAAGTTTTTGATAATTTCGGGTTCGGGTGATAATAGGGTACAAAAAGAAGATATTCTTGTCCCCGATTTCGTTGGATTGGAAGCGTAATTCTGCGGTTTTATCAAACAATTGTTACCATGATCCAATAGCAGGTAGGAGCATCTGTTAAGAATCAATCGTTGTGGATGCATTATTCTGCTCATGAGAATCAAAAAATAGTATATCCATGTTTGGACGGTAGGACGCTACTCAAATGAAACGGGGTGTTAAAAGATAAATAATTTACATATGAGTTCTAGACGTAATTTTATTAAGCAAGGTTTTATGGCGGCTACGGCTATAGGTACCTTGAGTGCATTCGATACAAAAGGGTTGACGATTGCATCTAGTGTCAAGGTGAAGAAATATCCTATCGTGATATCGACATGGGATTTTGGGATAGCGGCAAATAAAGCAGCATGGGAGATACTGTCGAAAGGTGGAAAAGCTCTTGACGCGGTCGAGCAGGGTGTACGTGTACCCGAAGCGGATTTGAAAAATATGACTGTAGGAAAAGGAGGGTATCCGGATCGTGATGGTCATGTGACCCTAGATGCTTGTATTATGGATGCTGATGGTAATTGTGGCGCTGTAGCAGGCATGGAAAAAATTGGTCATCCGATCTCCGTGGCCCGTCTGGTGATGGAGAAAACACCACATGTCATGCTTGTTGGTGAAGGTGCCTTACAATTTGCATTGGAAAATGGTTTTCAGGAAGAGAATTTATTGACTCCTGAGGGAGAGAAAGCTTGGAAAGAGTGGTTGAAGGAGAA
Source organism: Sphingobacterium sp. BIGb0165 (assembly GCF_024810095.1). NCBI lineage: Bacteria > Pseudomonadati > Bacteroidota > Sphingobacteriia > Sphingobacteriales > Sphingobacteriaceae > Sphingobacterium > Sphingobacterium sp. BIGb0165. The sequence goes on along the minus strand of NZ_JANUEB010000012.1, from coordinate 48,538 downwards.
GAAATACAAGCCAGTCGTTAATATCGAGAATAAAGCTTTTGCTGCGGAGCGCCTACCTGGTAATCAATACAATCACGATACTATAGGTATGTTAGCCTTGGATGCCAACGGAAATATCTCTGGAGCCTGTACGACCAGTGGTATGGCATTTAAGATGCATGGCCGGGTAGGGGATAGTCCGATTATCGGAGCCGGACTCTATGTGGATAATGAAGTTGGAGGGGCTACTTCGACCGGTGTCGGTGAAGAAGTTATTCGAAATGTTGGTAGCTTTTTGGTGGTCGAATTAATGCGCCAGGGTTATTCACCTGAAGATGCCTGCAAGGAAGCCGTGATGCGTATTGTGAAGAAAAAGCCCGCAATTGCCAAAGAGATACAAGTTGGATTTTTGGCGATCAATAAAAAAGGGGAGTATGGAGCTTATGCATTGCAGGAGGGATTCTCTTACGCCGTTTGCGACAGCAAACAGCAGGATCTACTGATCAAAGGAAAACATTATTATTAGTAATTAGATAGGAGATTTTAGATCTGAGATTTGAGGCAAAGGGTCAAAGATTGGAAAAAATACGACAGCAAGTATACCATGGGCTTATAAAAGCAAAGTCTAAATACTTATTACTAAATCTAGAATACACGTTTAGGTTTGAGTATTAAATTGAATAATGATTATCTTTGTATGAGTGTTGTGGAAGTGAAAAAAATAATATAACGAGCATGCCAGCGGCTTTTAAAATTAAAGTCTAAATTCTCAATACTCATTACTAAATACAATAAAAATATGAAAGCAACATTTGGAGGTGGATGTTTTTGGTGTACGGAAGTGATTTTCCAAAATACTGAAGGAGTAACATCCGTATTGCCTGGATATATGGGAGGTCATATAGACCATCCTACTTATGAGCAGGTCTGTACAGGTACAACAGATCACGTAGAAGTGGTGGAGTTGGAGTATGATGATGAGTTGGTCAATTATGAGGATCTGTTGAAAATTTTCTTTAAGACACATAATCCGACAACATTAAACCGTCAGGGTAATGATGTGGGTACCCAGTATCGTTCTGTGGTCTTCTATCACAATGAAGAACAGGAAATCTTAGCAAAAAACTTTATTGATGAGTTGGAAAACGAGGATGTCTATGAAGACCCAATTGTAACGGCGGTAGAACCGGCATCAACATTTTGGCTTGCTGAAAATTATCATCATAATTATTTTAATGATCATCCTGAGAACCCGTTCTGTTCGGTGGTCATTGCGCCGAAACTTCAAAAATTCCTAAAAGAGTTTAAAGCCTAAAAGCTTTATATAAGAGCTTTGTGTTAAGCATAGCGAATTGATGGTGGGCTGTTTATTAGCGGGGAAGAGGATTGAAACAAGGCCTTGGTTACCTTTGAGAACTATCTGTAATCAATAATAATATAAAAAGGCTCGAATATCATATTCGAGCCTTTTCTTTATGCGGATTACTTATAGAATAATACTGTTAAAACATTTCCATTTGCCCTTTGTCATCAATTTGGATGTCGTCGGGATTAGTGATCTCTAATTTAATATCATCTTCTTTTTTATCATTGGATAGATCAGTTGCTATTTCAGCAGTTGAAGCCTCAGCCTTTGTCTCTTCGGGTTTTGTTTCTCCATCTACAGAAGCTACTTCCGTTTTTTTCTTTCCTTTTTCACTGAGATCTTCATCTACTGTAACTAAGGCTACAGATTTTACAGTATGGAAGGAAAGGCGATTACCTTGCGCCTTTATGCCTTTGACATCAATGATTTCAGTCAATGGTTGTTCCAGCGTTTCCTCCGTTTGGGATTTACCTTTTAAAATATCTAATTTGACTGTTGGCTCAGCAGCATTGCTCATAAGCACTAATTTTGAACCAGGCTCTTCATTGATAAATGAAATACGTTTACCAATAGGCTGGTCATCAAATTTAAAACGTTTGACGAAATAGGTGCCGCTCTTACCATCTTGATGTACTACGGTATAAACATGTTCCGGATAGAATTTCTCAATACGGATCATTTTCTCATCAAAGTGGTTGCTAAGATCGAAGTTCGATAACTCGTAGCTACCATCAGAAAGTACAACCAATATTTTATCATCACCATCAAATTCGCCTAAATATTGGCCACGTTCATCTGCATTTAAGCGTTTCATGATAGTGTCGTACCAAATTTTTCGTCCGGCAAGTGTTGAAATACCGGAGCTTTTGAAGGCGATTTTCTTGACCGGATATTTGGAAACAATATTTCCTTGGGATGCACGACCTTTAATGGCAATTTCAGCGAAATCCATGTCGAAATTCAATTTGCGTAATTTCGTGTGCGGTTTGAGCTGTATATTGACAACTTCTGCCTCGCCGTTTGGATTAGCAGTGAAATACAAAACTTTTGATCCTTTAGATCCTTTGGATACGTCGTATTCCTTGTCGCGTGTAACACCAACAACAGAAAAACGTTTGATATAACTTGTACCAGTTTCGCCTTCTTTATAGATGACATTATATATGGTACGTTCGTCACCTTTTTTGAAGACCGCCACATGAATAATCCCTTTACCAACAAATACCTTGTCTTGGATTTTGCTGACGACATATTTGCCATCTTCGCGGAAAACAATGATATCGTCTATATCCGAGCAATCGCATACGAACTCATCTTTCTTCATTCCTGAACCGATGAAACCTTCTTCACGATTGACATATAGTTTGGCGTTGGCTAATGCAACTTGCGTTGCCTCAACCTTATCAAAGATGCGTAATTCTGTTTTGCGCTCGCGATCTTTGCTGTATTTTTCGCGTAGTTTTTCATACCAGGCAATGGCATATTCGGTCAACTGACGCAAATGACGTTTAACTTCTTTGATCTCATTTTCGAGCGTCTTCATCGTTTCGTCCGATTTTTTTACGTCGAAACGCGTAATGCTACTCATTGGTTTATCGATCAATTTCTTATAGTCCTCAGGAAGAATTTCACGATAAAACTGATCAAAGAATGGCTCAAACAAGCGATTTAGAACCTGCACTACAGTGTCAAAGTCACCGGCATTTTCATAATCGGAATGCTTGTACATCCCTTCTTGGATGAATATCTTTAATAAGCTATTGAAGAATATTTTTTCCTGGAGGTCGTTTAGACGGATTTCCAGTTCTAACTTCAATAGATTTTTAGTGTTTTTGGTGTTCTCAATCAAGATATCATTGACACTCATAAAATGAGGTTTCTCATCCTTGATGACACAAGTGTTTGGCGAAATGGAAACCTCACAGGCCGTGAATGCATACAATGCATCGATCGTAACATCAGGAGATATTCCCGGTGCTAAATGCACGATGATTTCAACATTTCCAGCGGTGTTGTCTTCGATTTTCTTGATTTTGATTTTACCTTTTTCATTCGCCGTTACGACACTTTCGATAAGTCCGCCAGTGGTGGTCCCAAAAGGAATCTCGGTAATTGCTAAAGTCTTTTTATCCCGCTCCTCGATTTTAGCGCGCACACGGATCTTTCCGCCACGTTGTCCTTCATTGTAATTGGACACATCGGCCATACCACCTGTGGGAAAATCGGGAAGAATATTTGGGCGTTCGCCGTTCAGTACCTGAATTGAGCCATCAATGAGTTCAATAAAGTTGTGCGGCATAATCTTGGTCGCTAAACCTACGGCAATCCCCTCTGCTCCCTGTGCCAGAAGCAATGGGAATTTAACAGGTAAAGTGACTGGCTCGCGGTTACGTCCATCGTAGCTCTGTTGCCATTCTGTCGTTTCGGGATTGAAGACAACTTCATTTGCAAATTTAGAAAGTCGTCCCTCAATATAACGTGGTGCCGCCGCCGAATCGCCAGTAATGGGGAAGCCCCAGTTACCTTGGCAGTCAATCAATAGATCTTTTTGTCCCAATTGTACCATGGCATCTCCAATGGAAGCGTCTCCATGGGGGTGATACTTCATGGTATTACCAATAACGTTGGCAGCCTTATTATATCGTCCATCATCCATTTCCTTTAGGGAATGGAGAATACGGCGTTGCACGGGTTTCAAGCCGTCATTTATATGGGGTACAGCTCTATCCAAGATAACATAGGACGCATAATCCAAAAACCAGTTCTCGTACAGTCCAGATAAAGGTATTGTCTGACTTCCGCCCTCTGTTTTTCCTGATCCTAATTCTTCTTGGTTATCTTCCGTTGGGAAGTTTGTTTCGTCACTCATTTACTCAGCAATAGATTAAATTGTACAATACAGAAATGTTCAAAATTTTATTTTATTCGAACGTGTAAAAATACAAAACCATTTTGTTTTATCCCAGTGAAACTATGAAAAGTTAAAAAAATTAGTTTTTAAAGCTAACATAATTAGTTTGATTTAGCATCTTCGACCAAATCATACCAAAAACAACGGATATCCCAACGGTCGAAATGAAACTCTTCGGTAACCTGAAAACCCACTTTTTCCAATACATGTCTTGATCCTTCGTTTTCGGTATGGGTGATGGCATGGAGCTCGAAATGAGTCAGATGCTCACGATAATACTGCATACAGGCTAATGCCGCTTCAGTAGCATATCCTTTGCCCCAGGATTCCATCCTGAAACGATAGCCGAGGTCCAGGAATCCGATACGTCCATTTTCCAGCTCATCAATATATTTAAATCCCGTCCAGCCGATCCATTGATTGCTTGATTTTTCAACGACTCCCAGTCGGCCAATACCATATTTTTCATATTGTTGCTGAATGAGAGCGATCGCTTTTTCCATTTCTTCGATGGATTGAACAGGCTCTTTATTGAGAAAGGTATGTACCTCAGGCTGTGAATCCATAGCAAAAAAATAGTCCTTATCCTCCATGCTTATCGGACGGATGATTAGACGTTCGGTTTCTAATGTGGGTAGGTATTTTTCCATCTTATTTGTTTTGAGTTTTAGAGGGCTTCAAAGCCAGAGTTTATCGATATCTTTTTTTAATATTTTTTCCTTCATTTCTTCTTCAAAATCACCAAACAGTTCTTTTTTGACAGATTTGCTAATCCGGCCTTCTTCAAGGACCAAGATCTCATCACAGGTGTCCTTTAATGTCGAAAATATATGCGATGAGATCAGGATAGTCTTGTTCATGGCTTTTAGGCGCAGTATGATCTCGGTCAGGATAATACTGCTTTGTAGATCTATTCCGTTAAAAGGTTCATCCAGAATGTAGAAACTGTTGTCCTGGAGCAGGGTTGCTGTCAGTGCCAGTTTCTTTTTCATCCCTGTGGAATAGGAACTCGCATACTCTTTTAATGGTAGTTCGAAGATATTTCTGTCATCGAGGTTTTTAATGCTTTTCCCACGGGCGTCAGTAAGGAGATAGATATACTCTTCACCCGTCAGTTTTGATAAGAAATACGGATCTGATGTCAGGTAACCCAGGTGGTTCTTAAGTGGCTGTAAGCTCGCATTGATCTGCCCCAAAGCTGTTTCTAAACCTGCAATACAACGAAATAATGTTGTTTTTCCAGCGCCGTTTTCGCCCACGATACCGTAGACCTTTCCGTCCTCAAAAGTAAAGGTGACCTCGTGCAAGACCTGATGCTGACCAAAGGATTTACTGATATGAATAAGCTCGATCATAAATAGTTTTTTAGATTTTTGAGGGCTTTCAAGTAATAGAAAGGTAATAGTGCCAATATCAGTGGATAGAAGCTGAAACATAATGCCAGTGCAAAACCCTCCGGGAAATTGATCTCTCTCGGATAAGCGACATACTTTAATGTAATAGCAAAAGGAAGTAGAAGAAAAATACCACCCAAAACAATTAACGCATTAAACCATTCGGATGAAAAAATAACGGCATACATCAGTAGAAGCGGGAAAACAAATAAAAGGCATTGCAGTATTCCACGTCTAAATTTACCCAGGAGGAATCTGGTCGGTGTTTCCCGGCTGTTCCAAAGATAAAATATGGGTTCTGGTAGCTGGTAATAAAATACACAGCTTAGTGTAATACCGGCTACGCAAAATAGAACGAGATTGGGGTTCGTTACATAGAAACCAATTGCTGCTAGCATATACAAAACGAGAAGCAGCGGGTAGCTCCTTCGGAACCCGATAATAAATTCAAATGGTTTCTTTGCGAATGGAGTTGGGAGAGATTTACCAAAAGTTTTAAAGACCAAAGAAGCAAATATAACAGCTAAGGCAATTAGCGCGACGCCATTTAACCATAGCCCTCGACATATAAAAATAGCAAGCGTTGGTAAAATGACGATGCCATTTTCCAGTAGTCTGATCGTGTAAAAATCCTTTTTACTAAAGGTGTTTTTTAGAAAATCGTTCCTGTTTTTTTCGGTCAGGAGAAAGAGTAATTGGAAGTTGCTCAGCAGTAGGGCATAGCTCCCAAAAACAGGATACTGTAGCAGAAGGTAATAGGCCAGATAACAGGCTCCCAGTAACAAAAGTGGCGCAACCATTATCGGAAGACCAGTCGCCTTAAAATGGCGTGTCAACAATTTATATTGAAGCTTTAAATAGCTGTTTATCATGTGCTATCTTTTTATAAATAGTCATTCAAGCGATGCTGGTGTCGGCTAATTGTACTAGCTATAGATCTGATGATTTTTATTTGTGCTACTCATTGTAAACTTTTTCTCGATTTATAAAAATCAATCTCATATCCTTAATCTTATATCAAAACTAAGATTTTCTTTGCCAATTTAGCATATAGAGTAAAGCGATCACTAATACGACGGCATTTGCATACATAATTTGCGGAATGCGGAGGATGATATCGGCATAATATAATCCAGCGAGGAGCGCTCCAAGACCAATTCCCGCTTCGAGTGAAATATACATGGTGGCGACCGCTTTGCCGCGATGTTCAGGGATACTTAGATCAATAGTCCAGGCGTTAACTGCGGGAGATAATATACCGGTGCCAATACCGTAGATGCTCGCTCCAATCATCATACCGATAAAGCTATCCCCAAAACCAATCACCACCAAAGCAATGGCAATAATCACTATGCCTGTAATAATAACTTTTGGCCTTCCATAGCGATCAGAAACCTTTCCCGAAACAAAGCGTATCATGACGGATGCGATCGTAAATGCCAGGAAAAAAAGACCTTTATTTTTAAGTCCTAGGTGTTCACTCCAATCAGGAATAAGTGTTAGGATCACACCGTACGCCGTATAGGATAGAAATGTAACTATTCCAGCAGGAAGTGCACGCCATTCAATGATATCCTTTCGGTCTATTTTCAGCATGGAAAGGTTGAATTTTTCCTTTTTGACAAGGGTTTCCTTCATATTGATGACGATGAGGATTGATAATAAAGCCATGAAGGAAGAGGAGTAAAACATGACGTTAATTCCAAAAGCGTCAAAAATAGCGCTCCCTATTGCTGGGCCTACTGCGGTGCCGACACTGAATGCAAGCCCATGCATTCCCAAGGCTTCGCCCCATCTTTTTTGGGGGACAAGATCCGCAACATAAGCTGAGGTGGATGTAGGTTTAAAACCGGTCGAGAAACCGTGGATCAACCGAAGAAACAGAAAGCCTGCGACGGAAGTTAAGATCGGATAGAGAAAACCACAGATAAAACAGACGATGGATCCGATGGCCATGACGGGTACACGGCCCCAGCGATCGGTCAGCTTACCGCTGAAAGGTCGTGAAATTCCGGCAGTCAATGTAAATAATGCGATGATCAGCCCCTTGTATTCAGCCCCACCCAAACTACTCAGGTAATTAGGGAGCTCTGGAATAATCATATTGAAACTCGAGGAGAATAGTAGTGAGCTCAGGCAGAGTAAAATAAATTGAAGCGTATAGATGGATTTCTGTTCAGATGGCATTTTAAAACAATTGTCGTACATGAATATTTCTTCAAGTATGCGATACCGTGGAAGATATCTGTACTTTTTGAAGAGTAGGTCAAATGTACAGCTTTTGAAACGATTAAACTTTTTCTTTTGTTCGAAATTTTTAAAATCCTTTCAATGGTAACATAAAAATAATCATCCGGAAATCCACTTGACACAAATTTGTATATTTGATCTTCGCCAGCGATAGAAAACTCTTTTATTGGCTGAACTTTAAGAAACCTCCAATTGGTCGTATGTCAAAAGAAAAAAGAAATCCAGGGGTCTATTTTGAGATTCCGGTGCTAAATATGGAGCGGGCAGTTCATTTTTACAGTGAGCTGTTTGCCTTTACCTTTGATCAGGAAGAATTTGATGGAATTCAGATGGCTTATTTCCCGTTTGAGGAAAAGCTGTCGGGGATTACCGGTGCGCTAGCAAAAGGGGAAATCTACCAGCCAACACATCAGGGGGTACTGCTTTATTTGCATACCGAAGATCTTGAAGATACCTTAAAAAGGGCAGAAAAAGCTGGTGTAAGGAAATTATATCCGGCGACCTTTCATAAAGAGCTGGGCTTTGCAGTCGCTGAAATAGAGGATTCTGAAGGAAATCGGATCGGACTTTATCAACGGTTATAGGGTGCTTTTGGAAATAAATTCGCTAAACCAGCTGCTGCCGGGCGATCTCACTACAAAATATCGTTGTTGCCACGGCAACATTCAGCGATTCCGCTTGGCCGATACGGGGTATGGTCACTGCTTGATCTATTAATGTTATAATTTCTTCACTAATACCATTGCCTTCATTTCCCATGACGATCAATCCTTCTGTACTCCATTCGGTCTGGTAAATGGATTGCCCATTGAGCAGTGCGCCATAGACCGGTAGATCTGTTGAAGAGATAAATTCATGCAAGTCTATATAATGAACCTGTATTCTTGCCAATGAGCCCATTGTGGCCTGCACAACTTTTGGATTATAAGCATCTACTGTGCCAATGGAGCAAATGATATGTTTGATCCCAAACCATTCCGCTGTGCGAATAATGGTTCCCAAATTACCGGGATCTTGTACATCATCCAATACGATATTGTAGCAATTTCTTAGATCACTTATTTCGATCTGTTGTTGTTTCGGGAGTTTCACCAAGGCAAGAACACCCTGAGGAGATTTTAAGGTACTAATCTTTTGGAATTCAGCCTCCGTCAGTTCATGGGATTTTATATTATGCGAGATTTTACCCACTTTTGTGTTTGCGTCGTCTGTATAGAAAATGGACTCAACCTGGTAGCTCGATGAGATAAATTCCTTGACGGACTTTATGCCCTCAACGATGAATAAACCATGTTGTTTTCTATACTTTTTGTTTTGTAGAGACGTTATTAGACTGATTTGCGCTTTTGACAACATTTTTATTGATGATTAAGTACCCTCGTTTTATCGGATTTGCAAGTATAATGCTTTTGACGCTATTTTTTGCATCTTGCCGATCTTCAAAATATATAGATGACGACCAAGCCTTGGTTACAAAAATACAGATTTCCGGCGTTTCACCAGCATTGAAAGAGTCTTCCGAAACCTATATATCCAATCAGATAAAACCTAATTCGCGCGTCAATCTATTTATTTACAATACCTTCAATACGACAAAAGGACGCTATAAGACCAAGAAAATTCGAAATGTTGGCGAACCACCACATTTGCTTGACTCAGCAATGGTTGACCTTTCCGCTAATCAGATCAGACGTTTTTTGTTTACCAAGGGATATTTTAATGTCAAAGTCAGTCCTGAAATTACAGTTAACAAAAAAAGAGCGCATATCAATTTTAATGTCGATGAAGGAAATGCATATCAAATTAGGAACATAGAACGTAAATTTGAAGATGGGGATGCCAAATGGTTATTTGATCGGGATATCCTACCAAAAACTAAAGTCAAGCCTAATTCACAATATGATGCAGCCAAATTGCTGGAGGAACGGGAAAAGTTATATCTTGTTATGCGTAATAATGGATATTATGACTACTTGAGACAATATATGCGTGTCGGTATTGACTCTACATTGAGTGGAAACTTGATCGATTTAAAAATAAACATAGAAAATCCCAGTGATTCAACGATACATAAAAAGTATCAAATTGATAGTGTATATATGACTATTAGGAATTATGGGGCAATATCAAAGAAACCACCTCGCCGTATAACTGATTCTGCAAAACGACTTCTTTTTGTGGATGAAACAAATAGCTTTCGCTGGAAACCATTGGAAAGGTATATGTACCTACGATCGGGAAATTATTATTCGTTGGCCGAGGAAAATAAGTCTTATGATCGGCTTTATGAGATGAACGGTTTTCGGTCTGTAAAAGTGCAGTTTGTGAAAAAAGATTCCAATAAACTCGATGTTCATTATGATTTCGTCCCGCGACCACGAATGGGTAACCAGATCGAAGGAGAGTATACTTTTAGTTCGGGGATGAGTGGTTTTAATATCGGAAATACGTTTTCACAGCGTAATATTTTTGGTGGCTCTGAGCAATTGGAGGTTAAGTTGCGGTATGGTGTGCTATTTGATCCTCGTTTGGCAGGGGGGCTTTCGAGTAAGATATTCAATAATGATTTTCAGGCGGGTGTCAATTTAGTAATTCCACGACTCATGGTACCTTTCCATATTAATCCAGGTGGGAAATTTGGTTTACCAAAAACAACATATTCGATGACTCTTCAGTTGTTTGATCAGGATCGTACTTATTCCAACCGCTATTTTATTACTTCACTGAATTACTCCTGGTATGAAACAGAGAACAAATATCATAGCTTTACCCCGATAGTATTGGAATATCGGGATGGGAGGTTAGATTCAAATTTTCGAAAAAATCTCGAACAGGAAGGGTATCAATTGTATGTACGTAGTAATGACCGTCAATATTTCGGATTGGGAACGCAATATACCTTTATTCTGAACGGGAAAAAGCTGACGAGCAAGGAAGATTTTCAATATTTCCGTGGAACAGTGGACGTCAGTGGTAATGTGTTGGATCTGATCAGTAGTATTGCTAAACTACCGGCAAATGCCGATGGTGAGAAAAAAATCTTTGGAGTACCGTTCTTGCAATATGCGAAAACCGAATTTGATTATCGTTTGTACCGTAACCTTGGCGGAAATAGACAATTTGTTTTCCGCTTTAATCCAGGGATCGCAATTCCGTATGGTAACAATTCGAAGTTACTGATATTTGAAAAGAGTTTTTATAGTGGAGGGATGAATGGTATACGGGCTTGGCAAGCACGAACCCTAGGGCCTGGCGCATACAATAGGCAAAATTTGAGCGAAGATCTTCGTCTGAATCTAAGGAATTTAGATCAGTTGGGAGAGATTAAATTGGAAGCTAATGCTGAGTATAGATTTCGCATTTTAAATAATTTTTTGGGAGCCAAGATGAACGGAGCAACATTCGTTGATATGGGGAATGTCTGGCGGCTAAAAAAAGATGACGATTTAAATCCTGGCGGCGAATTTAAATTCAACAAGTTTTTGGGACAGGTAGCCATTGGTACTGGTTTTGGACTACGCTTTGATTCAGATTACTTTGTGATCCGTCTGGATGCAGGATTAAAGGTAAAAGACCCACAGTTTTCAGGAAGCAATCAATGGGTCATCAAGAATTTCTTTGATTCTAAAGAATTTAAGGAGCAATATTATCAGACCCATAAACCGGACCGTTATAATTTTATACAATACAATTTTGGGATTGGTATGCCGTTCTAGGGAACACTATTTTTTATAAAAAGCTCACAAACCTAGATTACGACTTTGATGTATTGATATTGAATGCTAGCCCTAGCCTAAGAGATTCTTTAGACTGGAGAAAATTGACTCAAAGATCTTGCTTAAATCTAATCCTTGTGAGTGATTGAAGATAAAGAAAACGATTGCCAGTGCAATGGCTGTCATGATTACTTTTTTAAACATGTAGGCGATACCTAACACAATAGCAGGGATGATCAAAAACATCAATCCACTGATGGCAAAGGGAGAAAGCCCATTATCAGTCTTATAAATATAAAACAGGCGACCTTTAGATTTCTCTTGGTTTTTGTGATTAAAAAATACAAAGGTAGACGATTCGATTTTTTGATTTGGAACAGCTACACCATCGTGAAATTGGAGCGCCTGAGAGAAACCGTTAATGGTAAACATGTAGTTTCCATTGATAGTCTCATTGGTATTGCCAATAGAATCCAAAGCGACGACCGCAAGTTTTCCGTTTTTTGAAAGATTCTCTTTTATTATAAAGTCTTGGATATTCTGCTCCTGAGCACTTGCCCAGAAAGGTATCAGTAATAGAAAAAATATAACCTTCTTCATCTTATTATTTACATTTTAATTTTAACTCCGCTGTAGCAACAGTTTTGACTAATTTCCTTATGCCGAGATCTACAGAAGAGATAAGTTAATGTTAGACTTATCGAAACTGATCTAGTCAAAATGAGAATGCAATTTTAGGAATTTTAATCTTCTTTTGGAAATCTTAAATTATTCGAGGACTGATTCTAATCGAAAACTTCAATGTCAAAAAGTCTATATTGATAAATTCCTGTTGCGATTGGACAGGGGATATCAATATAGTTTTTCTTTAATTCATTTTCTTGATATAGATCCCATTCTTTCGTATTCGTAAAGGAAGTTCAATCAGGTACTATATTGCTTTGGACTCCCTTTATGGTAGGAAGTTCAATCAGCGGTATAAAATCTATTTTGTCCGTTAACTTCATTCGTGGTGAATCTAATATATCCGGTCTTTTGGGAGGACTTGCCATCAAAAGTACAATGTAAGAGAATACATTGTACTTGACAAATTTCTAGTTTAAAAAACAGAAGCAAAAAGCAACAATAGTGAGGGCTAGTCATTGCCGGATTCGAACCGGATAATCTTGTTGAATTTACAACTTCATTATTCCTCCCCTTAACGGTGACGAAGTAACTATCGTTTACGGCATTCTGTTTAGAATCAGAAAGGCAACTGACAAAAAGAGTCTTTTCCGACGTTTTCGATATCATCTATCTAGAACTTATCGGAAGCAGGGTTTGAACCTGCCATTGGACCGAAGTAACTCTTTTCTACGGCACTTATCCAATTTTATCATAAAGCAAGGTAACTAACGAAAAGAGACTGTTTTTCCTGCTCTAACCAACTGAGCTACTCTATATACCTATAGAGACAGGGCTCGAACCTGTGACACGGGCAACCCAAATGCGAAGTAACTCTCTTCTACGACACTTGCTTATTTTATTCCTTTTATTAATCCCGCAGCCAAATTACTACGGGATGATCTTATATTTCAACTTGATGGATCTGTTCGACAGCGGATAGTGCATTGTCCATGCCAGAAAGTATATCAAACACTTTATCCGACCAGCCTGCTAACAGGTAAACATCATTTTGTTTAACATCTATGGGCTGTTTTCCGTATCCCGCCAGATCGAATAGGTAGAGTTTCGCCTTGGGAGCTAAACTTTTGTAATTATTCCATGACTTCTCCAAAGAATTACCATTATAGTTACTATCCCATAATTGACAGTCAGTAAATATCATTACTTTATCCACGATCTTTTTTCTACGGATTAGATCTTCCACGACCAGGTATCCATTTGTCGAATAACCCACTTCACCTTCTCGTTTGTAATATTCCATTACATTCGTCAGCACCCGATGTTTAGGCATATTGATTATCTTGTATGTATCACCGAATATCCCTGTTGTTACATCTTTACACTGTGACTGTAATAGCATTGCTAGCATTAAGCCCACATCATACAGTAAAACCGTACTTTTTGCCGAAATAGGCTTTTGCATGGATCCTGAAACATCACAGGCAATTACAACCGAAGTCTCAAAACCGAAACCTTTTATATTTCTGGCACTGCATAACGTAGCATCTTCTAATGCTGTCAATACAGTTGAGGTTAAGCCCGATTTTAGCGTCTTCAACTCTCTATAAGCTGAAAGAAACCTGAACGGAAGTTGTCTAGATTTGAGTACCGCTTGCTCATTCGATAGATAATTGCAGACCATCAAGACATGTTGGACGGACACGCTAGCCTCCAGTATATTACGAAGATTTCTGAGCAAGGCCATGTAACCCATTTTTTTACTTTCGATCAACTCTTCCCATTTTCTGGCGAAAGCATCAGATTTGGTTAGGGCGTTATCAAAATTTTCCTGACCCAATTTAGAAAGTTCCGTTTCCCAAGTATAGGCGGTCGAAAGATTATCCGCTGCGATCCTGTCAAAAATAGCCTGCTGTTGATCGTTCTTAGGGCTAGGGTGTACAAGAAACAGCGCATCTTTTAACTTAATTTCACCTTCCCTGTTATATTTTGCAAACTGGTATTCATCAAATCTGTTAAAGGAGGCTACAAGACCTTTTTGGATTTGCTTGGAAAGTCTACTTAACTTTTTCGCTCCATTTCTGTTATTTGCAATCTGGTAATAGGCCAGAAGTTCCGTTATCTCGTCAGCACGCAATACTACCCGGCTCACTGCTTTACTAACGATCGACTCCCCAGAGGCTTTCTTCGCTAATTCGACAGCTAGTACTATCGGGATGGATCTTAAGTTCATCACTGTACGTGCGTAGATGGCCAGTTTGGCAACAAATGTCGATTCGCATGTCATGACCAGTTCCTTGATTCGATTTAATCTATTGTTGCCGCTTTCATAAAATGAATCATTCAATCCAGTTGTGACTACCGTAGTATACAATTCCAGTTCTGGTGTCATGAGATAAGCCTTTGCTTTTTCATGATTCGTAACCAGCTGTTTTTTAGTGTTAAGGAAGTTGAATTTCATAATCATTGCATTATCGTTAAACATTTGTGCCAGACTATTCTGAACTGACATTACAAAATTGCAAGCTGACCTACGCGTTATATGTGCGCAATAAGAGGTTAATGTGTGATTAATTTTTATTTATCTGACTATTAGATTGTTATTTTTTTTATTTCGAAAATAAAATGGCTTTAGATAAATGAGCACGCAGATTTATTGCGTAGTTATCTTGTGGGGTAGCGGTAATTGATATAACAACTTTAGATAATTACTTGTTTTGTGGGTTCAATATGCCATTAGAATAAAAAAATATAGTTGATATGTGATACTTTATAAGCTAGGGGTAGCTCTTTGAATATGCAAAAGATAAATATTCAGAATACTGACCTGAGCTTAGATCGTATTTTTTTGATAATTCCTGTCCCTATAGGTACAATGCTAATAAATTGGTTAATGTTCAGGAATAGATATCGAGCAATAAAAACTAGTTAGTGTCCCAATAAGGGGCAGCGTTACGATAAGCTAGACATTGCATTTATTCTACAGACTCAAGAGCATGTTCATTAGCGGATAAAGTTACCCGTTGTATTTTTAGCTTTGTTTTTTCTTCGTTTGCCCCACCAGATTAAGAAACCAGTGATGGGCAACGTTGTACTGATGAGTCCGGCCATAAAGGTAGAAAGCTTCCCAATCTGACCAAACCATTGTCCCATATGGAGCTGCCATACCCAATTCTCCACCTTATTGTGCATATGCTCTTCTTTTTTTATAAGATAGGGGGATCCGGAATATTTGTCAAAGTAATAAGTATAATTGTTTTCGTCACTTTTCAAGCCCGCTCGATCTGCAACATTGAAGGCAAATACACCTGATTTTTTGTAATCATATACCCAATATTTGATCACTTTTTTCTGTGGTTGTGCTTTAAATAGTTGATCCATTAGCGGGAAAGCATCTATAAAATGTTTGGTCTTATCCGCTTTTGGGAGGTCATGATGCCAATCGACAGCGGTAGCCCCGAGAGATTTCATTGTCAGGTTCATCATGGGCTGAAAGAAAATAATTAATCCGGTCATCCCAAGTATAAAACATAAAATTAAGGAGTAGAAGCCAAAAACATTGTGGATGTCATAGTTAAATCGCTTGAATTTGGCTTTCCATCGTACGGTAAAGCTGGCTTTTCGGGTGGTTTTGGTCCAACGTCTGGGCCACCAAAGAATTAACCCCGTTAATGTGCTAATGACGAAAATAATGGTCGATAAAATGACAATCCAACCCCCAATAGATCCTAACTTCATATGGGCGTGCAGATGTGCCATAATAAAGAAAAAATGAATAGTCTTGTCGTATTTCAGGATCTCACCGGTATATGGATTCATGTAGATCATCGATAGCCGGATATTCTTGGGGTCGAAACCGTTGATTATAACACTACGGTCGGGGGCATTGTAATAAAGGACATAGGATGGTAAGATCCCTGGTATTTCTTTCTTCTGTATCTCCAGCAGTTGTTCTAATGTTAGCTTTTTTCCTGTGTTTGGTGTAATATACTTTGCTGATCCTGCAGATGCTTCGATGATCTCATCCGAATATACGATAATGGTTCCTGTTAGACATACAAAAAACACAACCAAGCCCGATACCACACTTGGCCAGAGGTGTAACCAACCGACCAAGCGTAATAACGTGCTTTTCTTCTTTTCTTTTTTCTTATAAGCGTTCATAGAAACTTAAAATCTATAAGATACAGTTCCCAAAATAGTTCTTGTAGGTTGTGCATACAACCAGAAATTGGTAGTCATATAATGTACATTTGTTAGGTTGTTGCCTTTTAAGCTTACCCTAAACTGATCCCTTTCGTAAAAAAGATTGGCGTCCAACAAAAAGTAGCCTGGCATTTTAAAGGTATTGAAATCGTCTCCATAAAAACCATCGGAATAGTTACCACCAATCCCTAGCCCAAACCCTTTCAGATGTCCAGATTGAATGCTATAGCTCGTCCAGAAGTTGCCTACATTAAATGGGGTGCCTTGAGGTCTATTGCCTATGGTCTTTTCATCACCTTCGGTAAATTTGGAGTCGTTATAGCCGTATCCCAAAATGAGGTGAAAGCCTGCAAATGGATTGGCCGTAATGTCAAACTCGAATCCACGACTTAGTCGTTTGCCATTCTGAACGGTCGATGTCTTGCCATTTTCAGCTACAACAGAGAAAGGTACATTCTTTACGTTGATATTATAGTAAGAGGCATTACCATGTAGCTTTTTATTAAAGAGTTCGTATTTAAAACCGAATTCATATTGATTGGCCTCCTGCGGCTTGATCGTTGCAGCATTGAATTGCACACTCTCGATCATTAAATAGCCGTTGTTGAAACCGTTGGTATAATTCCCAAATAGGGAAAGCTGATCTGAAAGAACCTCATAAACGGCACCAAATTTTGGTGAAAAATAAGTTTCTTCAAAATCAGATACTAAATTTTTATAGCTGTCCATACGTAGTCCTGCATTCAGGTGAAGGCGATTGTTCAGACTGAACACATTTGAGAGGTATACACCATAAGTCTGAAATTTTGTATTGATTTCACTTTCTGCCGCAGAACCAAACATTGTCTCAACTTTGGACATATTGATCGTAGGTGTGGTTCCAAAGCGGTCTACCTTGTCATAAAAATTCAGCATCTTACGCGTCGTGAGATACTTGTCGTTGTTGTAGTCTACACCAATCAATACTTTATTTCTCCAGTTTTCGCCCGTATAGGTGCCAACAAAATTTTGTTGTAAACTGGTGGAAACAAAATGGCTGGGGATACGCATAATTCTTCGCCCAATCGTATCTTGTGTCAAGGGAACTACAAATAGATAATCCGATTTGTTCGTTGTATTCGCACTGGATACTACAGTTTGTGAATTCCAATGATCGGACATTTTATAGTCTGCTGTGGCCAGCATATTCAGGACATTGGATTTCATGGTCAGGTCATTGGAGGAGAATGATTTCTTGACATCCCAGTTGAAATCCTTCAAGCTATTGAATCCTTTAGGAAGATAGCCTACAGCAATCATGTTACGCTCGTTCTGACTTAATTCAGCTTCGATATTTAAGGTCAACCTATCGTTGACTAGAAAGCGGAGGGCAGGGGCAATGAAAGTGGTGTTGTCTAATCCAAAATCTTGGAAGGTCTTCCCACGTTGGAATGCACCGTTCACACGAAATAATACAGTTTTACTATCATTGACAGGAGTATTGAAATCAAGCGTCAATCGGCTTAGATCATAGGCACCGTAGCTCAAACTCACATCACCAAAAGTATATGGCTTGGGTTTCTTGGTCACCAAATTGATCATTCCACCATAAGAGATCTCTGTGCTACTTCCAAATAGCGTGCCCGCAGGGCCTTTAATGACCTCGATAGCTTCTATGTTAGCGAGGTCAGCCATCGTCGTTGTACTGGTCCGATAGCCGTTTCGTAATGAGCCTGCACCCGTGGAAAAACCACGCATCCGCGCGATTACGGTGAACCCGCCTGCACCTAAGCCATTTGTTACATTGGCAATACCAGGTGCAGCTAGCAACGCACCTTTCATATCAGTCACTGAACGTTCCTTGAGCAATTCACTAGGAATAATATTATAAGTTTGTGAGGTTTCTAAGTTTTCCTGTTCGACCTTACCTACTGTGTTGGTTTGCTTTTCGGCAAATTTCATTGAAGCACTGACGGTAATCTCATCCAAAAGATGATGTTTATTTCCGATATAGACAGTATATTGTTTTAAACCATTGAATGATAGTTTCTCTTCATAACTATCGTTGTTGTAACGAATCAACAAAGTGTAAGGTTTGAATTCTGTAAACTCCAATTCCACCCGACCGTTCTTGTCTGTTACTAATTCTTGATTGTTTTCCATTACCTTTACTGAAGCAGTAGGGACGGGGTTATATGAAAAGTCGAGAATACGTACGAGAACCTTGCTGGATTGCGCATGGGACAACTGTGCGAAGACAACAAATAGAAATATAATATAGTAGGATTTATTCATTTGTATTTAGATTAATTATTAACAACGGCAAAATTATCCCTAATTTCACACAGTTTTCTACGAAATATGGATTTGAAAACCTACGATTTTGCTACCTTAAGAGAAATTGCATATGAAACCACTAAAGGAACGATATAATCTCAAGTATTTGCGGAATAAGCAAAAAATGGTGTATCAGGAAAACGATTTTAGCGAATGCTTTTTCAAGGTAAATTTTTATAATATTCCTATTCAGGAACGTTTTATTATTAATGATGACTTTATCATCATTAATTCTTCAGCTGAAGTTAGTCATCCTGTTACTGTGCCTGTTTTGTTGGAAGACGGTGTATTTAAAGTACAGTTTGAATTGGAAGGATACTCAAAGTATACCGATGAAGATATCACGATTGAAATTCATGAGGATTGTTTCAATCTGTTTTATCTACCTCGCGTCAATGGTAAGTTGCATTATAAAAAGAACCGTAAATGTGTCGATATCATGTTTGACAAGGCTTGGTTTGAACGAGAGGTATACCGGAAGTTTCCAGGGTATGCGGCATTTGTTGACCAGCTCAAAATCAATAAACCCGCGCTCCTGTTTCGTGATGCCCTACCAATCCGGGCGGATATTAAACAACTGTTGTATAGTCTTTTGAGTTGCAATCTGCATAGTGTTTTAAAATCAAGTTTTTATAGGATCAAGATTGACGAGTTATTATTATTAATACTGTCCTGTCTGGAAGAGTATCAACTGGTTGCGCCTAAAGTTACGAGTCTTTCAAATGATGAGAAGATCATACAGGTCAAAAACTGGATTGCGCAGCAAGAAATCGGAAATATTCGGTTGAAAGAAGTTGAAGAATTATTTAATGTGTCAATAAAAGTGCTCAATGCAGGCTTCCAAAAATATGAGGGCTGTTCGATCGCACAATATCTGCGCAAACTGCAAATGGAAAAAGCCTTCATTTTACTAAAAGAGAGGGGATACAGCGTCAATGAGGTTTCCAAGCTATTACGGTATAGCTATCCGCAGCATTTTACGACAGCTTTTACCAAATATTTTGGTTATTCACCCAAAGAGCTGAAGAATAGTTGAGTGGTATTTTGCTCTATATATTTTTAATTGGAGCATATCTTGTATCGATATGGAATTTTTATTAATTTTAGAGATAACCATGTAAAACTATTTGTTGATGAGAAGAATATTATTCGTATTTCTTTTGCTGCATTCTGTGTGTTTCGGCCAAAAGAGCGTTAATTATAAGATAACCGAGGAATCCAAGTCCGAAGGGAAGCTTATACAATCCAAATCAACCTATTTTACATTGTCGGCTAACAAATCAGCTTCGAAAAAAGACTTCCCCTCAGAAATAACGATTAAAGCTGTAGAATACAAGGATCCTTATTTTTCTTTTGTCTTTTCCAGTTTTCATCCTGACAGTAATCAGAATATTTTATCTTCGAGTAAACTCGTTGATATTTTGATGAACTTACAACAGCCTATTCGATTCAATTTACAACATCAAGAGACCGCTGTCGACACTTCTTCACTTAGAAAAGAGATCCTGTCAAAGGCCAGGAACTGGCAGTTATCAGATGACGCCGCAGAAATGGTAAGGAACAATGTTACGGTAGGAGCAGGGTTCCTTTGTAACAAGCTAAATTACCAGTATCTAGACAATGATCTCATAAAGAGACTCCAATCTGGACCTATACTCGTCAAAAGCGAACGTTATCAATTAATTAAAGACGATAAGAAAAATTTGTACCTAACTTTTAGGGATACATCAGGTCTTTCGGATGGAGAGCTTGTAGTTGATAAGAAGACATTTCAGCCTATTATGCTTTCACGAAGAAGTGAGTATATCCAAGATAATCGTTCATTTATCACTACCACTATTATGCAACTGTTGGATACGAATGTATCCAGTACTTACGATCAAGCCTATGCGGAGATATTGCTGTCAGGTAGTTTTGTTAGTAAGGCACTTTATACAGGCGAGGCAATTGATAGTGTGAAGGTAATGAATTACATCACTAAAAATGAGGCTATTTTTTCGAATGATAGGACATTCGTACAGCGAAAGTTAGATCTACTTCAGCGGATTAAAAACCATAAATTATATGATCTGAGTTTGAACGATGTACCTCTCAACTTGCTTTCGGGTACACATCATCTTTCAAACTTTCTCTACAATGGTGTCATATCAGGGGATAAGTTTATAGTCGTAGTACCTTTACTGGAGAAGGAAAAACGATATGATTGGATCCAGAATATGTTATATCAACAGTTGGGACGTCCAGCTGCCAGAGGAGTATTGTCTTCTGAAGAACAAGCCGATTTATTAATAAATCATTTTTCTGAAATTGAGAAGCAATATACCTATCCGATGATTTTGGGGCAACGGATTATACAACAGGCAGATAATCTGTCACAAGCTAAAAAGTTGCTTGAAGAGTTAATGAACCTTAACGATGCTTATTGGATCAATGGAAACGTTGGGAGATATGCGCTGTTGGCTTGCCAGCGGCTGGCTAATGTACATCCGGACTATACCCATCAATTGCTAAGGGATATTATTTCAAGATTAACAGTGCTTTATAATGTCGATAAGACCGAGCATCGAAATATAACCCGCGCACATCTTGCTACAGCGAACTATTTGGCCTACCAAATGACCAATAAAAGCAATAAGGAAGAAGCCCTGAACTATTTGGAGAAAGCGGCTCTGTACTCACCAAAAAATCAGGCGGAAACTGCGTACAACTCGTCCTACGATATTATGTTTTTGAAATCTAAGAAAAGCTATGCGGAAGATTATCTTACTGAATTGGCCGCAGGTGGTAAGAAAGATGTTGCTCTACAGAAATATATTGATGAATTTTTGACCGTTCAGGGAACAAGCTATAAGGGCTTGCGTGATTTTTATCAACATTACTATCCAGAACAGAAATTTAGTGAGTTTTTCATTCAGAAGGTTGTTCCTCAATTGCCCGATGCGCCAGATTTTGCTTTGGCGAATCTGGAGAACAGCAAAATCGCAAAGGCTGACCTGAAAGGTAAATGGACATTGGTTGACTTTTGGGGTACTTGGTGCGGTCCATGTGTAGCAGAGATGCCTAAACTCAATAGTTTTTATGAGCACTTGAAGACTGATAAATCAAGAGGAGACAAAATTGGTTTTATGAGTATTGCATGTAGAGATACCGAAGATAAAGTGAAAAACTTTCTTGCTAAAAACAATTATATCATACCGGTGCTAATGTCAGACGGTCGGGTGGAAAAAAGCTTTCAAGTCAGAGGGTATCCAAGCAAGTATATTTTAACACCGGGCGGGAAGCTGATCGCTATGCCGTTCGGTTTTGACTGGCAGCCTTTGTTGGAGGAAGTCGCGACTTTCTGATGTGATCTTTGTTGTTTGAGGACATTTATTCATTTGGGATTTTCTTTCTGAAATCATGATATAAGTCCCAGTTTTTGTCCGTTGAAATTTCATAGTTAAATTCTCTTATTTTTTTTGAATCCTTTATGCTGTTGAAAACTTTCGTCGTACCTATTTTGTCATTTGTTACAATATAAAAATTTCTTATTCCTCTGTGTGTATCTCGAAAAATATAGTAACATTTGATGTTATTTTCTTTTAGGTACTTTTCAATAGTATGCTCAAATTGGTCTAATTCATTAAGTTCCTCATCCGTTGGCAGCATTGTCTTTGAAGCATCGCCGACAAAAGCTGTCGTTACTTTTACAAAGTGACAAAATTCTGCTTTATGAGGGAATCTATCAAAAGCCGTATTTCCAACCAGTAAATAAGGAAGATTGTCTTTTGAATAATCAGTAGTTTTAAATTCTTCGGGTACTGTGTAGGTATCCCGTTGTATTGGTTGACCTTTGTTTATATTTCCGACATCGAAACCATCATAAGTAGTTTTATATTTATCAGCTATTTTATAGAGCTCTTTGTCCAGTTCGAATAGGCTTTTTGCATTGTGGATCTCTTTTCTTTCCAGATGCAACCAATAGCTTTTATCATCAGCCTGAAAAATTTCTACAAATTCAAAATTCTGTTTTTTAAGTTCTTTGGTGATTTGATCGAAATGATCTTTTCTATCTGAGGTGAAAAAATACCCCCAAAGCAATATTGTATCCGTATATACTCCATTTGCTTTCATTTTAGAAAACATTCCTTCGATCTCTTCTAAAGGAATTTTGTAAGATTGGGATTTAGAGCTATTACAAGCGAAAATCCCGAGCATACATGTCCAAATAAATAAAATTCTCATTTCCCAGTCTGGATATTATTTCTATTGTCAGAAATTAGGTGGTTAAATGCCGTCAAATTCAAGTTCAAATATACCAATTCATCTAATTAATGAATAATCTAATCATACCACCAATCCATGATTTCATTGGCAAATGATTCTGCATCTATTTCATGGTTGAAAAATCTATATCTTACAACAAGATCGCTCGCGATAATCGCTTGATTTTCGTTCTATCAGCCCCCTCTTATAAGTGTTTTATAAATTATGGGCCAATGGATCAAATTCATCCAATGGTGCACTAGGTATTAAGTTCCAGAACTTAATGATTTTTCTGATAAGTTTTATTTGACTGTTATATTGGTTTTGCAGAAATTTCTTGTTCATATCTCGGATACTCAAATTAACAGACTAAAATGTTGTGAAGCATGATAGCTTTTATTTTTGCAATAAATCTTCGATCAGTTGAAGTTTTACAGTTTCCAAGATCCCTTTTGGATCATCAATGATTACTTTTCCAAAAATGTCTTTTTTTATAGATGCGCGGTTTCCGTTATTGTCACTGGCTTCATAATTTCCAAATATATCCTTTCGTACAGAAACACGATTTCCCTTGTTGTCTTCAATCGTTTTTCCTCCTAATATGTCGGTTCTAATGGTTGTACGTTTACCAGTGTTACTTTCAATTGTAAGGTTTCCTAAAACATCCTTTGATACTCTACTATTATTTCCTTGGCTGTCGCGAATTTCTAAGCCGCCTGTGGCATTTTTTGAAACAGTAGTGAGGTTGCCGTGGCTGTCACGGATCTCCAAATTATCGAGGGTATTTATGGAAGCAGTGGACGGGCTCCTGTCTTGTTGAGGAATATCAAAATCACCATTAATATTTTTTCTGACTGTGGTTTCCTTTCCCTTGTTATATTTTACGACAATATTGCCGGAAAAATCCTGTTTTATCGATGTTTTATGCCCACTGTTATCCGTTTTTGTATATCCGTCCCAGTGGTCTTTACTGTATTTGATACTTTTACCCCAGTTGTCTGAGACGGTTACCCCTCCCCAGCTATCAGTTTTTATTTTAATGGAGCTTTTATCTAGACCGTCCGAAACTGCTAATTGTGTGATGTACTTTCTGATATTGTCTGAAAGCGTATCAGTCAATTGTTTAGAATAATTTTTATCAGGGGAAAGACCGGCTTTTGCGATTATTGTTGCAGAAAATAATAATGCAAAACCAAATAGGATATATAAGCGTTTCATGTGGCTGTGATTTATAATTAAGATACGCTTTTTTTCTGACAAGAATATAATTTTGCTGCATCACATTTTTATTTTATCCAAAACGGTATTTGTATTTATACCGTTATAAATATATAGCAGAATCTTTTTTTAATTTATGAGCGATTAGGAACAGAATCAGCAATAGATAACTTGTTTTCATACCTTTGGTTGATCTCACCAGCGATCCGTGTTAGGTATTTAAAGGTTAGAGCATATAACAAATCGTCCTGAGCGGTATTCATTGTTGATGCAAAGCTCTGATAATATACACTGTCCCTATTGGGGTTGGACTGATTGAAAGTTTGCATTTCTTTTACGCTTAGATCCCGTATCAATTCAGTAGGATTAGGCGATTGGCCACCAAGTAAGAATGAAATCCGTTGTACAAGTTTTTTTGTAATGGAGTCTCCATATAGATGTTTTTCCATTAAATAGTCTGCTATTGGTGTGCCCAAATGTGGGTTTGATAGCGTACTTAGAGATGCGACTATTTCATGTCCACCTAGTGCTGAAATAAAGTGCCGAGCGTCTATTCCGCCCTTGGAATGAGCGATCAGGTTAAATTTTTCAGCCTTCGTTGTTTCTACAAGCCTCAACAGATTTGCTTTTAACATCTGTGCGTTATTGGAAACATTAGCCCAGCCATCTGTTTTTCCGTAATAAAACCGAATGTCGTTGTCTCTAAAAGCCTTTGGAATTCTTCCCCAAAATAGACTGTTATCTCTGGCTGCTGTACCATGGATAAGAACGATGGGATATTTTAACCTAAGATCTGTCATTTGAGAATTGAGAAAAGTCTTACTAAAGCTATGATTTAAACTCTAATATTTATAATCTAATCAAAAAGTGTCAATTTTTTTAAAAAATAATGAAGATTTATACCATGTATGATTATCTAATGAAATCAAAGAAAAATATGGAAGATGATTTTTCATAAGCGAAGGAATCAAAAGATCTAATCTAAAATCTCCTCGTATGTAAGTGTATTTGTATCTTTTAGCACACTGATCTGTACGAAGGTGGGTACTATTCCTTTTCCATTGGGACGGTACATAGAATAGATATACTTACCGTTTGTATAATTAGCCCTCAATGTATCACCTTCATACCTGTCCACTAATTGCGAGTGAACCTGTATTCGTTCATCCGGTTTATCATCCCAAATTCTCCCTTCAATAAATGTTCGTTTATCTTTCTCGGAGATGGACAGTTCAAATTTATGTGTATAGTCTCTAAAACCACCGCTTTGGTTGAAAGTGACCTCGAAATCATCGTTTAGTACAATCTGATGTTCTTTTAGTATTTCTCTTGCTTCGGATTTAGAAAGTAATAGGTCGTCGAAGATGATGTATGAAGTGAACAAAAGAAAGGATAAGACCAAAACTATCGAAGCAATGATGCCAGTTTTTTTTCGGTTGGATTTTTTCAAGATCCAGTAGAGAAAATAGACAAATAGACATGGTACACAAAAAAATAAAAGAAAGATTATCAAGTAAAATAGGTAATCCATACCACCTAGATTTTGCCGTATATTTGAGTATTCATTTTTGAAATTATTAAATTTACAATATCAAATTATTGGTTTCCCCTCCATCTGATACAACATAAAACTTATTTCTAATACATATCTTCCTCATTCACGAAGTTATATTTGTTGTCAATCAGCAGCAGGAGATATTCATCAAAGCTATCTGCGATAACGCGAAATTCATCAGGATCGTGTAGGAAACGTACTACTTGGCCTTTTTTACCTTTTTCTGAAGGACTGAAATCTACGAATAACTGTGATGTGCCACCATTGTTCATACAATCTGAAAAATGAAGCCATTGTATGCGCTCTGATTTATCCGTGATTTTGGGATCAATCTCCACATGCTCATATTTTCGGTCAATATAATCCGCATAATATGTGTACGCGATATGTTGATTATCTACCATTTCTTTGGCGGAAAGCAGATAATAGGGATATTCATTTACGTCAGATCCTAGAAAGAAGAAGGCAATTTCTTCGTCGGCATAGGTTCTCCAATAGGTTCCATCAACATACTCAAGCAGTTCTACGAGTGCTTGAGGGACATCTGGAAATATCTCTTTGAGATTCTCCATATCCGTTTTGTTTACCCCATGTTTTATCCGGTCAAAATGATCCCAAGTTTCCTCACCATTGTTGTCATAGTAAGCCTTTTTTAAGCTTGATAAATATTTTTCAGCTATTTTCATTTACTTTTCTTCTAGTAAGGTGAAGTTAATTAAACTATATGATATCGCGGCTATATCAGCTTGTTAAACGATTGACTTATTTAATGTGTCTGGGGAAGGGATGCTGGGAGTAATGCTTCTGTTAATTGTTGTTTAATAGGTTTTTAAGGTATATTTCTAGGCTTAACGATGAGCATTTGAAAATAATTTTTTACTAAAATAATTAGTATTTTAATCTATATTTAGTTATGTTTGTACTATTCACTTACAGAAGTAATACCAATTAAATAGATAATTATGTTATCGGATCAAACTTTAATATTGGACATAAAGGCGATTATTTCCAAATCTAAAGACAATGCTATTCGTGCGGTAGATCATCAGCGTACATTGATGTATTGGCATATCGGCAAACGTATTTTTGAACAGGAGCAACAAGGTAAGGATAGGGCCGATTATGGAAAATATCTGACTGGATATATCGCCAAAGAATTAGAACCCGAATATGGTAGCGGGTTTTCGAGAAGACAAGTTGAATTGTTTAGACAGTTCTTTCGTGTTTTTCCAATTGCGAACGCACTGCGTTCGCAATTGAGCTGGACACAATACCGCTTATTGATGCGGCTTGACACAGAAGAGCAACGGGAGTTTTATATCGCCGAAACCATTAAAAATAACTGGACATCACGGCAGTTGGAACGACAGGTCTTTAGTAATTTATATGAACGCCTATTACTTAGTAACGATAAAGAAAGCGTGTTGGCTGTTGCAAAAAAAGAGAAGATGCCTTCCGATGCGAAAGAGATCATCAAAGATCCAATGGTACTTGAGTTTTTAGGTTTGAAGCGAGAGAGTGCGTATTATGAAAAAGACCTTGAAGGCGCTATTATCACCCATCTGCAGGAGTTTTTGCTGGAATTAGGGAATGGCTTTTCCTTTGTTGCCCGCCAAAAACGTATACATATTGAAGGCGATGAGTTCTTTGTTGATTTAGTTTTTTACAATCGTCTATTGCAAAGCTTTGTGATCATTGAAATCAAGACACATAAATTAACACATCAGGATATAGGTCAATTGCAAATGTATGTCAATTACTACGATCGTATTGAAAAGCTCCCACATGAGCATCCCACGATTGGTATTTTACTTTGTGCGAGTAAAAATGATGCGGTCGTGAAATTTACCCTTCCCGAAGAACAAAAACAGATCGTTGCTAGTCAATACGAGCTTTATCTGCCTACCGAAAAACAATTGCTGGATGAGGTAAATAAAGAACTGGATAGTTATGTAAGCAAAGGTGGAGTTGAGTAGATCACTGAGATTTTATTCTACCTTACTGCATCTTCAAAAGTTGGCCTTTGACGTGTTCCTGCTATGACATTCCGCACAATGGATGAAATATTTTTACTTATTTTGTCATCGGATGCTTGCTAACTTAATTGCCTTTTCAATTGTCGTTAGTGCTTCCGTATCTTTAAGAGCGATGAGCACTATTATTTGCAACCCGAGAAAAAAGAAGTAACCGCGAAAAATATGCCGATTTGCTAGATTTTCGGTTGAATATTGATTGAAAATTTTACTGGTATCTTCTGCTTTTTTCCTGTAAGATTTCGAGCCTTGCTGGTTTTTTTAATTTTATTTTTCAAACATAGAATATTTTGTACATTTGTATCGAATAAAATCGAAATAGAAATGGCAGAAACTGTACAACCAAGAGCTCCAAAGACAACTGATAATAATGCGAATCAAACTCATTACTACAAAACATTGGTAGTAGCTATCGCTTTAGGTTTAATAGGCACATTTATCCGTTTTGTACCGGATGTATGTACTGCAATGGGACAACAAACATTTTTGTTCTCCGCAATAGCAAATATCTCCTTGATTATAGGTACGCTTATCGCATTTAAAACTGTTTTCGGTATTTTGGGATTCGGAAAAAATCGTGACTAATTAAAAGTCATTTAATGATATTGGAAAGCCTCAGTTTTTACTGGGGCTTTTTTTGCGCCTGTATGTGATGTTTTAATAGGAGGTTGATAGGAGTAAAAGCTAGTCTAGAAAGGTACGATTTTCAGTCTCAAAGAAAAGTACTAGGAAGGAGGGCTTGACCATAAGAGAGAAAGTGGGTAAAACTATTGCTAGGTATTACTTATTAGGTAGGCCCAAAAAAAAGGCATCAATTATTCAATTGATGCCTTTTTGCTATGAATGCTGTATAGACTATGCAAATAATGACCAGGTACCCCATGGAATACGAGCGAGCATTAAAATTAAACCGATGATATAAAAAATCACAACAGTTTGATTTGCTTTTCTTGAGTTTTCCATCTTTTTAGCTTTTGAGTAACCGATAGTGATCAAAACAATGGCGATGATCATTGTTAAGGGGTGCTCAATGATTTTTAAACGTAATGTTGGATCTTTCATCACGCTGCCAGAGATCATCGATGGGTACTTCAAAACGAAGTATAAGATCAAACCTACTAATAATTGAATATGCGATACGATAAAACCTAATAAGGCAATTTTACGGTTGTAAGGTTTGTTGCCTAAATAGTTCATTAAGGTGATCACAATAGATATCACCAGGGCCAGCAATAAGACAATTGCTATTGTCGAGTGTAAGTGTAACATAAAAGCTCTCTTTAATTGTTTCCTAAGTTAGCAAAGATAAAAATATAATGAATGTATTTGTTAAAAATCATTGTTCTAGCAGAAATACCTCCGCAATTGGGTTGAAGAGGTACATGCGTTTGCTGGTTAACTCCATACATTTATAGCGTTTTCGTATTTTCTCAATCCGCTGAAAAGACCTTCCATTCTTTAATTTAAAAAAATGTCCATCTTCTAATGCTTCTACTGTAAGTGCATTGTTTTTGGTCTTGTCATAGGCCTTCAATGTACGAAAAAGATGAAGATCGGTACAGCTCGATGCCGCTGGATTTTCCATATAACTGTTTATCGCTCTATTGATATCGGGTGGGAAGATACTGAGTTTTAAAAAAGGATCCATCAACTCCTTAAAATGTTTCTTCCATTCAGTCCCATGTGGTTTTACGCGGTGTTGATGCTTATTCCAGGTCTGAAGATGTGCAAATTCGTGTATGGTGGTGATCAAAAAGGAATAAGGATTCAGATCATGATTGACTGAGATACGATGTGGACTCCCCTTAAACGGTGCACGATAATCCCCCAGTTTGGTGCTTCTGGATTGGGAAATTTTAAATAAGCATGCTGTGTGATTTATCCAATTGGATATAATCGGTGCAGCTTCTTCGGGCATGTATTTTTTGAGGGTTGCACTGTAATCTTGCATGCTGTAAAAATAGTGATTTATTCATCCTCACATAATAACCAAAGGACATTATTTTGTCACAGGCGAACATTTTTTTGTCAAAAAGATCGTATTGATCTGTGAAGTGCTTGGCGGTGATCGGTTTATATAGATACGATCATTTGTTAGTTCAATAGGATTGATTTGAAGCAACATTTACAGATAAAAGCACTACAATTCGTTTATAAAAAGGGATGTTTTTAGCTATAATAATTAGTTTTATTTGGAATTTTGATATTATTTTTAGTATTTAGTATCTTTAAATAAATTCAAGAAGATAGTATTCAAAACCGATGCAGTTTTTTTTGAAATAAAATGCATTGAAATCGGTTGAGTTTTAGGTAAATTACCTACTAAAGAAAAGATTATAAAAAATACGACTAATCCGGATGAGGAACGGTTTTCCTCTCAACTGTAAAATAGACCTTCAAGAATATGCTAGATACCTTACATATTAAGAATTATGCCCTGATCGATGTGTTGGAAATCCAATTTGATAGCGGCTTGAATATTATTACTGGGGAGACTGGAGCGGGTAAATCCATTATTATGGGAGCACTTTCCCTGATTTTGGGTAACAGAGTGGAGGGGAAACATTTTTTTGATCCGTCAAAAAAATGCGTGATCGAAGGAGAGTTTAACATTGGAGCTTATCAATTAAATAGCTTCTTTGAGCAGAATGATCTCGATTATGCGAATCATACCATTATCAGAAGGGAAATAACACCAGATGGTAAATCCCGTGCTTTTGTCAATGATTCACCGGTTACATTGATGATACTAAAGCAATTGGGCGAGCAATTGATCGATGTACATTCGCAGCATGCGACTTTGCAGGTCAATACGGAGGAATTTCAGTTTCTGGTTGTTGATAGTGTTGCTGGTTCATTTGTATTGAAACAGAGCTACAAAGAAAGCTATACGGCCTATAAAAAGGCTAAGCGAGAGCTGGAAGAACTGAAAGAGACGGTAAAGAAGGCTGCAATTGAATTGGATTATTTTCAATTTCAGTTTGATGAGCTGGATGGAGCGAAACTGGTTGCTGAAGAACAGGGGACACTCGAACAACAGCAACGTCAATTGGAAAATGCAGAGGATATCAAACGGGCACTAAATGCAGCTTCGCATTTGTTGGAAAACGAGGATACGGCGATATTGACCCGACTGAAAGATGCGATGACACAAGTTGAGGGGATATCTTCTTTTTTGCCCGAAGCATCTGATCTTTCTGTGCGATTGAAAAGTACCTTAATTGAGCTAAAAGATGTGGCTGCAGAATTGACTTCACTCGAAGAAGATACACAATTGGATGAAGGAACTTTATTGGAGATTAATGAACGATTGAGCTTACTTTATTCATTACAGAAAAAACATCATGTTGATTCAGTTGAGGAACTCATTCAGCTTAGAGATGATCTGGAAGCGAAGCTAATCGCCATCAATTCCTCCGATGAACAATTGGAACGACTGGAAGCTGAAGTTGTGCAGAAGTTAGCGATTGCATTGCGGAATGCGAAGGAACTATCGGAAGCGCGCAAATTAGTGCTGGATAGGATTGCCAAGGACGTGCAAAATACCCTGTCGAATGTCGGGATGTCAAATGCGATGCTTCAGATTGTATTAGAACCATTAAAAGAAGGCGAGATGCGTGAATCTGGAATAGATACAATTCAGTTTCTATTTTCGGCCAATAAGGGGCAAGCATTGCAATCTATCCATCGTGTAGCTTCGGGGGGAGAACTCTCTCGTGTGATGCTGGCGATAAAGTCGCTGGTTGCTAAAACTTCAGCTTTACCAACGATAGTTTTTGATGAGATCGATACTGGCATTTCGGGTGAGGTTGCGTTACGTGTAGGGGAGGTCATGGAAAATCTAGCCGAAAATATGCAGGTGATTGCTATTTCGCACTTGCCACAAATCGCTTCAAAAGGGGCAGCGCACTTTAAAGTGTACAAAGAAGATAAGACCAATCGTACCATATCAAATATCGTTCGTTTAGATCAATCCGGAAGGGTAAAAGAGATTGCACAGATGCTGAGTGGAGCAAACCCAACGGATGCTGCGGTAGAGCATGCTGAGTTGTTGTTGAGGGGATAGCTTATTTTCGTAAGTGTGGTAAGATAACTCTTTTAATAAAAAAAGATCTCAGAATTCTGAGATCTTTTTTATTAATTACCACCGTTATCGGCGTCAGTCAGAGTTACCTTAACGATCATGTTTGTTGGACGGACAGGTTTATTGTCGCTTCCAACATAATCCGCATAGAGGTATACTCTGCCAACTTTGTATTCTACACGATAGTTATAAGGGCCTACCGCCGAAGGGATATTGATGAAATAATCAGGGTCGTTATCAAACGAGATGGCCACTCCTACATGTCCATAATCAAAATATTTTTTATCTAATTCCTTGGAAAAGTCTAATTCGTTAGAAAAAGAATATCCTGACTGGTCAACCGCCCAAGAAGAAGATGTAACCGGGGTAGTATAACTTACTCCGGGTAAATAGTTCGTAACATACTCCTTTTTACAAGAAGAGAATGAAACCAAGGCTGCGGTTCCAATTAAAGCTGCGAATAAAAGTCTTTTCATATCGTTTGTGTTATTTGTGACATTTTTTATTATAAGACGATAAAATAGCGCGAAAGTTTAACGTCAACCTTCTTTACAACAAAAAATGCACCATAATGGTGCATTTTCTTGAAATTATTTCGAGTACAGCAAGCGATTATTTCTCAGCTGTATCTTTTGAAGACTTTGGATCTGAGCTAGAGACCTCAATATCTTTGGTTTCCGGATTGATGCTGACAGTTAAAACCGAACCTGTTTGCACATTTCCCTTGAGGATTTCTTCCGCAATTGGATCTTCCAGATATTTTTGGATTGCCCGTTTTAATGGACGTGCACCGAAATTACTGTCATATCCTTTATCGGCGATGAAATCTTTTGCCTCTTCAGTCAGATTAATGGTATAACCTAAATCTGCGATTCGTTTAAACAATGACGTTAATTCAATATCAATGATTTTGAAGATATTTTCTTTTGTCAACGAATTGAAAACAATAACATCGTCAATGCGGTTCAAAAACTCTGGAGCAAAAGCTCTTTTTAATGCAGTTTCGATTACTCCACGGGAGTGTGCATCGGTTTGTTGCGATTTTGCTGCAGTAGTGAAACCTACACCTTGACCAAACTCTTTCAATTGACGTGCTCCAATGTTGGAGGTCATGATGATAATCGTGTTACGGAAGTCCACCTTACGGCCCAAACTATCGGTCAGCTGACCTTCATCTAATACTTGCAGTAACAAGTTGAATACATCAGGGTGAGCTTTCTCAATCTCATCCAAAAGCACTACCGCATAAGGTTTGCGACGTACTTTCTCTGTTAACTGACCACCTTCTTCATAACCTACATATCCCGGAGGCGCTCCGACCAGACGTGAGATAGCAAATTTCTCCATGTACTCACTCATATCAATTTGGATCAATGCGTCTTCAGTATCAAACATAAATCGAGCTAGTTCTTTCGCTAATTCTGTTTTACCGACACCAGTAGGGCCTAAGAATATAAAGGAACCAATTGGTTTCTTAGGATCTTTCAGTCCGGCACGTGTCCGTTGGATGGCTTTAACCAATTTACCGACGGCATCGTCCTGGCCAATGATTCTTCCTTTCATTAGTTCACCCATATTCAACAGTTTTTGGCTGTCGGATTGGCTGACACGTTGCACTGGGATACCAGTCATCATCGCCACAACTTCCGCTACATTTTCCTCGGAAACAGTGTACCGCTTAGATTTGGTTTCTTCTTCCCATGCAATCTTCTCTTTCTCTAACTCGTCGATAAGCTTTTTCTCTGTATCGCGTAGTTTAGCAGCTTCTTCATATTTTTGACTACGAACAACCTTGTTTTTCTCCAATTTGACTTCCTCGATTTTATTTTCGATATCAATAATGGATTGTGGAACATGAATATTGTTCAAGTGTACACGTGAACCTGCTTCGTCCAATGCGTCAATCGCTTTATCCGGTAGGAAACGATCCGTAATATAACGTGTTGTCAATGACACACAGGCTTCAATCGCATCTGGCGTATAAGTCACATTGTGGTGATCCTCATATTTCTCTTTGATACGATTCAAGATTTCTACAGTTTCATCATGCGTAGCCGGCTCGATAGTCACACGTTGGAAACGACGGTCTAAAGCACCATCTTTCTCAATATATTGGCGGTATTCGTCCAGTGTAGTTGCACCGATACATTGTATTTCTCCTCTTGCCAAGGCTGGTTTAAACATATTGGAAGCATCCAAAGAGCCCGATGCACCACCAGCACCAACAATGGTATGGATTTCGTCAATAAACAAAATCACATCTGGTGATTTTTCCAGTTCATTCATGACCGCTTTCATGCGCTCTTCAAATTGACCACGATATTTCGTGCCAGCAACAAGAGAGGCTAGATCTAAAGTAACTACACGCTTGTTGAACAATACACGTGATACTTTGCGTTGCACGATACGTAACGCCAATCCTTCTGCTATAGCAGATTTACCTACCCCAGGTTCACCGATCAATAACGGATTATTCTTTTTACGACGTGATAAGATCTGTGATACACGTTCGATTTCTTTTTCACGACCTACAATAGGATCCAGTCTACCTTCTTCAGCAGCTTTGGTCAGATCTCGGCCAAAGTTGTCCAATACAGGCGTTTTGGATTTAATATCCGAAACCTTTTTAGGTTGGATATATTGATCATCCTCAGCAAAGTCATCGTCACCGGTAGGAGAGCCCGGAGCTTCATCCTTGATGGTGGTTCTATTTTGCTCAACTTCAGATTTGAAGATGTCATAAGTCACATTATATTGCTGTAAAATCTGCGAAGCGATATTATCTTCATCCCGCAAGATAGCTAATAATAGGTGCTCGGTGCCAATAATATCTGACTTGAAAATTTTCGCTTCCAAATAAGTTATTTTCAGCACTTTTTCAGCTTGTTTAGTTAACGGCATGTTGCCAATAGGTGCACGTGATACAGATGCCCCCTTCACTGCGTCCTCCACAGATTGACGTAGGGCAGTTGTGTCAATGCCTATGTTTTTAAGGATTTTGATCGCCATTCCATCGCCCTCACGAATCAAGCCGAGCAACAAATGCTCTGTGCCTATATAATCGTGACGCAATCTCAAAGCTTCCTCTCTACTGTACGATATAACATCCTTTACGCGCGGTGAAAATTTTGCTTCCATTGAATACCTTTCTGTTTTATATTAAGGATATATAAATGTAGTAAATTCTACATTTCAAACCTTAAAATTATTTTAAATAATGTCATCAACAATTAAGCCATGACCATTATACGTCCAAAATGTCAGTATAAAAGATTACATTTGTATGTTAATATAACAAGAGTTTTCCAATTTTTTTAAATTTTATGTCAGACGAGAAGATTATTTTTTCGATGGCGGGAGTCAACAAAATCTATCCGCCTCAAAAACAAGTTCTAAAAAATATCTATTTATCTTTTTTCTATGGTGCCAAGATCGGTGTGATCGGTTTGAACGGATCCGGAAAATCTTCATTATTGAAAATTATTGCGGGTTTGGACAAATCATATCAGGGTGAAGTCGTGTTTTCTCCAGGTTACTCTGTGGGATATTTGGCACAGGAACCCCAATTGGATCTCGAAAAGACCGTACTGGAAATTGTGCAGGAAGGTGTTGCTGAAATTACAGCGACCTTAAAAGAATACGAAGAAATCAATGAAAAATTTGGTTTGCCTGAGGTCTACGAAAATCCAGATGAAATGGATAAATTGTTGGCAAGACAAGGTGAATTACAAGATAAAATTGACGCAACAAATGCTTGGGAAATCGATTCCAAATTGGATAGAGCAATGGACGCATTACGTTGCCCAGAACCTGATGCCAAAATTGCCAATTTGTCAGGTGGTGAGCGCAGACGTGTAGCATTATGTCGCTTATTATTACAAGAACCAGATGTGTTATTGCTTGATGAGCCGACCAACCACTTGGATGCAGAGTCTATTGACTGGTTAGAACAACACTTGAAACAGTATAAAGGAACTGTCATTGCCGTAACCCACGACCGTTACTTCTTGGATAACGTCGCAGGATGGATCTTAGAACTTGATCGTGGTGAAGGGATTCCTTGGAAAGGAAACTATTCTTCGTGGTTAGATCAAAAAGCTAAACGTCTGGCACAGGAAGAAAAGCAGGAAACCAAACGTCAGAAAACTTTGGAGCGTGAGTTGGAATGGGTACGTATGGCTCCAAAAGCCCGTCATGCCAAATCTAAAGCTCGGCTTCATAACTATGAAAAATTAGCTTCTGAGGAAACCAAAGAACGTGAAGAAAAATTAGAGTTGTTTATTCCTCCAGGACCACGCTTGGGTAACTCTGTTATTGAAGCAACAGATATTTCCAAGGCTTATGGTGACCGTATCTTATTTGAAAATTTAAGTTTCATGTTGCCCCCGGCCGGTATCGTTGGTATTATCGGGCCAAATGGTGCGGGTAAAACAACTTTATTCCGCTTGATCACAGGCCAGGAGACACCAGATACGGGTTCGTTCAAAGTAGGCGAGACGGTCAAATTGGGTTATGTCGATCAGATGCACCATGATCTGGATCCTGAAAAATCTGTTTGGGAAAATATCACCGGTGGTAATGATAATATGATCTTAGGTAATCGCTCAGTGAATTCCAGGGCATACGTATCCAAATTCAACTTTAACGGTGCAGATCAACAAAAGAAAGTCGGTGTACTTTCTGGTGGAGAGCGTAATCGTGTCCATCTGGCGATCACATTGAAAGAAGGTTCAAATGTACTTTTACTCGATGAGCCGACCAATGATATTGACGTCAATACATTGCGTGCGTTAGAGGAAGGTTTGGAGAATTTTGGCGGTTGTGCTGTGGTGATCTCCCACGATAGATGGTTCTTGGACCGTATCTGTACGCATATTCTTGCTTTTGAAGGTGATTCTCAAGTGTATTTCTTTGAAGGTAACTATACCGAATACGAGGAGAACCGCAAGAAACGTTTGGGTGATGTGACTCCACATCGTATCAAATACAAAAAATTGGTGAAATAACGATGATCATGGAAGGCGGAAGGCTTCTGGCGGCTATAATAGACCATGCAATTGATGGAATTATCACCATTGACAACAGGGGGAATGTGGAAAGCATTAACCCTGCTGCCTTAGAATTGTTTGGTTATAATGCCGAAGAAGTTATAGGACATAATGTTTCAATGTTAATGCCTGAGCCTGATCGGGGGAATCACGATAATTATATCCATAATTATCAAACGACAGGTCATAAGAAAATTATCGGGATCGGTCGCGAGGTGATGGGATTAAAGAAGAATGGGAAAACATTTCCGTTCCGGCTTGCGGTCAGCGAAGTTTGGCTTAAGGATAAAAATATTTTTACAGGATTTATCCATGATCTTTCACGCGAGAAGGCTGCTGAGGATATGCTAAAACAGCATGCAGCCGAATTGGAGCATAAAGTCAGTGAGCGAACCCGTGATCTAATATCGATGGTTTCGGAACTGGAAAAAGCAAAGGCAGAGGTCTCTAAATCTTTGGAGAAAGAAATTGAACTTAACCAGCTTAAATCGCGTTTTGTTTCCATGGCTTCACATGAGTTTCGCACACCTTTAAGTTCCGTTCAATTGTCGGCTTCGCTGATTGAAAAATATGCGGATCGCCCCGATGATAAGGCGAGTATAATTAAACACACCAACAAGATCAAAGGTGCGGTGCAGCTATTGACCAGTATTTTGAACGATTTTCTCTCATTGGAAAAACTGGAGGCGGGTATTGTAGTCATGAACAAGCAGTACATTAATTTGGTGGAACTGGCTGAGGAGATTACAGAGGAAATGCAATTGATCTGTAAGAAAAACCAGCATATTGTGTACCAGCATACCGGTGAGATCGGACATTTTTCTTTGGATCAGAATTTATTGAAAAATGCTTTGGTGAATTTGATTTCTAATGCAATCAAATACTCGGGCGAAGATACATTAATTGAATTTACAACCTGTATTGATGACGATGGCTGTTCGATTTCAGTCAAAGATAACGGTATCGGTATTCCTGAAGAAGATCAGGTGCATTTGTTTGAGCCTTTTTTCAGAGCGCATAACACGGGGAATATTCCGGGTACGGGATTAGGGTTGAATATCGTGAAAAGATATATTGAACTTATGCAGGGTAAAATGGAGTTTGTATCGGAGGTACACAAAGGAACATCATTTAAAGTTAGTTTTGAATAGGCGTAAGCTTAACCTTAGCAGTGGAGAAAATCTGTGCTAATGAACTTATGAAATAAATGCAAGGCATTAGAGGACCCATTGAAGATAAACAGGCGAGCTCTCATCAGCCATTGAAGGATAAATAAGATGAAAAATAAAAAGACGATTCTAATTATTGAGGATAATATTGACATTAGAGAGGGGACAACAGAGATTTTGGAGTTGACAGGACGGTATGATGTTATTACAGCGGAGAATGGTCGGATAGGAGTTGATTTGGCAACCCGGCATATTCCGGATTTAATTCTCTGTGATATCATGATGCCCGAATTGGATGGTTATGGTGTACTATTTATGTTGAGCAAAATAGAAAGTACTTCAAAAATTCCTTTTATTTTTCTGACTGCCAAAGCCGAACGTGCAGATATGCGCAAGGCAATGGAGATGGGGGCTGATGATTACCTGACCAAACCTTTTGACGATGTGGAACTGATGAATGCGATTGAGGTTCGTCTCAAAAAGCATGAGCAGTTATCCGCTGATACGCCTGAAGACGCTGATCTAAATCTGAGTGAAGAGGAGCAAGTTTTATTGCTACAGGAATTGCTCGCCAACTCGCGAGTGAAAACGGTAAAGAAGAAACAGTCAATCTTTGAGAAAGACGATTCACCTACTTATGTCTATTATGTCAAATCGGGGCAGATCCGAAGCTTTAAATCGTACAAAGATGGACGCGAGTTGTCAACTGGAATTTATATCGAAGGAAATTATTTTGGTTATGCTTCCGTGTTGTTGAATGAGAACTATGAAGATTATGCAGAGGCTGTTGAACCGAGCGAGGTTATTTTAATCCCGAAAGACGCCTTTTTGGAACTTTTGTGGAAAAAGCCAGCTATAGCAAGCAAATTTATCAAATTGCTTTCTGTCGACCTTCGTGAAAAAGAAGAACAACTGTTGGGTTTTGCCTATCATTCTGTCCGTAAACGTGTGGCCAATGCGCTGATCAGTGTAGCTGAAAAAAGCGGAATTAATATCAATGAGGTCAATGCCTGTACAATTGATATTACCAGAGATGGTATTGCTTCGATAGCCGGGACGGCAAATGAAACGGTTTCACGTATGCTTTCTGATTTTAAGGAGGAAAAGCTGATCTCGAAGGAAAAGGGAAAGATTTTTATCAACTCGATCAAAAATTTGAGGGATGTAAAACAGTAACAAGTAAACAAGTAAATATTGCGTGAGCTTTGGGGCTTACGGTTCATAAATATCAATACAAAAAGGGTGTGTTCGAAGAATTCGGACACACCCTTTTTGTGTAATTGTGATATATATCATTGTCGGATATGGTCTTGTATCATGTTTTTAGGCTGAGCTATGAGCTAATTTTGTTTTTAGGATAAACTTATACGTGGTTGATTGTAGAATTCAAAATGAAAGTAGTTGTATATAATGTGAGGTCATTTGAAAAAGAGTTTTGGGCATTGGCCAATGCGAAACAGCATGATCTCACCTTGATTTCAAACGGATTAAATGCCGAAACGCAAAATTATGCGCGCGGAAAGGATGCGATTGTCATCTCTGGAGGAGATATTTTGGATGATAAAATGCTACTTAATTTGAAGGAATTAGGGATCAATAAGATCATGACTAGAAGTAAAGAAACATCCCATATCGATTTGGTGAAGGCAGGCGCTCTAAGTATTCAGATTGCGAATGCACCTTTTGAGGATCAAAGCCCAAAAGGACTGGCAGAACAGACTGTTCGGAATCTCAATCTCTGGGGGATGGAAAAATGTGTGGGTAAAGCGTGTTGTTGTTTAAATGACTGCGCAAAAAATAATTTTCAATGAGTACACAAGACAAGACTATGGCGGAGCTAGTGCAGAAATATAATATCGCAGCACCACGGTACACCAGTTATCCAACTGTTCCATTTTGGGACGATAAAACATTTTCTACTGATGCTTGGACGGATCAGGTATACCGTACTTTCAAACAGTCAAAAGATAAGGGATTAAGTCTGTATATACATCTTCCTTTTTGCGAAAGCCTATGCACCTACTGTGGCTGTAATACGCGTATCACAAAAAATCATCAGGTTGAACTGCCTTACATTGCTGCTCTCCTAAAGGAGTGGGAGATGTATCTGGCTGTTTTCAAAGGTGAAAGACCGCTCGTGTCAGAAATACATTTGGGTGGCGGTACACCGACATTTTTTCAAGCCGAGAACCTGAAATTGTTGATAGAGGGGATTCTTGAGCATGTCGATGTCACAGCAGATCGCTCTTTTTCATTTGAAGCGCACCCTGCTAATACCACAACCGAACACTTACAGATTCTTTTTGACCTAGGTTTCCGTCGTCTCAGCTTAGGGATACAGGATTTTGACCCTTTGGTGCAGTTTATGATCAATAGACAGCAGACCTTTGAAGAAGTGGAAGCGGTGATGTTGAATGCAAGAAAGATCGGTTTTGAATCCATTAATTTCGATTTGATCTACGGATTGCCGAAGCAGACTCAAGCATCTGTACAGGATACCATTGAAAAATCCATGCTGCTCAAGCCAGATCGGATATCTTTTTATAGCTATGCCCATGTCCCTTGGTTAAAACCCGGGCAGCGGCATTATACGGAGGCGGATCTGCCAAAGGGTACTGCCAAACTAGCACTTTATAATCTTGGGAAAAAGCTGATCCTGGCACAAGGCTACGCAGATATCGGGATGGACCATTTTGCAAAAAAAGAGGATGAACTTTATTTGGCTTTCCAAGAGGAACGCTTGCACCGTAATTTTATGGGGTATGCGGATCGGTTTAACCCCTTATTAATTGGGATTGGTGTGTCCTCGATCAGCGATGCCTGGGGTGGTTTCGCACAAAATGTAAAAACAGTTGAAGAATATCATAAGCTGATCGCATCAGGTGTATTGCCTGTAGTGAAAGGACATATACTTAATGCAGAAGATCTGGTCATAAGACGTTACATCCTTGATATGATGTGTAAAGGTAAAGTACAATTGGATCCCACATCGGATTTAACTGAGCAGATTAAAGAAGAATTGTCAACATTAGTCCAAGATGGCTTAGTCAGCATAGAAGGAGATCTGATTCGATGCACTGCGATCGGACGTTCATTTCTACGGAATATCTGTATGGCCTTTGATCAACGTTTTTTGAAGCTGCGTACAAAAATGCAGTTATTTAGTGAAGCAATTTAATTGGGGATATGGCGGTAACAAAGGAAAAAGTACAACAAATAGAGAAATGCTACCACTGTGGAGACAAGATCGATGAAACAGGTTACCATCTCGATGATCATGATTTTTGCTGCCTCGGATGTCAAACGGTCTATCAGGTTTTGCACAATGGGGGGATGCAACAATACTACCGTTATAATCAGCATCCTGGGAAATCCAATAAAGAAAAACAAGTGGATTTTTCGTATTTGGATGAGCCGCAGATTGCGGCTAAATTAGTGGATTTTAAGGATGATAAGATGACTATCATTACCTTTTATATTCCTGCTATCCATTGTAGCTCATGTATTTGGCTGTTGGAAAATCTCTATAAATTAAACCCAAACGTGCTACAGTCCCGCGTGGACTTTATGAAAAAACAAGCTAGTATCACTTTTAATCATACTTTACTTCCGCTCAAAGATTTAGTATATCTATTAGCTAATATTGGTTACGATCCAAAAATTACGCTGCAGGATGTTGTTAAAGAGGGAAATAAGAATAATCTGAATCCCTTGGTTGCCAAGATTGCAGTAGCAGGATTCTGTTTCGGAAATTCGATGTTATTTAGTTTTCCGGACTACTTTGGTATGGGAGCATTTGAAAAGGAGTATGCAAGTTTTTTCGGTTATATCAATTTAGCTTTTGGGTTGCCGGTTTTGTTGTATTGTGCTTCAGATTACTTTAAGTCCGCGTATGTCAGTTTGAAACAAAAAAGGTTGAATCTGGACGTCCCTTTGGCCTTGGGTATTTTGGTCCTGTTTTTACGTTCGGCTTTCGAAGTAATAACGCAGACTGGAGCTGGTTTTACAGATACTTTATGTAGTTTGGTGTTCTTTATTCTGATCGGAAAATGGGTGCAGCAGCGGACCTATTATCATATTTCTTTTGAAAGGGATTATCGGAGCTATTTCCCCGTTGCGGTAACTGTGCTTACTGAAGAGGGAGACAAACCTGTGCAATTGGCCGATGTTCATATCGGTGACCGTATTCTTGTTCGCAACAATGAGATTATCCCGGCGGATGCTATATTATTAAAAGGTGATGCGGCGATTGACTTTAGCTTTGTGACCGGCGAATCAAGTCCTGTAAGCAAAACCCTAGGGGAAATTATTTACGCTGGGGGGCGTCAGACTGGTGAGGCAATCGAATTGGAAGTCATAAAGCCGATTTCACAGTCGTATCTGACCAAATTATGGAATAATGAAAACTATAAAGATTACGATAAGCACTTTCAGACTTTTGTGAACTTTATAAGTAAATATTTTACTGTTGTTTTATTGGCGATCGCTTTTTTTGCAGCGCTGTATTGGGCTGTGGATGGTAGCGCCAATAGGGCATGGGGAGCTTTTACGGCAGTGCTGATTATCGCATGTCCTTGTGCATTGGCGTTGAGCTCTCCATTTACCCTGTCTGCGGCATTAAGTATTTTCGATAGAAACAAGTTCTATGTCAAAAATACAGCGGCAATCGAGCAGATGGCAACAATAGATATCCTTGTTTTCGATAAAACCGGGACTATTTCGTCGCCTAAAGCAACCTCAATTTATTTTGAGGGAACACTTACCACAAATGAAAGAAAGTTGGTCAATGCGGTATGTCGAAATTCTAGTCATCCATTGAGCCGAGAGATTGTGAAATGGCTGGATGTCTGCTCAGATATCCCTGTACGAAATTTTAAAGAGTTTCCG
This sequence comes from Sphingobacterium sp. BIGb0165, assembly GCF_024810095.1. Lineage (NCBI taxonomy): Bacteria > Pseudomonadati > Bacteroidota > Sphingobacteriia > Sphingobacteriales > Sphingobacteriaceae > Sphingobacterium > Sphingobacterium sp. BIGb0165. The sequence goes on along the minus strand of NZ_JANUEB010000012.1, from coordinate 5,537 downwards.
GGAAAGGGGATGGAGGCAGTAATTGGAGGTTTAGTCGTCAAAATTGGCAGCGCTAATTTTTTGAACATAGGAAATATCAAGACCGACGGAGCTGTCGTATTCATACACATCGGTGATGAGCTGAAAGGATATTTTACCATGGAACAGGCATGGAGAGCCGGCCTGTCGGCATTGATTGAAGATTTCAGACCTCATTACAACCTGCATCTGATATCGGGAGATAATGACCGACGCCTGGATGCGTTAAAATTGATTTTTCCTTCGGAAGCATGCTTGATGTTTAACCAATCTCCAATGGAAAAACTGGGACGCATTCAGAAATTTCAGCAGGCGGGAAAACATGTCTGTATGATCGGGGATGGATTGAATGATGCAGGAGCATTGCGTAAAGCCGATTTGGGGATTGCTGTCAGTGATGATATCAATAACTTTTCACCTGGATGTGATGCTATTTTAGATGGCGAATCATTTTCAAAATTATCAGATTTCTTTGCTTTCAGTAAAGATGCTGTAAAGGTAATCCATATGAGCTTTGGGATATCCTTGCTCTATAATATAATCGGGTTGAGCTTTGCTATTCAAGGGATTATGTCGCCCTTATTTGCTGCAATTTTGATGCCCATAAGTACAGTTACAATTATCTCATTTACCAGCTTAATGACAAGATGGTATGCAAAACGTCATAAACTCTAGTTGTTATGGAAATTATGTATATTCTAATCGGTTGTAGTGTCTTATTAGCTTTGGTGTTTTTATGCGCTTTTTTTTGGGCGAATAAATCTGGACAGCATGATGATACCTATACCCCTTCAGTAAGAATTCTGTTTGATGATGAAACAACGGAAGAAGTGGAAAAATAAATTGAAATAACTAAAACGTTATCGTAATTAAATTAATTACTTTTTTTTGTAATTAAGGTTATTATCAATAAAATTGGGGATAAATACCAATTTGAAATAGAAATACATGAGTAATAATCCATTTTCATTAAAAGATAAGGTTGTCGTGATCACAGGTGGTACGGGGATTCTTGGTGAGGCATTTGTGGAAGCGTTAGCTGAAGCAGAGGCAAAAGTTGCTATTCTTGGACGTAACGAGCAGATCGGAAAAGAACGTGTACAGCAAGTAGAATCTCTAGGCGGGGAGGCCATATTTGTAGAGGTTGATATCATGGACGAACAGGATGTCAGTAGAGCAAAGGATGAAATCCTTGATAAATGGGGGCGAATAGACGCTCTGGTGAACGCAGTTGGTGGAAATATTCCGGGCGCGACAATAGGAGCTGACCAAGATCTATTTGCAAGTAATATTCAAGACACGATTAAAGCGATCGAACTAAACCTCTATGGAACAATTATCCCAACACATATCATTGGTCGTGTAATTGCAGAAAGCGGAAAAGGAGCCATCGTAAATATCTCCTCCTTGACAGCAAGCCGGCCTTTCACACGGGTATTAGGATATACAGTTGCTAAACACGGTATTGATGGTTATACAAAATGGATGGCAACGGAACTTGCACAACGTTATGGTGATCAAGTTCGTGTCAATGCAATTGCTCCGGGTGTTTTCCTGACCAAACAAAACAAAAATCTATTGATAAATCCAGATGGTAGCTATAGCGAACGTACCAAGCGGATACTTAGCGGGACACCTTATAATCGATTGGGAGATCCACGGGAATTGAAAGGAACTTTAATCTATTTATTGAGCGATGCATCAGCTTTTGTAACTGGTGAGACAGTCTTTGTAGATGGTGGTTTTAATGCATGGTGCGGCGTTTAACGAGATTTTAAGATGAATAAATTAGAGCAAACATGGCGTTGGTATGGTCCCAACGATCCAGTATCCTTGCAGGATGTTAAACAGGCAGGCGCGACGGGTATCGTTACAGCGCTACATCATATTCCCCATGGCGAGGTTTGGCCTCTTGCCGATATCCAGGAGCGAAAACGTATTATTGAAGATGCGGGTTTGGTTTGGTCGGTGGTAGAGAGCGTAACGGTTCATGAAGAAATTAAAACAAAAGGACCTCGAGTTGATGAATATATCGCCAAGTATAACCAGACATTAGCTAATCTTGCGGAATGCGGTATTAAAACAGTCTGTTACAATTTTATGCCTGTGCTGGATTGGACCAGAACGCAATTGGATCTGGTGATGGCAGATGGCTCAAAGGCCCTTTACTTTGACTGGATTGACCTTGCGCTTTTTGATATCTTTATTTTAAAACGAACGGATGCCGAAAAAGACTATTCAGAAAATATTGTCAAAAGAGCAACGAAGCGCTTTGGTGAAATTTCCGAACAACAAAAAGATAGCTTGGCCAATGTCGTACTGATGGGGATTCCAGGAGAAAAAAATGTAGAATTGGATGCTTTAAAAGCCAGTATTGATACATATAAACATATTGGAAGGGATGGCTTGCGTAGAAATCTAGTCTACTTTCTAAACGAAATTGCTGCGGTATGTGAAGCAAACGGCATCTGTATGACGATCCATCCGGATGACCCACCTTATCCGATTTTAGGTTTGCCACGTATTGCTAGCAATGGTGAAGACCTTGGCTATATCTTGCGTGAAGTGCCGCAACAATTCAATGGTATCTGTTTTTGTACAGGTTCTTTAGGAGCTAGCCAGACCAATGATTTACCGAGGATATTAGAGCAGGTAAAGGCGCGGGTAAACTTTGTCCATTTGCGGAATGTTAAGAAAGATACCATTGGTAGTTTCTATGAAGCAGATCATTTGGATGGAGATGTGAATATGTATAAAATTATGCGGATTTTGGTTGCCGAAAACCAGTTGCGATCTACTGCTATTCCATTTAGACCTGATCACGGACATCAGATGCTGGATGATCTTAACAAGGTGACAAACCCTGGTTATTCTGCTATTGGCCGATTAAGAGGTTTAGCTGAATTACGAGGATTGGAATATGGTATTACTGGTGAGTAATCTATTGTAATAATTTTAGTGATTACTTTCGCTGATGAGAAAGTTATAGTATAAAAAATACAGTCGGGAGATAATAGCATAAGCGATATTTTCCGACTGTATTTTTTTGTTCTTTTCCCTCGATGTAAAAGGGAAGGGATTATAATGAAGATTTTCTTATGACAAGCTGTGTCGGAAGTTCAATGGTTTCAAATTCGTGAATTGGTCTTGTCTGATTAATGGTATCAATCAGTTTTTTGGTTGCTATTTCACCGATTTCAGTTGCGGGTTGTACGACAGTTGACAGTGCAGGGTTTAATGAAGCTGCAATTTGTGTATTGGAAAATCCAATGACGGCAACTTCCGTCGGAACTTCAATCCGAAGTTCTGCTAAAATACCTAATGTTCTTGTCGTGATGACATCCGTTGCACCGAAAATTGCATCGATATTTTTATGGTCAATATACTCTTTGATTATAATTTCTCTTATACTCTTGTCTAAATCAATTGTGCTGTTAAAGCTACATTCGATGTAGTGCTTTTCATTAAAAGGTATGCCCGCATCAGATAGAGCTGCTTTAAAACCACTTAAACGTTCTTCGGCAACACCTAGGTTCTTTCCTGTGATATGTAATATATTCTTTTTCCCTTGTTGAAGAAGGTGTTGGGTAGCGTTGTAGGCTCCTTGAAAATTATTGACTCCGACTTTGAATGTATCCAATTTGTGATTGATGCGGTCAAAGATAACGACAGGTATTTTAGCTTTAATGAGGTCTTTAAGCTCCTCAATATTTGACCCAGAAGATACAGGGGCTATCATTAGCCCATCTATGCCTCGCATTCTTAAAACATCTATACAATTCTTTTCTACGCGTTCATCCTCTCTACTTTGCATAAAGATAACATCGTAGATGGTTTGCTGGGAAGCGATCTGAATTCCATCGAGAATCTGAGATACGAATGTATTACTGATATTGGAAACAATGACTCCAATGGTATTTGATTTTCCGATTTTTAAACTTCGTGCCAACTTATTGGGATGGAAATTGTGTTTTTTAGCGTACTCCTGAACCATTTTTTTAGTTGCTTCACTGATTTCGTAGCTGTCTGATAGTGCTTTGGAAACTGTCGAAACAGAAATGTTGAGTTCTAAGGCTATATCTTTCAGGGTAGTTCTGCTCATCACTTTGGAGATTGTTATAAGAAGATAAATCTACATAAAAAAAAAGACAAACCACTTGTTTTTGATAATTATCAAAGGTTTGTGTTGTAACAATAATATAGTCGGGTTTATAGTGTTTTTATGTTTAACAAATGCAATTTTTTGAATGCTTTTATTTTAAAAAACTGCATTTCCAGCCAATGAGTCCAAGTGTTTTGCCTATTTTGGAGTTTTTTTCGATTGTGGTCCGAGAACTGTTCGGGACCGAATCGGACTTTATGCGAGTCTGAGTGCAGATTTGAGCAATGTAAGTCCGGGCTGCTACTGCTGTTCTAGCGTGTTAGACTCGGACTCACCACGGACTTACCACGGAAGCAGTACGGATTCATTCCGAAACTGTCCCGACTGAGGCAGGGTGGAGTCCTGAGGTGTCTTCACTAGGGGAACCGCTGTTATTCGTAGCAACATGTTTTCTGTTGGTAGACCGTGAATTTTTCTCTCTTTTTTGCGAAGCCCTTTTCCGACTGATTGCGGCAGACTGTTGTTATCCTATTCCCCCGATATCGGGTTCCCAGCTGCTCTACTAATTGATGGCTTTCCGAATATTGACGGAGCTGAACATTTTGGCCAACCTGATCTGAAACGATAGCTTGTTGTCAATACCCACTCCAGGTCTTCGTTGGAGCTGCTTCCTATCTTATTTATACCTAAAAAAGTTATGGTTAGGTATTAACTGGGATATAACAGGGGTATAACAGAGATCTACCCCTGTTATACCCCTGTAAACCCCCTGTAAACCCCCGGTTATATCCCTATTAATACAGGAACAGTTGATAAGCAATCTGGCGGATCTCCTGCCGTTGCAGTGTGGAGTTTTCTGTGTTGCCGGATTTCCTCGGGTTGTCCATGAGATCCACTGTTAAGTCCTATTGATACTGTTGCTTCCTGCTTGTGGCCTGGACAGTCGCTTTATAACGATCTGCCCTGCTCCATTATAGTTGCAGGGTACTGCTATAAATACCGGACCCTGTGCTGCTATCCCTGCTCGGGAGCGGCAGCAGGGAAGCTGCCCAGCAGCGGTCATGGCAGTTCCACCGTTCCGTTACCGCCACCTTTGTGCTGCAGATCCTCCTATAACCGGCCTTTTGTTGACCCGGGTTTCCTTTTTCCATGAGGCCGCGGTTTCTATCCGCTTTGCGGCGTTGGGTATCCACACGTGTGCCTCAGCCGTCTTTGCGTCGCAGATCCGACCATAGCCGGCCTTTTTTGTCTTCCGGAGCTCATCCGGATAAAAACAATCCACCAACGTTACAGTGAGTTACGGATATATTGAAAGAAAATAAAACAAAAGACTTGGAAGTGATTATAAAAACTCCCTATCTTTGCACCACTCCGCAAGGGAGGGGCGGTTACTTCGAAAGGGGTGACCAATGAAAAA